>NZ_JAGBKN010000007.1:0-130242 GCF_017498075.1 Psychrobacter halodurans
TAGCCAATTAGCCAATTAGCCAATTAGCCAAGCCCACCCTACCGCGGCTCATTAAGTTTATTCACACTCGCAATAAGCGCCACCATGATCATACCTATCATAATCAAAACGCCTGACATCATATGCGCGGCGTCATAATTGAGCGCTTCGACTTGCTCATATATGGCGATAGACACAACTTTGGTCTCACCAGAGATACTGCCGCCTATCATAAGCACCACGCCAAACTCGCCAATGGTATGAGCAAAGCTGATTAAACTACCCAAAATAATACCAACCTTGGCTTGTGGGAGCGCAACCGTCATCAGACGCCTTAGGCGGCTTGGCTCGAGTAATTGTGCCATCTCCATCACGCTCTTTGGAATACGCAAAAACTGCGCATAAACCGGCTGAATATAAAACGGCAGGGAATAAATAATAGAGCCAATAACTAAGCCCTCAAAGGTAAAAATAAGCGGGCTGATATTGTGCTCATGAAGATAGTGACCGATACCAGCGCTAGGGCTGAGCAAAAGCAGTAAGTAAAACCCAATCACAGTGGGCGGTAAGACCAGCGGCATAGCGATAATGCCCATCAGCACTACCTTTACCCGTGCAATGATACGTCCACGACTGGGCTTGGCTAGCCAATAGGCCACAGGAGTGGCAAAAAACAGTAAACACAAAGTGCTGGCGGTGGCGAGCTTAAGACTGACTAAGAAAGGCGCGAGCATGTCTGACATTAGCGATGAATCTATCATGATGTCATTTCTCATGGCTCATTGTATTCACAAAGGTTTATTGTATCTAAGAGATTGCTATTGCACGGTTAAATACCCTGCTTGTGAGAAGTATCGCTGCCCCTCGGCTGAACGCAAATAGTTCGTAAAATCTATGGTAGCAGGTTTATCACTAATGATAATACCATCTTGCAAAATAGCCGGATAAGACTCAGGCGCTAAGGTAATAAATTGCTCAGGTTTCGCATTGATAGCGATAATTTGTGATTGCGCGACAAAGCCATAATCGACACTGCCTGTATACGCATATTGAAAGGCTTGCCCGATGTTTTCTGCTTGTATTATGCGTTTTTGCTGCACTAAAGGGTCATATAACTTTTGCGCCTGCAAGTAAGACTGTGCCGACGCGCCATAAGGCGCAAGCTCAGGACTGGCGATAGCGATCTTGCTACTGCTGTCGCTTAGCAACATATCACTCAGCGCTTTTGGACTGAATCCATCCAAAGGTTTGTTGACGCTATATAGCGCCAGCTGACCTTGCGTATAGGTAAAAGGTTGATGCGTCGTGCTATCTTTGGGGATCTTATCAGCAAGCTTAGCAGGGAACTCTTGATTGGCTGATAAAAACATATCATAAGGCGCGCCTGCTATTATTTGCGCATACAACTTGCCAGATGAGGCATACGTGACTTCTATATTATCCTTGGACAGCTGATTAGCGATTTGATAGCCATCAATAACCTCAGGCAATACATCCGATAAATTGGCGGCGGCGGCGATACGTAGCGTCTGCAATTGCTTAGATTCATTATCAGTAGAGGTATCTGTAGCACTCTTTGACGTACAAGCACTTAAGGCCAATAGCGCACCACATAAAACGGCTACTTTAACCATTGTTGCTCAGCCATTTAGAGGGCGCATCCTCGTAATACTCTTGCTTCCACACAGGAATATCAGCCTTAATGGCATCGAGTATCCAGCGGCAGGCATCAAACGCGGGATAACGATGGGCAGAGACCACCCCTACCCATACCGCCACATCGCCAATCTCTAATGCGCCGATACGGTGGATGGCAATAGCATGGGTAATCTCAAAACGCTGTTTGGCCGCCTCAATGATAGCGCGGCCTTGGTTTAGCGCCAAATCCTCATAGCCGTAGTAACTCAAGCGCTCAACGCTGGTGGCGTTGTTATGATTGCGCACACGGCCCTCAAAGCAGACAAACGCGCCGCAGCCGTCATTGTCCAACGTGCGTTTCAATCTATCCTCGTCTATGGCGATATCTAACAATGCAAAGCCATCACGCTGTGCAATGGCATAGACCTCATCAACGCTGCGTTTGATGGTCATAGAATGGCTGTGGACGTTGTCTATCATATGTTATCTCTACTCATGGTTTCTACTTACTATCTCTACCCCCTTGCCTAGCCGCCTGCGACTGGGGTGATAAATACCACGCTATCACCATCATTAATCGGATCGGTCCATTTAGCGAAATAATCATTCACCGCCACCCGCAGCTCTTGTTGCGAATGACTAAAGCCATGCTTTTGACTCAAGTGCTCATAGAGCTCGCTTAGTGAAGTTGACGGCTCGACCTTGATGGTTTCTTGTTGACAATTGGCAGCGTCAGCTAGGCTAGCAAAGTAAAGAACTTGTACGCTCATCGCCGCGGCATCGTTGGTTGCTTTAATAGCGCTCATTATATTCTCCGTTCTGTGCAAGCTATTCAGCTTCATTTCACTGCTAATCATTAAAACGAAACTGTATTATCCTAAGCATGACAATACTCTGATTTGCCACCCGTTTTGGTGATTAGGCGCACGTTATCAATGGCGATATCGTGCGATATGGCTTTGGTCATGTCATAAATGGTCAGGCATGCCACGCTTACAGCCGTCAAGGCCTCCATCTCAACGCCCGTCTTGTGCGTGACTTTGACCGTAGCGCTGACAGTTATGCTGTCAAGATTGTCATCATAGTCAAAGCTCAAACCTATCTTATCGAGTGGCAAGGGGTGACATAGCGGTATCAAGTCATGCGTGCGCTTTGCAGCCATAATACCGGCGATATGCGCGGTCTGGGTGATACTGCCCTTTTTGGTCATGCCATCAGCGGCTTTGATCTGCTGATAAACCTCGCTGGGAAATCGCACTTGTCCGGTCGCATGAGCCTCTCGCGTGGTAGCCCGCTTGCCACTGACATCGACCATAGTGATATCACCGTTGCTATCTAGGTGTGATAAGCCGCATTGAGTAGCTCGATTGTCTATTTGGACGTTGTTATTCATTGAGAATTTCTCTGATATTAATAGTCTGACATTGATAGAGTGCTTAGCGAGTGGCAGGCGCGCTCAAAGTCTGTAGGCGTATTAAAGTTGGTCAAATACTGCCAACTGTTTGGAAAGGATACCGCTTGTAAATAAGGTTTGATAAAAGGCATAACTCGCCGCGCGCCATTATCGATATAGGCCTTTAAATCAGGCTCAAGACTTAATGGATAAAGCCCTAACAGCGGATATAAATGACTGTCATCAGTTAAGCAAATCACCTTCTTATCAGCTTCTTGATTTTTGTTTATTTGAGTCGCTACAGACTGCAACTTTTGCCATAACTCTGTAGCAGGTATCAGACTATCACAGCTAATCACCAACAGCCATGATGACTGGTTTTCCGTTAAAGCATCTGATGGCTGAGTCTTTATCACAGTTTGCAGAGCCGACTCGATAGCGACCAATGCACCGCCCGTGTGAATTTGGCTGTTGCTAATCTGACCGTTACTATTTTGGCCAGCGCTATTTTGTCTATCAGCATTCTGGTCATTAATCATATTAGCGCCATAATCAGCAATATGCATAACAGGCGCTTGTGATTCGCTATCCATCAGCTCTGAACCAACATGAAAGCCACGCCCATTATCAGCAACCATAATAGGTATGTCTTTGTTATTACCAGTATGAGCTTGAGCCAAATCCAGCGCATGCCGGACATGATAATCCAGCAGGCACTCCCCTGTTGGTAACATAAGCGCCGCTTTGGCTGTGCCCATTCGTTTGGAAGCACCGCCCGCTAAAATAACAATACCAGCTAAGCTGTCTAAGGGTTTCAAACCATTTATCATAGACGCACTTTACTTATCATCACCTCAGTCATGGCTTGGGTTTTGTGCCATAAAGTGTGGTACAAAGTTGCACGGCCGCGTACGGCTATCAAACTGCTCTTTTAAGATATTCTCCCACCCTGTACGGCAAGCGCCCGAGGAGCCTGGCAAACAAAAAATACCGGTATGATTTGCCATGCCTGCAACGGCGCGCGACTGCATCGTTGACATGCCAATCTCATCTTTTGAAATCAGACGAAACATCTCACCAAAACCATCGATCGATTTATCAAATAAGACTCTCACCGCCTCTGGCATGCTATCTCTGATAAAAAACCCTGTACCGCCCGTGGTAATCACCGCATGCACGTTTGGATCGGCAATCCAGCCGCTAATCACTGCTCGTATCTGATAAATATCATCGCTAATGAGCTTGCGATCTGCTAGATGATGGCCTGCGTCGGTTAAGCTATCTGCTAGGTACTGGCCTGACGTATCTTCTGCCAGCGTCCGACTGTCAGAAACGGTCAATACGGCAATATTAAGTGGGGTAAACTTGGCAGCAGGTTTGCTCATAGGGATTCCTCAAAAGTACAGTTTTTATGATTCAAATATAGCTTTGATGATTAGAGTGCAATAATGCTAACCACCGATAATCGATAAATTATGCATAATGCCGCTATTGGACTCATGCAAATGATGGTGCTCAGGTTTAATCGGCATAAAGCTGTGTAAAGTTTCAACCAAACCTTGCACATCCCCTGTTTGCAGATGCTGACGAATATCGTAGTTGCCTTGATCAAACAGACACAGATGCACCTTACCTTGGCTGCTGACTCTGAGACGGTTACACGTATCACAAAAATGCGCGGCATAAGGGGCAATCATACCGATGCGCCCAACATAGTCTGGATGACTATACTCTACCGCTGGACCATCACTACTACCGCGCACGTGTGGCTGCCAACCATGCTCAGTCAAATAATCGATGATGACATCGGACTGCGCATGCTGAGCAAAAAACAGATCGCTGTTATCACTGGTTTGCATAAATTCAATAAAGCGATAAGTAACGGGTCGGTCTTTGACATAGTCGATGGCGTCCATCAAGTTTTCAAACGCGGTCTCTGCCATCAAAATACTATTTATCTTCAGCTTAATCTCTGTGGTATTTAATAACGTATCCATATCTGACAGCAACTGCGGTAACGTATTAAAGCCTGTCATCTTATGAAAGGTGTCTGCATCAAAGCTGTCCATGCTGATATTCAACTTATTTAATCCAGCCGCTTGCCAATTGGCCAGATGTTTACCCAGCTTATAACCGTTACTGGTCATAGCGACGGTTTCTATGCCTTCGGTTTGTTTAATGGTTTGAATAATCTCGACAACATCGCGGCGAATGGATGGCTCACCGCCGGTGATTCTCACCTTTTTAGTGCCAACTTCGGCAAAACCGCGAATGAGCGTGGCAATCTCAGGCACGCTTAATTCATCATCAGGACGCTTGCCTTGATAGCCATTGGGCAAACAATACTCACAGCGAAAGTTGCAGAAGTCGGTGATAGAGAGGCGCAAATAAGTCAAACGACGCGCAAAGCTGTCCGTTAAAAGCTGATGGCTCTTAGTTAAATGGCTAGCATCAACGTCCGTAGACGCAGCGGTAGGCAAGGCGTGAGTACCATCAGATATCGCAGGCGCGGCTGGCGAATACAGTTGAGCACTGCCGATGCTAAGCTTGTCATCATTCATAATTTACTGCCAATTGCGATTTATACGTCTCATCTATTCGTCTGATGGAGCCAAGGAAAAGGTTGCACAATCACTTCACTACCTGCTGCGACATCACCGCTGTCTTTGTCCAACACGACAAAACAGTTGGCAAGGCTAAGCTGTTTGATTCTATGTGACTGCTGCCTGGCAAAACACTCCACTTCATACTCGCCTGCAGCGTTTTGCCTCAATACGCCGCGCTGAAAATCTTTGCGACCGACTGATTTTTTGATGTCGTTTGCTAGTTTAGCCTTGATATGTATTTGCATCGGCTGCTCAGATACGCGCGCGTCTGATAGTTGCCATAGTGCCGGTAGCACAAACTGTAGCGTACCAACGACTGTCGACAAGGGGTTACCAGGTAAGCCAAAGTACAGTACTGGCTTATCCAAATCTTTAGCAAGCTCCCCAAACACAAAAGGCTTACCAGGCTTCATCGCCACTTTGTAATGGTTAATTTGCCCGAGCTGCTCGATGACGGTAGTCAAAAAATCATAATCACCCACCGACACGCCAGCGGTCGAGATTAGCACATCACAGTCTTGCACGGCTTCATTAATAGCAGCCGTGGTCTTATCCAAATCATCAGGGATAATGCCGTAGTCGCGAATGGTAATCGGCAAACCAGCCAGCAAAGTCTTTAGCGTTGGGGTGTTGGAATTGTATATTTGTGCCAGACTTGTCAGCGCATCACCGACAGCCACCAGCTCATCGCCCGTTGCCAGTAGCCCGACGATAAGCGGCGCAAAGACGCTGACTTGGCTGATACCTAAGCTTGCAAGTAGGCTAATATCAGCAGGGTTTATGCGCTTACCGACTGTCAATACCGCTTCACCTGCCTCTATCTCTTCGCCTTGCCAGCGAATATTGCTATCCACTTTGGCCGCTTGGGTCAGTGTTACCCGATAAGGCTTTGATTTGTCGATTGTGTCTTTTATTTTTGCAAAGTTGGTGTTTTCTTGCATGATGACAGTATCGCAGCTATCAGGCACCACCGCCCCTGTAAAAATCCGTACACCCTGCCCTGTTACAAGCCGATCTGTATAAGCACTGCCCGCTTGTGACTCACCGATGATCTCTATAGTGCTATCTGCCGATAGTTCGCTGCCTTGTGCGATAGCATAACCATCCATCGCCGATAGGTTTTGTCTGGGTATATCAAAAGGCGAGGCAATATCTTGCGCCAGTATCTGATTGCCGCTGTCTTGCAAAGCGCACGTCCTAACAGCTCTTTGCCTTAGAGAAAAATCGTTATTATTGTAATCTTCTACGCGCGCTTTTATCGCTAATTGCAAGGCTTCCATGGTAATCATAAAAGAGTACTCTTCTTTTTTTGACGGCTATTAAATCGCTCAATGAGCAGCTATTTTTCTCGCGTATAAGGTTGACTATAGCTGATATAGCAATCCTAGATTAGCGCAAAAAAAGCACCTAATAAGGTGCTTTTTGTTGTAGTTGTTAAAGGCTTACTATAAAGCCTAGCAAGCAAGTGAGCAAAATGCCTTCTTTAACAGCTTAACATTAATAGCCAACCAGATGACACAGCCAGTTTAACAGCCTAGTTCACCATGAGGCTAGGCTTGCAGCACTGCGCTGAGTAATGAAACCATCTGGCGTCTGGCCATTATCTGCTTGCCAACGCTGAAACGCCCTACGCGTATTGGTGCCTACGATACCGTCAGCACCTTTGGTATCATAACCCATGCTGGTCAGGCGCTGCTGGAGATTGCGTACTTGCACAGTCGATAATGGGCGCTCATAACGCGGCCATGATTTATATAGACCGCCTTGCCCTGCCAGCGCTTTGCCCAACAAGCTGACCCCTAGTGCATAGCTTGATGAGTTGTTATAGACTTTGATCACATCAAAATTGGGACTGAGCAGCAGTGCAGGACCATCTTTGCCAGCCGGTAGCCACAACTCCATCTGGGTATTGGCATCCAAAGACACATCATCGATGGTATCGATACCAAGTGCCGCCCATCTGGCCGCCGACTGTTTGCTGCCAACAACGGCATAATCAAAAGATGCAGGAATCCTCACTTCATAAAAAGGCGCTAAGCCGCGTACCCAACCTGAGTTACTCAGATAATTGGCAGTAGACGCCAATGCATCCCCCGTTGCCCAAGGGTTGCGGTGACCATCACCATCGCCATCTACCCCTTGTTTGAGCCAAGTATCAGGGATGAATTGGGTTTGCCCCATGCCGCCCGCCCAAGAGCCATCCAGCTGTGACCATGACACATCGCCGCGCTGCAACAACGAGGCAAGCGACAACAACTGAGTTTCGGCAAACTCTTGGCGACGACCGTCATAGGCAAGGCTGGCAAGCGAGCTTGGAATGCTACTGTTGCCCGTCACCGCGCCATACGAAGACTCCATCCCCCATATTGCCGCGATGATTTCGGCATTGACGCCATACTGTGACTGTAACTGGGACAAAAACGTCCGCTGCTCTGCAAACTTACGCTTACCTGTGCTGACTCTGCCGTCTGATACTGCCGAATCCACATACTCCCACGGCATTTTAGAAAACTCAGGCTGCCCTGAGTCTAAAGAGATGACTTGCTGATTGAGATACGCCAAATCTAGCAGGCGGCGGATGGTCGGTGCATCATGACCTGACGCCATGGCGCGCATAGAAAAATCCGACTTCCAGTCAGAAAAACTGCCATAGCTTGGTTTTACGACTGGCTGGGGGTTGACAGCAGGCTTGGGGGTCGGCTTGACCTGAATGGTCTGAGTCTGAGTAATCTGCACGTTAGCCTGACGCACAGGTTTGCTAGGGTTTTGCATCGCTTGCTGGCTGGTACAGCCCACCATGACTAGCGCTGGGAAAAGAGCAATATAGTGTTTTTTTAAAATCATAAGAAGTCTCAGGTGTGAATAAGTACTATCGGTAAGCCATACCGTTGCCAAAAATCAGAGTAATAAGCATAGAGTAACTGTATATCGCTCATCAGTCGCTTATCATCTTTTTAGGGCTTGGGATAACTTAACAAATAAAAACCAGCAGCGGTAGAGCAGCAATGCTAGGACGGCTAGGACGTGTTGCACAATCAATCATGGCACTAACAAAGACTAGCGTCCCAATACTGCCCGTGGATCAATAGGGTTGCCATTTAAGCGTACTTGAAACTCTAGACCCACTTGATTGGTTTGGCCACTACTACCCATATTGGCAATACGTTGGCCACGCTGCACCGCGTCCCCTTCTTTAACCAAAAGCTGGCTATTGTGAGCGTAGGCGGTGATATAGTTGTCACTATGACGAATCATGATCAGATTGCCATATTCAGGCAAACCGTTACCTGCATATAGCACTGTCCCTGATTGGCTTGCCAGTACAGGGTCGCCGATATTGCCAGCAAACCACATGCCCATCGTGCCAGCCGCCGCATCAAAGTTACGTGTCACTTGGTTGCGGCTCGGGTACTCATAGCCTGACGTGGCGTTTGCCGTGACTTCATAGACAGGGCTAGTGTTAGTAGGTGTGCTGGTGACAGGCGGGTTGTAAGTAGGCTGTGGCCGTGTCTGAGCAGGCGCGTTATAGCGATTGTTATTGGCAGCATTTGGCTGTCCTTGCCAGAGCTTTAACCATTGGCCGCTATAGATGGTGTATTTACTATCTAAGCCATTGATCGCGCCAATTTGACGATAATTTAGGCGATAACGGGCGGCGATTTGGCTGACGGTATCACCGCGCTGGACCAGATGGTAGTTAGGAACCCCTTGTGCGTTGGTGATAATCTTGGGCGCAGCTTGGTTTGCTGTCTGATAAGTAGGTTTGGTGGCACAGCCTACCATCGTTAGCGCGGCGGCGGCCATGCTACCAATCAACACCGACGTTGCAAGGTGCGATCCTGTGTCAAGCTTTTTCATACAAGGTTCCTATTCTTTCTCTCACTCATCAGTTTTTGTCTTATTGAGTGGTTTGTGTGCCACTCATACGTATTATGCTTTTTGGGTCATCTATCCTATGGTCACAGACCTCAGCTGTCTATGATTTGTGCTATTACTCTTGCCTTTATCGCATCAAGTATTCTCATAAGGCCAAACTCGACAACGTCTCTAACGCAGCTTTTGGCGCATGGTGCAATCGCACAGGCGATAGGCTGATATAGTTTTCGGCCACGGCTTTATCGTCGGTCATCACACCTGCCACCTCACAGGGTTGCTGGTATAAGGGGTTAAGCGCCTGACGATCTGGTAATTGGGTCGTTTCGTCACCTTCCTCATCATGTAGCGCTGATGCGGCGTAGGCATTTTTGCGTTTGCGTAACGACAGCCAATACGCATCTCGCCCGCGCGGATCTACCATGTGATGGACGGGGTGCGCAATCTGAGCATGGCCAAGCGTGGTGATTTTTCGGCCTTTTATCTCAGCACTGCTGTGCACATCAGGAATATTAACGTTTAATACGTGATAGGGCAAACTTTTACACGTCGACAAAATAGCGGTCTCACGAATGAGCTTGGCAATCTCCTCAGCAGCCACCTTATAGTGACTGGCATCCTCTGGCTCTCGTCGTTTGCCTGCCTTTTTTCCTTTGACACCGCCGCCTACCAAAGAAGTGGCAATCGCGGGTATACCAAAAATCTGAGCGGTCAATGCCGCGCCAAAGGTGCCAGAAAACAAGACATCTTGTCCCAAATTGGCGCCTGAATTGATGCCGGTGACGATACAATCAAAGTCCATATTACAGTACAGCTCGTGCAATGCCAGATAAATACAGTCGGCAGGAGAGCCATTGACAGCGACAAACCCCGACGGCAACTGATGAGCATACAGCGGCTTTGAGACACTAAGCGAGCTTGCGCAGCCACTTTGCTCTTCGCTTGGGGCGACGACGACGACCTCACCGATGGCCGATAGTGCCTGAGCCAATGCCAATAGTCCTGGCGCGTGTACGCCATCATCATTGCTAAGTAAAAATCTCATATTTGCTCGTTGTTTTTGTCTTTGACCGTTTGTCTGCTTTTCAGCCTTTTTGTCATAATATTGCTATACTCGGCGCAGCATTGCCTAGATGATAGGCCATCACGAAGATGATAAGCACGTGGTTTCCCTTGGCAAACTGCTTATTTGCTCAGTTTGGCCCCTAATGCTGGGTGCCTTAGCCTACAGAGTAAAGGGCGACAGCGCAAACGGTTGATTGGTAAAATTTATCGCCCAATGACACCTTCTTACTTATACTTATACATCGCGCTAACTCACTACCCATGGTAGACATCATCAGCGCGCCCTGCTGGTATCGTAAGTAAAAGCGCAAAAAAAGCAAAAGGGCAAAAATAAATGGCGATTATACCCCAATCATACACTGACGCACACATAGCAGACCAAACCATAGATGCAATAGATACAAATATGAAGACTCTCAGCCTACAGTACTCAAGGATTTGCCGCTTTAGCAGCATTATCCTGAACTGTTTATGGCAGAGTGTCATACTGCCAGTACAGATTAAATGATAAGCAAAAACTTGCCATTAGGTTACAATAGGCAACAACGCACTACAATACAAACTTATACTTTTAGGCGGACGTAACTTAGCTGACGATGCTGCTGATATGTTGCTGCAAGATGGCTTTGGCTCACAATATATCTACACATAAATCAATATTTTATGTGACTTTTGTTTTTTTACCCATTAACATATGACCATTAAATAAAGATAAGCGAGTGTAATACAGAATGAAAAATCAATCGATATTATCTATAGCTTCTGTGCTAGCGAAGACCGCATCCAAGGTAGGTCTTGCAGGACTGATAACGTCTGTTGCCATGCTGTCTCAAGCCTCCTATGCGGCAAACAATGCTGCGACGACCATTCCTTTAGACATGTCTGGCATCAACATCACCAAGCATGAAATCGCTGTGATGCAAGTACTTTCAGAGATTTGCCCGCCGATGCTAAACGGCAAGCAAAAACAGCGTTTTTATAAGTCTTATAACGTGCAGTTGCACGAGCTGATGCCGTCACTAGAAGACCCCAAAGCGGCGATTCAATACCTATCAACGCAGCAAGACTATCGCCAAATTCTCCAAGGTATCCGTAGCTGGACGATGGGGTTCTCTAAGCAAGACAACCGAGCGCTGTGCGAAGACTTGGCCAATGCTGAATACTAGTACCCCCTCATCACCACTTATGATAAGCATGATAGGACAGACGATTTAAAAAAATAAACAAAAACGTACCACTGTGCTTTTGACGCCAAAATAACATTGATCATCAACGACAATAAAAAACGACACAAGCGGGCGTCCAAAGCGGGACAAAGCGTCAAGATTTTTAATGTTTTTCTGACGAGTGATAGATGACATAAAAGCTTGCTGTATTGCCAGAAGATGGGCCATGCAGCAGGCTTTTTTGCAACCGAAGATCGCGCTGGGTTTGTTTTTTAAGATACCTTATAGATAGGTGAAAATAGCCTGAGTTACGTGATAAACGCGACAAGCGATCATAGACACAAGCAGGGCTTTTTATTTTTGGGGGTGCCTTATTTTTTGCAGTTATCGATTCCCCATCGGTTATCATTTTGCTAAGATAAGGCGTTAATTTTATGTCTGTCGCACCATCGTCACTGCCATCATTAATCCCTTGTTTTTGAATATAATATTTAAGACATACGAAAAAAATGACCGAGGTTTGGGGCGAGTCGCAAGCGGCAGATACATTTGGTTTTATGATGCGGTGTAACGATATATGACAGTAAAGCGTGTAAAAAATCAGCTGGTACAGCTGGTCGTTGGTGTAAGTGTTTCTATGAGTGCGATAATGGCAAATGCCGCCATTCAGCCACCCGAGATGGACAATACCGCCTATGTATTAATGGACTACAACACTGGTGAAATCTTGGCACAAAAAAACGCCAATGAAGCGCTACCGCCAGCATCTTTGACAAAAATGATGACCAGCTACATCATCGAGCAGCGCCTCGCCTCAAGCGACCTAAAAGAAGACGATCAAGTGCTGATGAGCCCAAATGCGTGGTGCCGCGGCAGTAGCAGTCAGTCTTGTATGTATGTACCGGTAAATAAATCTGCGAGCGTTATCGACATGCTACGCGGTATTATTATTCAATCAGGTAATGACGCCTCAAAAGCTATGGCAGAGCATATCGCTGGTAGCGAAGCCTCGTTTGCCATCTTGATGAATGAGCAAGCAGAAAAGCTGGGCATGGAAAACACCCATTTTGTCAACTCGACAGGCATGCCTGACGAAGGCCATAGAGCCTCAGCGCTGGACTTGGCCAAGCTATCGCGCGCCATCATCAAAAACAGCGGCGACTACTATGGCTTGTATGCCGAAAAAGAGTTTACCTACAATGGCATCACACAAGGCAACCGCAATGCCCTACTAGCGACTGACCCCACGGTCGACGGTCTAAAAACAGGCCATACAGACGCTGCAGGCTACTGCTTGGCCGCCTCGAGCAAACGTGAAGGCATGCGTCTGATTTCTGTGATCATGGGCACCGAAAGCCCGCAAGCCCGTGCCGACCAGTCGCGCGAGCTGCTCAATTGGGGTTTTGGGCACTTTACCACCGTCACCAAAGCACCTGCTGGGCAATTTGTCAGTAAGGTACCAGTCTGGTTTGGTGAAACCGACGAAACTGAACTGGTCACAGGTGATAACTTGCAAATACTGACCAGTAAGACGCAAAAAAACAAAATCACCACCGTGGTCGACATCCCCGAAAGCTTAGAAGCTCCCATTAAAAAAGGACAAAACATCGGTAAAATGATGGCGGTCATCGACGGCAAGGCAGTGGCATCTGTGCCTATTATTGCCACCAGTGATATCGAACAATCAGGATTTTTGAGCCGCACTTGGCAGCGTGTGGTTCGCTGGGTACAAAGCTTTTTTTAAGCATTTGGCATAACTTATATACAAAAAAAGACGCTCATCTACCGGAGCGTCTTTTTTTGTTTGCATAAAATCAAGGCTTGTTGTATCAAAGCTTGTGGTAATGGCAAGGTTTATGATATCCAAGCTATCAAGTATGTCTTATCAAAGTCATCTCTCCATATCATGTCCAAACGAGCCAGCGTTTTATCAAATCGCTCAATCCTTTATCACTATACGTCACCATGTGGCAATAGTCGACACCAGCAGCTTTTAACCCATGCTCAAAGCTCTCTAAGCTGCGCACGTGGTGTTTTGGATACCAGTATATCAATAGCGCCCGATGGGTGATATCAGCGTTTTCTATCTGACGAATACGGGTGGCCAATGCCTCAGCCCTCGCAGGATACATGTCTTCTGCAAACATCACTATGTCGATTTTTTTGTGGCATATCTCATCTAGCGCCAGCTGCTCATGCTGATGGCAGATCACCTGCGCGCCTAACCGCTCAAGCTCCTCCACCAAAAATCCCGCTTCGTGATAATAATAGTAAATAATACTTAGCCCTGCCAGCACTTGCTGCTGATGAACTTGCTGCTGGTTGGGTAGTGGAATGGTCAAGACAAACTCTGTACCGACGCCCAGCGCACTATCGACATCGATGCTCGCTCCCATCAGCTGGGCCATTTGTTTGACGACGGGCAAGCCTATCCCTGAGCCTTCGTATTGCCGCGTTTGTGACGAGTCTACCTGAAAAAACGGATTAAAAATATCGTCGATGTGATTGTTATCGATGCCGATGCCCGTGTCTTTGACACTGATCTGCCAGCGATTGCTTTTATCAAAATGCGTGAGCTGCGAGGTAATGGTAACCTGCCCCGCTGAGGTAAACTTAATGGCATTACTTAGCAAAATCGCGAGTATTTGCTGTATCTTTTTTACATCACCTTGTAGGCCATAATCTATATGATGCACTTGGCTAATCAGCTCTAAGCCCTTACGTTTAGCGACAGGCTCAAACTCTGCCAACAGATCAGCGATCAGCTGTAGTGGGTTAAACTCACTAAGATGAATGGTCATCTGACCTTTTTGTATCTGATTCAACTGAATGATATGCTCAAGCGAAGACACCAGCTTGTCACTGCCACTACTGATGATATCGACCGCGTCTTTTTGCTCTCGGCTCAAGGTTTCATAATCTAGCAGTTGTAAGCCGCCGACAATGGCATTTAATGAGGTTTTTAGCTCGTGGGTTATCATGCTCTGAAAATTATGCAGCTGCACATCGAGCGATACATCTTTGCTGTGTAGCTGCTGCTCAAAGGTCGCCACCGCTTCATAGTCTTGTTTGATGTCTTGCAAGCGTTTAAACAGCACAATCAAAGCCTGCTTGATTTGCGCCAGCTCCTGAAAATTAAAATGCTGGGCGATGACGGGCAGTTTTTCAAGCTCAGGCGTCCTAATAATGATGTCGCATACTTCAGTGAGCGCGTCCACATCCCTAACCGGCCAGTTGAGCTTACGTAAGACATACAGCGCCCAGACCACAGCCAGCAAAATCGTAACCAGCCACAATAAAGCATTGCTTTGAAACCAGCTTGCGCGCAGTTTATTGACATCTAAGGTGATATTAATATAACCGACCAGCGTACTATTGGCATTTTTTGTGGTGCTTGAGGACGCCGCTACGCCTGATGACTGGCGCGGTAAACCATCAGCATCAGAGAATGTAGCGGCAATAGTGAGACTGTCTGGTTGCAAGTCATTACTGACGACTGGGTAATTAAAGCTGACCGTATCGGCAAACAGGGCGTTTTTCCAGTCGCCTCTAGATTGATTGGTATCACTGATAGGCTGAGGGGTTGAGTAAAATAAAATACTCTGAATACTTGGCTCATTTTCTAATAAAAAGGCAACTTGCTCCGCTACGATATCTGCCCCTTCTGCTGTCGAGGCGCTGGCGGTCAATACCGCGGCAAGCTGATCTATATGCCGATGCGTTTCTTTGTAATGATAAGTCAGACCATAGACAAAAAACAATATAAACCCTGCCAACACAGCCAGCGTAATGGCCTGTACGACAGAGCGCCAGATAAGCATAGGAATGGTGCGAGAACGAGGGCTGTTCATATCACTCAACGAAGCCAAGACAACTTTTTATTCATACTACAGGTATTTTGCAGAAGTGATAAGACAAACATGCAGATATTTTTGGGCAGGTACCGTCCTACTGGCATCAGAGGTGTCAATTTTATATTGGATTGACTATACACAACGAGGGGAGAATAAAAACAGCGGCGCAGCACTATGCCGCCTTATCATAACAACGATACAGGCGACATCATAAAGTGACTGGTTCGTACCCTCGCCACTGGCAAGTTAGCCATTAGCAAGTTAGCGCGGTTTTTTGTCTTTGGTAGTGAATTTTTTTGCCCGATTGCGCTCACGTTGGCGTAACTGCTGCGCTTTTGCTTTCGTCGGTGTGTCGCTTTTATTGGCATAGGGGTTGTCATTTTGTCGAAAGATGACATTCAGCGGTGTGCCTTCAAGCTTAAAGACTTGACGAAATTGGTTTTCGAGGTAACGCTGATAGCTCTTCGGTAGCGCACTGGTTTGGTTACCGTGAATGACGATGACCGGTGGGTTGTGACCACCGATATGCGCATAACGCAACTTGATACGGCGACCTGCGACGGTCGGTGGTGGGTTGGCTGTCACAGCGTCTTGCAATATCTGCGTCAAGCGATTGGTCGATACCTCAAACATAGATGACTGATAAGCGCGTAAGATCGACGGGTATAAGTTGCCCACGCCGGTACCATGTAGCGCTGAGATCAGGTGCACTTTCACAAAAGGAATAAAGCTAAAGCGGCGATCCATCTCAAGCTTGATATAGTCTTTTTGGTCTTGGCTGAGGCCATCCCATTTGTTTATCGCGACCACCAGCGCCCGACCTGCATCGAGCGCATAGCCTATCATATGCAAGTCTTGATCGACGATGCCTTCTTGCGCATCGATGACAATCACCGTCACATTGGAGTCTTCGATGGCTTGTAGGGTTTTGATAACGGAGAATTTTTCTACTTTTTCATCGATTTTGCCGCGGCGGCGCACGCCTGCGGTGTCGATAAGGACATAATCCTTACCATCCCGTTTATAAGGAATATAAATACTGTCGCGCGTGGTGCCTGGCATATCAAATACCACCACCCTATCTTCGCCAAGCAAACGGTTGACCAAGGTTGATTTGCCGACGTTTGGACGACCGATAATGGCAAGTTTTAAGCCATTTGGTTCGACGACGTTTTCTTGCTCAGGCATGTCAGCGGTCAGCACTTCTAGCAAGTTACCGACACCGCGGCCGTGGCTGGCAGCCATCGGATACGGCTCTCCCAAACCGAGCGCATAAAACTCCGCAGGCGCGGCATCATGGACGCCATCGACTTTGTTGGCGACCACATAGACAGGCTTGCCCAATGTATGCAAAAACTTACCAATCTCAGCATCAGCGCCAATCATTCCAGACCGCGCATCCACTACAAACACGATGATATCTGCCTCATGAATCGCTGTGTGCGATTGCTCAGACATATAGTCATCGATATTGCCACTGCCATCGTCTGCCTCACCGATACCGCCCGTATCGACAACGATAAACGATTTGTTTTCGTAGGTAGCATCACCGTACTGACGGTCACGCGTCAGCCCCGACATATCAGCAACCAATGCCTGCCGACTTTTTGTAAACTGGTTAAATAAGGTGGATTTACCGACGTTTGGACGACCAATTAAGGCGACCACAGGCTTGATACTCATGGGTTACTCTCAGTGAAAGGCACAATGGCAGACCGTACAGCGACTAAAATCATAGTCGCAAATATTGTTGTACGTGACCGCAAATTAATATAAATGATAAAACGACAGCAGATACACTCATCAACCCTATAACATCGACTCTATAGTAAGCAAGCCTACAGTGATGATTATATCTCTCAGACACCATTTTATCGGATCTATCAAATGATGTCGTCTATATGGTAAACCTACCGCATATCGGTCGCATAGAGTACGCGAAAGCCTGCGTTTAAACAAGCAGTTTACAACCAAGCACAAAACGCTGACCTAGCAGCGTGAGTGATAATAGTAGTGATCGTGATGTCAAACCGCAAGTCTAATGGCTGGCTGATAATAATATCACGACTCATCAGCTGCCGCGCGGCACAGCCTATGATACTTAACGCATCAGCTGCCAGATAGCCACTTGACCTGAGGTGCTCTGCGTTAGCAAACGACTTCCTTGTACTTGCAAGTTGGTCAACGCCCCCTTGGTCTGTACACGGCTGATGATTTGACCATTGGCAGGGTTGAACAAATGCACCACTCCTTCTAAATCACCGACCGCGATATAATCACCAATCATCACAGGGTTGGTCAAGTGACGATACGCTAGCTCATCGCTCTCCCAGAGCATCTCGCCATTGCTGCGATCATACGCAACCACTTTACCATCTAGGCTGGTGGCGATGACTTGCTGATTATTGACAGCAAGGGATTTGAGACTGGCAAGCTCATTGACAAATAAAACCTGACGCGAGGCTAAATCAATACCCAATAACTGACCACTATAGCTGATTGCAAACAGCTGGTTTTGATCAACGATAGGCGTGCCATCGACATCGCTCATACGCTCAACTTCGCTACTGCCCGTACCGACACCGACGCGTCTCGACCACTGCGGCAGACCACTATCAACCGTCACCGCATGCAAACGGCCATCCGCGGTCGCCAGCAGCGCAGTCTTGCTGTCTAGTAGGGTTGGCGCGGCGCTACCACGTACACTGATGGCAGGCACTTGAGTGGCAAACTGCCATACGGACTGGCCGGTTTGTAGAGATAAGCCGTGCAAAAACCCATCATTCGCTGACAAAATCACGCGATTATTACTGACCAAAGCCGGCGTCAATACCGACCCTGATAGCTGCTGCTGCCAGCGTTTGGCACCCGTTGTACTATCAAACGCCATCACCTGACCGCCACGTGTGCTAATGATTGCCGTTTGGCTTAAGGCATCTACTGTCACGCCGCCGGTGATTTGATCACCGACATTGACTGACCACAGACGCTCACCTGCATTATCAAACCCTATCAAGTCGCCACCGCGTGAGGCTGTGACCATTTGACCATTGGCATAGCCAACTTGCAGCGCCAAAGGATCTTTTTTGCTGGCTTTTTTATTGCCAACATCTGCGCTAAAGACAGGCTGTAGCACAGTGACCGGCTCTGCAATTTGTACCAAATCGACAGGATCATTGACGACAGGCTTGATACCGCGATTACACCCAATCACTGCAGTGCTCATTACTGCCAGTACGGCCACATGCATGACTGTCTTTTTGATAATATTGGCTGTTGACATGTTGCTCGAGCGAATGGATTGAGTCATCATAGGTTCTCACTACAAAAATTATTATGGATTAGTGGATTGGGCGGTCAGTCTGTGGCTCATCCATCAATGATCTGCTCACAGTGTTGCCTGGTTTTAGTTATCTTGGTGACTGTTATAAAACTTTTAAATAGATAACAGCCACTTATCAACTCTGCTCTCACGATCAGCCCACTGGCCGCCAATCTAGCATATAGAATTCTGTTGGTACTGCCTAGGGTGCTGATAAAACATCAGCGCTATTATTCGTTAATAGCGCCTAATACAATACCACTACTGTGTAACTTCGGCCGGTGCGCCCTCTACCACTGGTGGCGGCTCAGATATCGCAGGCGCTGGTACAGCAGGCTCTTGGATCAGACTGGCTTGCGCCTCGATAGGCTCAGGCATTACCCCCAAGCTCTCCATCTTCAATGCCAATACTGCACGCATTTCTTGACGCTCACGTAACAGCTCCCACGCATTATTGTAAGCGTTGATGGCCAAATCTTTATCGTTTTGTGCCAGATAAATATCGCCTAGCAACTCTTGCTGACTGGCTTCAAATGAGCTTGGCATGTCTTGTTTGGCTTCTGCCAGTGCGCCCTCAGCATCGCCTGCTGCCAGTAGCGTGTTGGCATAACGTAGACGGGTGATGGCGCTTAGGCCAGCGTCGCCCAAGTCAATGGCTAATGCTTGCTTCAGGGTATTTGCTGCGGCGGTAAAGTCATCACTATCCACTTGATGGCGGGCTTTTATCATCAATGCTTGCCACGCATAGACTGACTCGCCGTGGGCGCCAACCAATACGTCGATATCTTTGTCCAGTTGTGTACGGCTTTGTGCCAGCGCTTCTTGCGCCTCAGCTTCCAAATCTGGGTTTTGCGCCGCCAGACTGATTTCTTCATTGAGCCGTTGGATATCCGCGTAGTGATCTGCTGCGACTGTATCGACGCGCGCATGGTTATTTTGCCAGTATGTCCAACCAAAATAAGCGGCCAACGCCAACAAAATTGCAGTGACGATATAGCTGCCATACTGCTTTAACGCGTCCATGGAATTGTCTGGATTTGGCGAATTGGGTGTCAAAGCCATAAAGGGTTACCTAATAAAAGTGTTATAAAAATGCTGAGGCGAAAGCCGATATCACCTGATTAATCTATTAATTGATCGACTAATCAATCGACCCATTCATCACTGGCGCGAAAAATTGTCTGCATTCGATAGCCAGTCTTGCGAGACACTACGCTGCTCGCCTGTCTGCATGTCTTTGATACTCACCAGATTGTCATCGAGCTCTTGCTGAGCAATAATCACCGTGAGCGCAGCCCCTGATTTATCCGCCTTTTTCATTTGCGCTTTTAGGCTGGTGGCACTTGCCATCTTGACTCGGATATCTGGACGCTCATAACGTAGGTTTTGGGCATACTTGATACCTGCGCTATAGACTTCTGGATGAGCGACCACAAAGACATCGCAGGCCGAAACGTCTGCCATCGGCGCGACCGCCTCTAGTAACAATAATAAACGCTCAAGCCCCATGGCAAATCCAACGGCAGGCTCAGATTTGGCAGGTTTACTGCCGTCAGTACCAACAGACTTTAGCTGGCCAACCAAACCATCATAACGCCCACCTGCACAGACGGTAGCTTGGCTACCTAGCTTGTCTGTCACCCATTCAAAGACGGTCTTATTGTAATAATCCAGACCGCGTACCAGATGCGGATTGATCTCAAAATCGATACCAAGCGCGGTCAAGTATGCCTGCACTTGCTCAAAGTGCGCCATGCTCTCCGTACCCAAAAACTCAGCCAGCTTTGGCGCTTCTGCCAATAACGCCTGCGTACTCGCCTCTTTGCTGTCTAAGATACGTAGCGGGTTGGTCGTCAGACGGCGCTTGCTGTCTTCGTCAAGCTGGTCTTGTTTGTCGGTTAGATAAGCGACTAGAGCCTCACGGTAAGCATGGCGCTCGTCGATTTCACCCAAGCTGTTTAGTTGCAAGCGCATCTCGTCTTTGAGACCCAGCGCTTGCCACATCAGATGCGTCATCGCGATCAGCTCAGCATCGGCATCGGGCAGCGCACTACCGAAGCTTTCGACCCCTAATTGATGAAACTGACGATAGCGGCCTTTTTGCGGGCGCTCGTAGCGAAACATGGGGCCGATGTACCATAGTTTAGGCGTATCACCGCGCAGTAGATTGTGCTCGATTACAGCCCTTACCGCGCCTGCGGTGCCCTCTGGGCGCAAGGTCAAAGGAGTGGGCGGCTCAGATTTATCGGCAAAGCTATACATCTCTTTTTCGACGATGTCTGTGGCCCCGCCAATAGCACGGGCAAACAAATCAGTCTGCTCGACGATAGGCAGACGAATATGCTCATAACCGTACCTACCCAGCACATCCGCCAATATCGCTTCTAATTGTAGCCATTTTGCCGATTGGGTAGGCAAAATATCATTAAACCCTTTGATAGCTTTGATCATGGTACGGTCATATCCTTAAATTTATCACAAGTTCTTTTTTATATAATTAACCTAAAAACAGCGACAGCACTACTGGTATCCGTTAGCGCTACTGGTATTTATTTAACGCGAATAATCTCATTTTCGCGCTTTTTTGCCAAGTCTTCAGCATGGGCGCGCACCATACTTTCAATCTCATCGACTAGGTTTTCGGTATTGATCAAATGGCTTTTTTCGCCCATACGGTAGACTAATGACTTTGGCGCAGCACCGACGATACCGATATCGGCTTCTTTGGCCTCCCCTGGGCCATTTACTTTGCAGCCAATCACTGACAGATCCATCGGCTCACGAATATCCTCGAGACGCGACTCTAACGTTGTCATCACTTTGATCACATCAAACTCTTGGCGCGAGCAGCTAGGACAAGCGATAAAATTGACACCGTTTGAGCGGATGTTTAGCGATTTTAAAATATCAAAGCCGATTTTGATTTCTTCTTCAGGCTCTGCCGCTAGGGAGATACGAATAGTATCGCCGATGCCGTCTAGGAGCAGTCCCCCTAATGCAATGGCAGATTTGACCGCGCCGGTGCGATAGACACCAGCTTCGGTCACGCCCAGATGTAGCGGGTTGTCAATTTGGGCTGAGAGCAGACGATACGCCTCTAATGTCAAAAACACATTACTGGCTTTGACTGAGACTTTGTACTGATCAAAATTGAGACGCTCCAAAATATCGATATGGCGCATCGCGGACTCTAGCATCGCCTCGCCCGTCGGCTCTTTATACTTTCGCTGGATGTCTTTTTCTAGCGAGCCTGCGTTGACACCGATACGAATCGGGATATTGTGATGCTTGGCGCAGGCAACCACTTCACGTACTTTAGCATCACTACCGATATTACCTGGGTTGATACGCAAACAATCAGCACCTGCTTCGGCCACTGCCAAAGCAATCTTATGATCAAAATGCACATCGGCGATAAGCGGCACGCTGACCTGTTTACGGATTTCGGCAAAGGCGTTGACCGTATCCATCGTCGGGGTCGAGACGCGCATCAGATCAGCGCCTGCTTCTACGCAGCGCTCGATTTGTGCGACCGTCGCAGCCACATCACAAGTCTCGGTGTTGGTCATGCTTTGCACACTAATCGGTGCATCACCCCCAATCGCGACATCACCGACATATATTTTTTTGGTAAGACGACGGTTAATAGGCGCTGACGTTGACATAGACAAACCCTTTGGTTAAAGCAAAAAAATAAAAATAAACCCTGACAATAATACCTAACGATGCGACGTTATGCTTTTACCCACTTATGGCGCAAGCTCAAAACTGGCTTGCTTATCAGTGGCGTACGCCTCTAATGCCACCGCCTCTTGGTTGAGCATTAAGCTGACATTATCGACATTATCGATCTGTACATTAAATGGCGGCATGCCAGATAACTTATAGCTACCTGTGCTTTGAGCGCCGTTCATCAGATTGCTCCCTGACGCATCAGTAATCACCACCACCGCCTCATCGCTCAACATCACCTCTAGCGTCGCGGTGCTGCTCGCCGCACCTATGTTAAGCGCAGAGCCTGCAGCACCCACGCCTGTCTCGCCATCGATAGCAGCGCCTTGAGCCTGCTCAAGTGCCGAGATGTCTTCGACAGCGTTGGTCGGTGCTTGGGTGTTTTCTTTGCTGGCATTACTGACCATGCGGAATAAAAAAATCGCTAAGATAATAACGCCAATGACCGCGATAATCAGTAACGGATTGAAACGAATACGGTTGTGAGTGTCGCGCTGCAAGGTGCCCATCGGGCGCAGCGGTGTATCAATGTTGTTGACTGAATACGGTTTTAGCTCATTGGGATAGGCGGCATCAAAGCTACTGGCGATTTTTACAGGGTCCAACCCCAAAAACTTGGCATAGTTGATAGCAAAACCACGAGCAAACGCGGCTTGCGGCAAATCTGCAAAATTCTCGTTTTCTAAGGCTTTTAGGTGACGCTTTAAAATAAACAGCTCGGCGGCGGCCTCTTCTAGGCTGACTTGCTTTGTTTTGCGGGCTTGCTGCAACATGGCACCAAATGATCCCTGAGTGTTTGATTGAGTGTTTGATGATGGGGTGGTCATTTCCATGGTGCCTCTGGATTGTTAAGCCAAGTCTTAAGTTGTTTTGCTTCATCACTTAGTGGATAAGCGGATAAAAGCTGCTGTGCCAATTGCTGGCGTGTGGTTATGTTGTTTTGAGCCGCCGCAAGTTTGATGCCTTGTAATAGCAAGCGCGGGCTGATACCTTGCCCTTGTACCAAGATCAATGTCTCGTCATAAAGTTTTTGTGCTTGGGCCACCCGCTGCTGCTCAAGCAACAAATCTACCAATTCGATATGGGCGATGATGCTATTGCGGTTGCCATCTAGCGCGCGCAAAAACGCTTTGGCCGCAGCAGTACGGTCGCCCATCTGTAGGTAGGTACGGCCTAGGTTTTCCAGCGCGCCGATACGACCTTCGTAGCCAAGCGCTGCCCCTGCAATCTCAAACTGCTCAGCCGCCTCTTTATAGCGTTTCATCTGCGACAAATACACGCCATAGTTATTGTGAGCTTGCTCAAAGTCTTTATCAAGCGCGATGGCTTTTTTAAAGTACTGATCGGCTTTTTGCAGATTGATACGGCTGCCCTCTTGCTGCAGCAAAACGCCCATCATATCATAGGCTGGCGCGTAACGGCTATCGGCAGCGAAGGCTTTTTCGAGTTGGCGTTGAGCGGTATCAAGCTCGTTTTTGCGGATATATTGCGCCGCAAGCGAGGTGCGTACGCGCGCAATTTCTTGTTGATCCAAGTTTCGATCATTGCTCGGCCGCGTCGACGTTTGATAAGGGGTATCCCCCAATAAATCATCGGTTGGCGTGCTTTGACACCCCGTCAAAAACAGCCCCACCATCGCCATGCCGAGCAGTAGCCGTTTGGACGTCACTGCCGCCTGTGCCACTACTGGCAACGTGGCTGTCATCCATGGTTTGTCAGTCAAAAAACACACGCTTTGATACTTATTTTGACAAGAATTTTTAGAAGTCATCATAGCCGCCATCATAAAACTGGATTCAATGCGTTCGATAATCGAAGCATCAGTTTAATAGATTTAGCCCCCATAAGTACAATTTAGTTGTGATTAATTGTATGATGAATCACAACTCAGTGTTTTCACGCGCTTTGATGCTTTGCTGCCATGCCGCTGAACGACGAGTACGATCGGCGACCTGCCCGACCAGCTGGCCGCAAGCCGCATCGATATCGTCGCCGCGCGTTTGACGAATGGTACACACAAACCCAGCGTCACTTAAGATATTGCTAAACGCATGGATGCGGTTGTTGCTTGATTTGTCATATGGTGCATGCGGAAACGGATTAAACGGTATCAAATTAATCTTACTTGGCAGGCCATCCAACAACGCCACCAACTGCCGCGCATGCTCATCGCTGTCATTGACGCCATCAAGCATGACATACTCAATGGTGACGTGTTTTTTGTGGCGCGGATTGACATCGTACACGTAGTTTTTTGCCGCGGCGATCAGCTCACTTAACGGGTATTTTTTATTGATAGGCACCAGCTCATCACGCAGCTCATCATTGGGCGCGTGCAAGGATATCGCCAAAGCCACATCAAGATCTTGTGCCAGCTGATACATCTTGGGTACCACGCCTGAGGTCGACAATGTCACGCGGCGTTTTGAGAGGCCATAAGCATGGTCGCTGAGCATAATCTCCATCGAGCCGATCACAGGCTTGTAGTTTAATAAAGGCTCACCCATACCCATCATCACCACGTTGGTTACATGGTTTTCCCAAGCGCTATGATCGACAGCCTCTAAACTGTCATTGTCATCACTCATGTAAGAAGCATTGGCCACCCACAGCTGCCCGATGATCTCAGCCGCCGTCAGATCGCGCTCAAAGCCTTGCTTACCGGTACTACAAAAACTACAGTCGAGCGCGCAGCCGACTTGCGAAGAGATACATAAGGTTTTGCGGCCATTTGATTTATTATCATCCGCCGGAATCAATACCGTCTCCACCAGCGAGCCGCCCGTCACTTCAAACACCCATTTACGCGTACCATCATCACTGTACTGACGATGAATAACCTTAGGCGGAGTCACGCAGGCATTCAGCGACAATTTATCGCGCAGTGACTTGCTCAGATTGGTCATCTGCTCAAAATCTGTCACCCCGTGCTGATATATCCATTTAATCACTTGCGTCGCGCGAAATGGCTTTTCGCCGAGGCTTTTAAAATAGTCAGCCAATTGTGCTTGGGTCATCCCCAAAAGATTGGTCTTGGCCTGCGCTTCATCGACCAGCTTGATGCTGGCTTTGGAGGTGGCAGGGACATGCTGGATCGGAGATTGAACAGTGGACATAATAGGTAACCTTTTTGCATCAGCTAAATTAAGCGTGGCAATTGTTGATATAAGCGATGAGTGTTGCTCTCCATACGCCTTATGGCAAATATGGCCATTAGCAATCCATTATGAGCGCAGCGTCTCTTGTACTTATGCCAATCATACATAGCGACAAGCACAAAAAATGAGTAACTATACTGATAAAGGATTGATAATGCTAGATAAAGACAATAATGAGGCAAATAATAAAAAATTTCAATAACACAAAGACGGCGAAAAAACAGACAAACCAAAATAGCTAAAACGGCTTATACCCATCAGATATAAGCCGTCTTGCGACACAAATTATTCATAACCAACCTCTCGGCTGCTATCAATAACTGGCTGCTCTTAGCGCGTACGTGCACATACTTCATCATCATTAAAGAAGTAGCTGATTTCACGTGCTGCGGACTCAGCTGAATCTGAACCATGAACCGCGTTTTCGTCGATGCTGCTAGCAAAGTCAGCACGGATAGTGCCTTCGGCAGCATCGGCTGGGTTGGTTGCGCCCATGATTTCACGGTGCTTAGCAATGGCGTTTTCGCCTTCTAATACAGAAACGACAACAGGGCCTGAAGTCATGAATGAGACCAAAGCATTATAAAATGGACGCTCGGCATGCTCAGCGTAAAAACCGCCTGCTTTTTTGTCATCAAGATGCAACATTTTTGCAGCAACGATTTTTAAACCCGCTTCTTCAAAACGGCTATAAATAGCGCCGATATTGTTGCCAGCGACGGCATCAGGCTTGATGATAGATAAAGTACGTTCGTTAGCCATAAAAAAACTCCTAATAGGGGGTCAGTTTGGTAAAAGTAAAGGGATAGATGCTTTGTTTTAACGTTGGCCGCCATGTCGACGAAGCGGATAACTCATGATTTATCGATAGCAAAACACGAGCGTCAACATAGGATTGTTGCCTATTATAATGATTGAGGCTATAAATGATAGGGTTAATTTATGACCGCACCTTGCATAAAAGTAAATTTATGATCCGCTAATTATTAATACGGTCATCACATTGACCAAAAAGGACCCCAATGCTCAGCACTGGGGTCCTTTTAATTGATACTACTTGATGAATACTACTTGATTAATACTAAAAGCCAGTTAGTGCTTATAACACCAAGACTTATAGTAAGCACTAAGCATCATACGGATCACGAAGTACGATGGTCTCTTCGCGGTCAGGGCCGGTTGAGATGATATCTACTGGGCAACCAATCAATGCTTCGATACGTTTGATGTATTTTTTGGCGTTTTCTGGTAGGTCGTCATAGTTGGTAATACCAACGGTAGACTCGCTCCAACCTTCCATCGTTTCGTACTTCGGTGTGACAGACTCATAGAACTCTGCGTCGTGCGCGCCAGCACATTCTGTCTCAGGGAGGTTGTAACCCACACCAATTAGCAGTTCTTCAAGACCATCTAAGACGTCAAGCTTGGTCAAGCAGATACCTGACATAGAGTTCAATACCACCGCACGGCGTAATGCCTCGGCATCAAACCAGCCGCAGCGACGCGCGCGGCCAGTGGTCGCGCCAAACTCATGGCCGACTTTGGCTAAGTGGGCACCCACATCATCAAACAACTCTGTTGGGAATGGGCCACTACCAACGCGCGTGGTGTAGGCTTTGGTGATACCAAGTACATAGTCTAGGTACAATGGGCCGATACCCGTACCAGTTGATACGCCGCCTGCTGTGACGCTTGAGCTGGTGACAAAAGGATAGGTACCGTGGTCGATATCAAGTAGCGTACCTTGTGCACCCTCAAACATTAGGTTTTTGCCAGCAAGGCGCAATTGATTGAGGTCTTCGGTCACATCAGTAACCATGCCTTTGATCTCTTCGCGCCACTCTTGGCACAGCTTAAAGGTCTCATCAAAATCGATGGCATCGACTTTATAATACTGTGTCAGTTGGAAGTTGTGATATTCGATTAGGTTACGTAGTTTTTCTTCTAAATCATCGCGGAACAAGTCAGCAAGCTTGATGGCACGGCGCGCCACTTTGTCCTCATATGCAGGACCGATGCCGCGACCTGTGGTACCGATTTTGCCTGTACCGCGTTTAGCTTCGCGTGCTTGGTCAAGTGCCACGTGATATGGCATGATGAGTGGGCAGTTTGGCGAGATACGTAGACGCTCGCGTACTGGTACGTTATTAGCTTCTAGATCTTTTATCTCTTTTAGTAGGGCGTCTGGCGCTAGTACCACACCGTTACCGATGAAGCAGGTGACGCCTTCGCGCAAGATACCCGATGGGATCAAATGTAGGACGGTGGTTTTGCCATCGACAACCAGTGTGTGCCCAGCGTTGTGACCGCCTTGAAAACGAGCGACGGCTGAGGCTTTTTCGGTAAGTAAATCAACGATTTTACCCTTACCTTCATCGCCCCATTGGCTACCCAAAACTACGACATTCTTACCCATGATCAATCCTTACCTTTATGTATTGAGGTGTGTGCAATAACGGTTGCAAAACTAACGTGATGTTAGCAGTGTTTGATGCTTGTGCTCAGCGCGCTTATCATTGCCGCGCCAAACCAAGTATGTTTTATCTTAAAATCTTTATCCAAGCGGCGATGCCACTGTAAATATATCTATAAGTCAGCCAAACTGAATCTAGTTAAGCGAGATGGTTTGTAGTTGCCATTGATTGTCAGCAAAACCTAAACGATGTGTCACGCCATCGGGACGATCGTCCGCGTTTAGTGGCATGGTGACACGGTAGCCCTGCTCGCGTAAGCTGGTGGCCTGCTGGAGCAAGGTTTGTCGCTGCTCAGGGCTTGCTTGAGTGGCGGCTTGATAATCAATCAGCACGATACTCGGCACTTCAAGCTGCGTGTGCGCCAGCAAACGGCTGACATCCATACTAAAGCCTGTGGCTTCGCGTGGCTGGCTGACGGACAGATGGCCACCGCTTTGCATACCATCAAAGCGCCCGCCGCGTACCAGCGGCTGAGTCTCGCTATTGATATAGCCATTAAAGACAATGCCAGTATGATAGTGATAGCCTGATAGCTCAGTCACATCGACACTCACCGGACACTGCCACTGCGTTTTTAGGTGCGTTTTTAGGCGCTGTAGCTCATCGATAGCCGTAGATATCTGTTCATCTTGCTGCGCAGCAGTAGAGAGCTTGGTCAGCAAATTATCGATATCGTGACCAAAACGCGCTAAGGCATAAAAGTCATCGCCCATTGGCAATGCTTGGCAAACGCGTTTGAGCTCTGGTAGGTTTTTATTGGCATACAAATGCATCAATTGCTCAGCGTCGCTGTCAGATAGCGCCGCCATCTCAGCCAAACGCTTAAATATCGCCACATGACCCAAGTCAATATGCAGCGCCGCGCTCATATCTAGTGTATTGACCATCCCAAACAAGACATCAATCAGCTCGATATCGGCTGCCAAATCGGCGCAGCCAAATATCTCAGCGCCTAACTGCAAGGGCGTACGTGAGCCAAACAGTCCTGACGGCAAGGTGTGAATCACATCACCTGCATAGCAGTAACGCGCAATACCGGTACCGCCATGATGCGCATCGATACGCAAAATCTGTGGGGTAATATCGGCACGCAAGCCCATCAAACGACCCGTCAGCTGATCGATGATCTTGAACGTCTGACGTTTCAAGTCTTCTGAAGCGTCACTTAACAGTGATTCAGTAAACTCAATCATCGGCGGGTTGACCAACTGATAGCCATGAGTGATCAGCTGCTGCGTCAATTGGTACCTAAGCACCTCTTGCTTATGCGCGTCTTCAAACAATACATCCACCACGCCATCAGGCAACAGCCAACTGTTGGCCACATCGCTGGCAAAGTGGTTTAGGTAGGGCATGCTATTGGATTTAGCAACGCTATCGGCAGGCTGAGTGGCCGCATTTTTTGTTGCATTTAACTGGGCAGGTTTTGCAGAATCAGAACTGACAGACACAATAAATCCTTGTTTGGCGTATCGCTTACCAAAAAACGCGGTACTGATGCGGTACTAAAAGGTTGTATTTATAAGGGCATTGACATCGTATCGTTGTGTTTTTAACACACAACATCATTGACCCAATTATTTATAAACAAACTAGGTAACCGCAACAGGGTGAGTAATAAGTATAATTTAGGATGATAAGACGAGTATCTTTATGCGCTAATAAACAGAGATAAATAATCAAGGCACTTTATGCTTTAGTTTAGCATAGCAGTCAAGGTTCGCCTAGTGACAATTGGGCACAATTACTATCTAATTATCGTCCATGGCATCATGAGCATCAGCAGATATGGCGACGGCTATCTGCTCGTATTGAACAAATAGCGTCCGTCAAATAGCCGCTATGCGCTTGCATCACTTGATAAAAACGTGCGCGAACTACCCCAGCAAGAACAACGCCATGCAGACAGACTCATGTTACACTAACACATATTTTTATCTCGGAAGCCTTATGTCACCTGATTACCACCCAAACCCAGCCATCAACCAAACCAACGTCTTAGGGACGGCGCTTGCCAGCTGCTGTTTTGACCCGATTACCGGCTATTATCGCAATGGTTTTTGTCATACTGGCAGTCATGATGTCGGCCAGCATACCGTCTGCGCCAAGATGACCAGCGAGTTTTTGAATTTTTCTGCCAGTCGCGGCAACGACTTGATCACGCCCCTGCCTGAGTATGGTTTTGCTGGATTAAAACCTGGCGACTACTGGTGCATCTGTGCGCTGCGCTGGGTCGAGGCCTTGGACTTTGATATCGCCCCGCCGATCAAGCTCGAAGCCTGTCACGAAAGCCTGCTGAGCTTGGTCGATATTGAGACTTTAAAAAGCCACGCGCTTTAATGACGGCGCCGCGTTTTATTTGTGAGATATTTTTTACTTTATCACGGGAGGGGGTATGGACCACAATAACGATCAACTGCTCAAAAAAACCGCACGTATTGAACCTAACTCCGACATCAACCGTCTTTATGCGGATATGAATGATGAGCATTTATATCTCGATAATGATGATAGCTATATCTACGGCGATGCCGATGCCACCAGAGAAGACACCATCGAGACCATGACGGTCTATGACCCTGATTCTGAGCGCTATGAAGATATCGATCTATCCAGTGAAGATGAGGTCGTCAACTGCTACGCCTACTCTCGTAAGACCGGCGAAAACCTCGATAAAGTGGCGCTAAATGATGTCAGTCGGGCGCTGAGTAACAATGGCCAGTTTATCTGGCTGGGTTTGTATGACCCCAGCCTCCAAACCATGGTCAAAGTCAAAGAAGCCTTTGGTCTGCACGAACTTGCTATCGAGGATGCCTTTGCCGACCATCAGCGCGCCAAAGTCGAAAATTACGACAACGACATGGTATTTGTGGTCTTACGTACCGCCAAGCTTGAAGACAACGTCATTCGCTACGGCACCACTGCGATATTTATGGGCAAAAACTACTTAATCACCATTCGCAATGGTCCATCCAACTCCTACGCACCTGTCCGCGAGCACTGCCACCGCCGCCCAGAAAAGCTCAGAATGGGGCCGATATTTGTCTTGCACGCTATTCTCGATTTTATCGTGGATAACTATATGCCGATTACCGATCGTTTGGGACGTTATCTGCGTGAGCAAGAGCGTTACGTGTTTACCTATGAGTTTGATAAGGGCACGCTCAAAAACCTCTACGAGCTCAAGTCACAGCTGGTACACATGCGGGCGATTATCTTACCGGTGCAAGACATCTGTAGTTTTTTTATCAATCACAAAAAAAGCGAGCTGGTCTCTGGGTTTTCGCAAGCGGCCAAGCCCTACTTTCGTGACGTCAATGACCACTTGCTGCACTCGTTAGACGCCATCAACGGCCTCAATGAGATGCTAAGCGTGGTGATGAACACCTATATGGCCATGGTCAATATGGGACAAAACGAGGTGGTACGTAAGCTCGCCGCGTGGGCAGGGATTTTAGCGGTACCAACGGCCATCGCTGGTATCTACGGTATGAACTTTGACTTTATGCCTGAGCTGCACTGGCAGTACTCGTATCTGGTCATCATGGTGATCATCGGCTCACTGTGCGGCTATTTGTATTACAACTTTAAACGCCTCAAATGGCTATAACGGCTATAACGGCTATACGCTAACGTCATTTTTTCGGTCAACAAACACAAAACGCCCCGCACAAAACTCGATACAGATCAGACTTTGGTATTTGGCTCACGCCTACCATGCAGATGAAAAACAGCATCGCTCAAGGTGCTGTTTTTTTATTAATGATTGATAATGATTATTATTTGTAATATTATTCTTAGATATTATTGCCACACTCTTACCCTTATCCTTATTTCGCTACATTATCAGCCAGCACGACAAATACTACGCGCGTAGCATTTGTACGGGGCGGTATTGTCATTTTATATCTATTATTTTGTACCTATTGAGGTTTTTATGCGTTTATCCCGTCTTACCCCGATCGCCGCTTGTACTGCTGCTATCTTGACTTTAACAGCATGCGGCGATGACTCTGATCACACCACGGTCATAGATGGGACGCCGCCACTTATCACCACCGACAGTAACTTTAGCAATGGCTATAGCGCCGTCGCGGCCGTTTTTGTCTCAGGGCAAGTTCAAGACAGCAGCGGCGTCAAATCGCTCACCTACTCTAATAACGGACAACCAGCCCAAGCGCTAACGCTAGATGCCGAAGGTTACTTTGACGATCGTATTTTATTGAGCCTCGGTAGCAACCGCATTGTCCTAGAGGCCACGGATAATGCCGGCAACATCATGCGCAAGGTCAAAACCCTTTATCTAGGCGATACCATCGCGGCCGGTGGCTCGCATACCGCCGCCCTACGTGACGGTCAGCTATATGGCTGGGGCCGCAATAACTATGGTCAAACAGGGCTGGGGCTGACCACAAAACTCACTGACGTGATGGGCCACCCAGTCACGCCGATGCTAATGAGTAGCGCGCCCAAGGATGTGATGTCCATCAGCTTTAATCAAAACCATTCGCTTGCCATCGCACAAAATGGTCAGGTATATAGCTGGGGCGAAGACAAATACGGACAGCTCGGCCGCGGTGATGGTGGTCGTCATGACTGCAGCAAAACAGCAGACTGCCGTTTAGATATCAGCACCATCGAAGGTATCAAAGACGCCGTCATGGTCGCTGCAGGCTATAAGCACAATTTAGTATTGACCAAAGACGGTAGCGTTTGGGCTTTTGGGGCCAATGGCCAAGGTCAACTTGGAGATAATACCAACCGCGATAGCAGTACCCCTGTCAGGGTAGACTTTTCGGCGGCAGAAGCTGGCCATATCGTTCAGGTGGTCGCTAGCGCCAATAGCTCTTATGCATTAGACGATAAAGGTCAAGTCTGGGGTTGGGGCAGCGATGCCTATGCCAACCTTGGCAAGGGAGCCGCCTGTACGCTGGCTAATGACTGCACCAACATAAATGCGACACCCGTACGTATCAACGTACTAGGTAATAGCACGGTGGATAAGACTACGCCAGCCAATGATGACGCCATGCCAAGCACAGAAGCCGCGCTAAGCACAGAAAAAGTCACTCAACTGGCCGCTGGTAGAGATCACATCTTGGCTTTGACCAATAAAGAGGCCGTCTACGGCTGGGGGTTAAATGCCGCAAGCCAACTGGGCTATAACGGTGAAACCTATCAAGGCACCCAAAATGCATGGGCAGATATCATCACTACCCCAACCAAACTGCCTTGGTTCACTGACAAAGACGTGCGCCGTGTCTATGCCAATGGCAATGCCAGCTACGCGCTGATTGACAACGTCGCGACCAATAGCACAGCCACCAACGCTGTAAGTGACAACGCTGCAACGAACAATGGTGTCCTATACGCATGGGGCATGTTTGGCGAAACAAACGGTGCTGGCAAGACCATTTACCATGATTTAGATGAGCCATCCAACAAACTGCCTAGCCTAAAAGATATCGACAATATGGCCATGGGCGCTATGCACCTGATCGCTCATCAAAAACCGCAAACCCAAGACGATGATGCCGTAAATGAGGATGTTGCAAAAGCCGAGCAGTTATTTACATGGGGCTGGAGCTTTGAAGGCTCGCTGGGCAATGCCGACACCGCTCATGTGTGGATGTACAACAACCCGATACCAGTGACACTACCAAGCCAACTATAGTCAATATACTTATAGTCAATATACTTTTAGGTCATACCATGTTTTTATTATCAACACCGGCAGGCAGCACCCGCCCCCTGTCTTTATCCTCTTCGGTCATAAAAAGCACGGCGCTTGGCGTGACGATAGCGCTGCTTAGCGCCTGTGGCGGCTCGGATGACGCAAGCAGCACTCAACCAAACCTTCCAAGTCCGCCGACCACGCCTGATCGTCCCACTGTCGATAGCGACTGGCAGCCAGCAGGTGGCAACGCGACGATCGCCGCCAGTGTCGCACAGCCTTTTTTGCAGATTATGCCAAACCTGCCAAGCAGCGCACTGGGCGGCGTATCGCCTGGGCGTGAGCTGTTTATCACAGAGTGGACACCTGCTGGCGAGGGCCGCGCGCTGTTCGACGGTGTGGGGCCACTGTTTAATGCCAATGCCTGTACCCAGTGCCACAGTGCAGACGGCCGCAAGCCTGTCTATGCCGCCAACGGTCAGCTCACCGATGCGATTTTGTTTCGCTTAGGGGATAAGCAAGGCGCGGCGCACGCTTACTACGGTGAGCAACTGCAGCACCAGAGCATCGACCCCAGTATCGCCACCGAAGGCCGTATGCACTATACCGCCACGGCCAGTCAAAACGGCAAACCTGCTGGTGTGACCTTTGATTTCACTCCCACGGACTCAAACCAGCCGTTAGGACAAACTGCCATCAGTGGCCGCATCTCGCCGCAACTGGTCGGTATGGGCTTGCTGGATCTTATCCCTGAAGCAGATATCATCGCAGCGGCCGACCCTAACGATAGCGACAATGACGGTATCAGCGGCCGCGTCCATTGGGTCGATGACGATCAGCAGCAGCGCGTTGGACGCTTTGGCTGGAAAGCCATCAACATCAGCCTACGCACCCAAAACGCCAATGCCATGTCACAAGATATGGGCTTGACGACCTCGGTGTTTATGGCACCCAACTGCACGGTCAATCAGCCGATTTGCTGGACGGCACCCAATGGCGGTACCCCTGAAGTCTCAGACAGCAGTCTGGATGCGGTGACTGACTTTATGACAGCACTTGCCGTACCTGAGCGGCGAATAGATGACTTGTCGACTTTTAATGCAGGTGCCAAACTGTTTGCCCAAGTGGGCTGTGCCAGCTGTCATACACCCAAACAAAAAACTGGCGACAGTGCGCGCTTCCCGCTTCTATCACAGCAAACCATCTACCCTTATACTGACTTGCTGCTACATGATATGGGCGCGGGGCTAGATGATGGCGTAAAAGAAAAGAACGCAGAGAGCTATGAGTGGCGCACGCCGCCATTATGGGGTATCGGCATCGTGGCCCGCGATCCTCAAGCTCGGTTTTTGCATGATGGGCGTGCCAGCAGCTTGAGCGATGCGATACTATGGCATGGCGGTGAAGCACAAGGCGCAAAAACACGCTTTAGCCAACTCTCTACCACCGAGCAGCAGACGTTGATGGCCTTTTTAAAAGGTATTTAGCCTGCCATAGAGGTCAGACTGTCGGTTATAAAAACCGATATCATGCGACCAACGTATCGATTTTTTTCAAAATATATAACACGCAAAAAAAAGAGGACCACTGCCATAGCCGCCCTCTTTTTTACAAAAGTATCAATAGTCTGTCATCAATACCCAATCATCAACACCACACCCAATCTGTAGATTAAACACGCCATCAATGACAAATCACTTAATCATCGCGGCGCTTAATACTATAGCTTGGCAAATGATGCTCAGGGCTAATGCTTTGATGATCGTCCAGATAGTCCTCAGGGCGACCAAACATTTTGGCCGTCCAAGTCAAGATGACGATCGAAGCGCTAAGCACCATAATGGCAAACGAAATCGTCGCCAATAGCCACAGATGAAAGTTGTCAGAGACGGCCTGTACGTCCACCACTAGATGTCGTGACAAAGCAGTAATGGCGATAAATATCAAAAACTGCACAGGCAGACGATGGGTCTTAAAGTAAATACCAATCATCGCCAGCAGCTCAAGATAAATAAACAACAGTAAGATATCTTTTAGATCTGCTGAGCCCTTTTGAAAAATCACCAAAAACTCTTTACCCGCGGTCCAAACCACCACCACACTGATCAAAAACAAGATAATGTAGTGGCAAATATCGACGAACTCACGGCCGATATACTGCAAGCGCTCATGTATGCCCATCATTGACCCCAGCGAATGTGTATCGTCTGTTTTATGAGTGTGCGATTCGGTTGAGTGTTTTGTATCTTGCTCGCTTAGCGGCTTCATTCGCTGATATCACCACCGCTCAGGCCTGCTGATTTTTCAGCGGCTTCTACTGTCTGGCGAATAAGCGTATTAATCGTCATCGGGCCTACGCCGCCTGGTACGGGCGTATAAGCACTAGCAATGCTCTCAACGCCTGTCAGCTCGATATCGCCAACGCCGCCATTATCTGTTGGGTGGAAACCTGCATCGACCACCACAGCCCCTTTTTTGAGCCACTCAGCTTTAATCAGCTCAGGCACACCCACTGCGCCAACAACGATATCAGCACGCTTGATATGAGCGGCCAAATCTTGTGTTTTTGAGTGACACATCGTCACTGTGCAGTTGGCATTTAATAACATCATCGCCATCGGCTTACCCAAGATAGCACTACGGCCAACGACCACGGCTTCTTTACCTGATAACTCGATATTATGATGCGCCAATAAGTGCATGATACCCTGCGGTGTGCAAGAGCCATACGCAGACTGCTGCATCGCCATACGACCAAAGCCAAGACAAGTCACGCCATCGACGTCTTTTGCCAAGTCAATTTGCTCAAAGCATGCGCGCTCATCGATATGCGCAGGGACGGGGTGCTGTAGCAAAATACCATGGACATCAGGGTCGTTATTGAGCTCATCAATCTTTGCCATCAGCTCTTTGGTAGTCGTAGCACTTGGCATCTCAACGCGTATAGAATCCATACCGACACGCTTACAGGCATTGCCTTTCATACGTACATAGGTCGCAGAGGCAGGGTCATCACCGACCAATATCGTCGCTAGACTTGGGGTGCGTCCCGTCTTAGCTTTGATAGCGTCTACACGCGCACTCAGTTGCTGTTCGATTTGTTTGGCAAGGGCTTTACCATCTAATAAGGTGGCAGACGCTTGGGCAGTAGACATAAGAACTCCAATATAGGGTACGATAAAAAAGTAAAGACAGCGCCCGCAACTACTTGCATGCCTGTCTTATGCTTGGTCAATATAGGATGAATACCGATATTGTACCTGCCTGCGGCAAAAAATCCTAGCGCGATATAAAACTTGCCTACCGACATTGGTAACCGATAAATGTCTCGGCGACTCCCTCTCTCGCATGCACAGATTTAGTCAATCCTTGTTTATCTCACCACAATCCATATCGCCACAGACGCGAGCGCTCACGGCACCAAACACCTGATCGATCGCCTGTACAGTTTGCTTGATTTCGTCTTCTGTCAACGTTGGATGCACAAGAAACATCAGGCTGGTCTCGCCGAGCTGCTTGGCAACTGGCAGTCTCGTCTTAGGACGCAAGCCGGTATTATCAAAGGCTTTTTCACGGTACACTTCCGAGGCAGACCCTGAAAAGCAAGGCACGCCCAGCGCATTTATCTCTGCAATAATCCGATTGCGCGACCAGCCGTCAGGTAGGTTGTCTGACTGCACATAGACATAGAGCTTATAATAGGCGTGGGCCGAATCTGCAAACTGCGCTGATGCTTCTAGTCTTGGCACCGACAGATAGCCTTTTGCTTCCCATTTAGCACAGGCATCTAGTATTGCATGCGCATTAGCGGTACGTTTGGCTGTCCAGTCACTCATACGCTGTAGCTGAATACGCCCAATCACTGCCTGCATCTCAGTCATACGCCAATTGGTACCAAAGCTCTCATGCAGCCAGCGATAGCCAGGCGCATGCTCGGTCTCATAGACCGCAGCATAGCTTTTGCCATGGTCTTTATATGCCCACATTTTTCGCCACAGCTGCTCGTCATTGGTGGTGACCATACCGCCCTCACCGCCTGTGGTCATGATTTTGTCTTGGCAAAAGCTCCACGCACCGATATGCCCGATACTACCCACGCTACGGCCCTTGTAACGCGCACCATGCGCCTGCGCACAGTCCTCTATCACATATAAATTATGCTGATCTGCCAATGCCATGATGCCATCCATATCACAAGGCCAGCCGGCCAAGTGCACACAGACGATGCCTTTGGTCTTATGCGTCAACACTGCCGCGATAGAGTCTGGTGTGATATTTCCAGTCGCCTCATCGACATCAGCAAATACAGGCCTCGCGCCAGCATTGACTACCGATGAGATACTGGCGATAAAAGTACGCGGGGTGACAATCACTTCATCGCCTGCGCCGATATCTAAGGCTTGTAACGCCACGTCCAATGCTAACGTACCATTACCTATCGCAACGGCATACTTACTATCCGCCCACTCAGCAAACTCCGTCTCAAACTGACGACACTCTAGCCCTGTCCAGTAGTTTACCTTGTTGGATAACAGGACTTGACTGACGGCATCGGCCTCGATTTTGGTAAAGCTGGGCCATGGTGAAAACGGAATGTTTAGCATAAGTTCCTCATCAAAGCGTCCCTGTATCGACGCGGTTGCCAGTGAATTTACTCATGGTCGCTTCACCATCAGCACTGATACCATCTTTACGTATGACTTTTTTGATAGTCTTTAATAATATCTTTGTATCCAGCCATAACGACTGATGATCGACATACCAAATATCGAGGGCAAATTTTTCGTCCCAGCCAATGGCATTGCGGCCATTGACCTGCGCGTGACCTGTAATACCTGGGCGCACGTCGTGCCGGCGTGCTTGCTCAGCATTGTATAGCGGTAGATACTCCATCAGTAGCGGCCGCGGGCCGACCAGACTCATATCACCTTTGATAACATTCCACAGCTCAGGCAGCTCATCGAGGCTGCTATTGCGTAACGCCTTGCCAAATGGCGTCAAACGCTCACCATCTTCTAGTGGCTTGCCGTGCAAATCAGCACCATCCTTCATCGACCGAAACTTTATCATCTCAAACGGCTTGCCATGTAGGCCTGGGCGCGTCTGACGGAACAATACTGGCGCTCCCAAGTGTCGCCTGACCTGATAAGCGGTAATGGCATATACCGGAGAGAGCACAATCAGCGCGGTGGTGGCGATGGTAATATCAAACAGTCGTTTTATCATATATTGGCCCGCCTCTGCTGGTCTCTATGATCCACATTGGATAAGTAAAAATCTAGATAGTCATCCCATAGCTGCTGGCGCTCAAAATGTGCTATCGCCCAGCCTCTCGCCTGCGGATAGCGGGTTTTGAAATGTGCGTCATCGGCAGCATAAGCAATGGCCTCGGCGACAGCAGATATGTCTTTGAGCGCAAACTTTCGACCGCTGACCCCATCGTTTACGCTATCTTTGACACCAACGACATCATAAGCAAACGTTGGAATAGCGCAGCTGGCCGCCTCGATAGCGACGTTTCCAAAGCCCTCACGGTGGCTCAAAAACAAGTGTAAATCAGCGCATTGAAACACCTCATGCACATCCATACTGGTGGGCAGATATACGCCTTTATTGTCTTTGACAATAGTCTCAACGACGCTTTCTCCGAGCGTATCCTCAAAGTCGCCTGCAAAGATAAAATGGATGTTTTTTTCTTTTAGTTTCTGAGCGATGGCACCGATATCCGCAAAGCCTTTATCTGTACATACACGCCCGACCACACAGATGACAAAGACATCTATAGGCAGCTGATATTTTTGTCTCAATGCCTTTTTGTGTTCTAGTGAGACGGGCGTCAGGCACTTGACATCTATGCCGCTAAACGAGCCTTGATCGATGACCCGTGCTTTGCTTTTATTGACGAGACCTTCTTTTAGACATACGCTGCGTAAAGACTTTGAGACAAACAGTACCTCGTGTGATAGCGCAAAGCTCAAGACATCAAAACCTTGAAACACGCGTTTTTTTATCCCTGAAAAATTCTCATAAGGACGGCCGACACTAAACGCAATCCTTCTTTTTTGTCGGGTCATCGCGCTTGCTACGCTACCTAGAAGCATCGCTTTTGGGGTAATATAAATAACCACATCAAAACGGTGGGTTAGCATATAAGCACTTAATCGAGCAAGCGCCTTACCATCTTTTAACACACTGGGCTGACGCTGAAAATCCAAATCAACCACCTGACCTATATTGCGTGCGCGCAATGTAGCAAGCTGCTCTGGACTGCCGCCGCAGATCAGCGTGATGTCGATATCTGCCTGATCTCTGAGGTACTCCAGCTGGTCACGGTACAGCAGATTAAATGACACCGCATCGGTCATCACAAAGCATATTTTTGACGTCATTTGTACACCTCAGCATTTGGTTGTTATGGGCATGATGATTGGATAAAACATCCGCTATTAAACCACCATCAATATTTATCAAACTTCATATATCGCAGATACTATCGACCACAGCTTGATGCTGCGCCCTGAGCGCAGTAGACATTGTGAGCTTGTTTCTTTTATTGGCTATTTTTTGTAGCAGCCCCGCTGAATCCAGCAGCTTGACGGTGCTCACTTTGGCAGCCAGCTTGATTGAGCCAGCCAGCTTCGTGGCGCTTAAACGGCGAGGGTTTTTATAGTCACAATATGTCTGAAAGCTGTCTTTGTATGATCTAATGATTTTTGCTAATGACAAGTTCCCCTCTTCTCTATAGTAATAAAGCAAATCCGGCAATACCGCCAATTTTAGGTCTTGACTGGCAATGGCACGGCACCACAAATCATAATCTTCAGATCTGGGATATGCTTCATTGTAGGCATGCCGCTGGTACCAGCTTTTTTTTGCGAGTATGGAGGCATGCACGATGGGATACGCGGCTTCTATTTTTTCAAACCCTGTATATAGGTGCTCCACGTGACGGCAACCATATACCTGATTGTGGTTATCGATAGAGACCACGCCGGTAGACACCAAATCATAATCTGGATTTTTTTCTAAAAAACGCAATTGAATCGCCAGCCTGTCAGGATGCACCAAATCATCAGCATCCATCCGCGCCACGTAGTCATATTGAGCAACAGCGATCAGCTGATTTAGGCGGGCAGGCAGCTTTTTGTTCGCCCCGTCGTAGAGGAATTTTATTCTGTCATCTGACGCAGCAAAGTGCTGAGCAATGGCCAGCGAGCCGTCCGTTGAGCCATCATCTAGCAATATTAGCTCCCACCGCTCATGTGTCTGTGCCAATATGGATTTGATGGCGTCTGCCAAATATGCCTCAGCATTGTAGATGGGGATGCCGATAGAGACGTAAGTTTGGTTTTTCATAACAAAACCTTAAATGTCGGATTAAGAAGATACGGGCTCAAATCACTAAATCGCGAAGTCGTCAATATAAAGTACAGCAAAAACACCACGATGCTCAGCATATAGAGATAAACGTTGTTTATTCGTTTAAAGACCATAGGCACTATCAAAACCAATGCCCACGTAAAATATGCCAATAGCCGCTGTGGCCCTGATGGATTGGTACCCAATATGGCCAAAGGAATGACAAAAACCACGCCTGAAGCATAAAACGTCAACAGCTTTTGAAAAGCCACATCCTTGATTTTGTATATATAGCGCGCCGTTAGAAGCAAAATCATGAGCGCTACATAAAAACCAATAGTCAAAAACCCACCCGCTTCGGTGGAGGCGCTGGCATAACTCTCATACCTATCATTGGTCGAGGAGATATAAGATACCAACAACCCACTGACCAATAACGACCCTATAAACGTGGCAAAGACCTTGTATGTCGGCTTTATTCTTAAATTCACAATAAAATAAAACGGGATAATAAATAACGCAGTGACATGAAACAATGAAGCGATAGCGCACCATAACAAATAAGGTATCAGTCTTTTTTCTAACAAATGAGGAATGGCCAAAGTAAATATCGCCATCGCCATTCCTTGACGTAACCCATTAAAAGAAAATGTATAAACCCCTAAAGTAATAAATAAAAAAACAGAAAACCAGTAGTTCACACTATATTTTTTTATTATCTTGAGATAACAATATACAATGACAAAGCTGGTGATTGTCAGCAGCCAAAAATACTGACTGGTAAAATTCAATATCGCATATTCTAATAGCTGATACCCAATCTCAATATCATCGTTAAACTGAAAATACTCTGCATTTATCTGATGGTTAAAGTTTCTGGTATAGTTTGTCGTGTCTGTGCCGACCTGATCACTACGAAACCCTGCAAATACAGTCAAAACAAATAATGGTAGCCAAAAAGAGGTACGATTTAGAGCGTGCTTCTCCAGCACTATCCAAAACATGACAAAACCAAGCATGAGCAGGTATGGCAGCATTTATTCCTCTTTAGACAATATATATTTCTTTATTATCAATTGGTGTGTATGTATCTTTATACCACGACTATTTTTTATAACCCTAAAACATTGACTATAAATATCTGGTTATAAACCACTTATGAAAAACAAGTCTCATCGATTAGGGTGTTCCATTTTTTCATCACTGCTTTTGCGTCATATTGCCTCACTTCTAAACACCCATTATCGGCAAGCGTTTGCGCCAGATCTGTACGGGTCATCAGTTTTTCTAAAGAGCGTGAAAAGTCACTGATATGATGATTTTCAACTAAAATGCCGGTTTTTTTATTATTGAGGATATTTCGCGGGCCTGTCGGGCAATCAAAGGCCACGATAGCCATTCTAGATTGCATGGCTTCTAACAGCACCATCGGAAAGCACTCTGATAACGAGCTCATGGCATATATACGGCTGTCCAGCATTTTGCTGATGATATCGGGACTAGACGGATAAATTGCGGTGTTTGCCGCTATATCATGATGATCGATCAGCGCCTGCAATGACTGTATATATGTATGCTCGCCATCACCATAAATCTCCAGCCGCCAGTCTGGATACTTACTGGCGATAGTCGACCAGCTAGCAAGCAGGCGCTCAAAGCCTTTGATAGCAACGATACGTCCCGCCGTCATGATGACCTTGCGGCGCTTTGTCAGCTCACAAGGAGAATCATCACTCATAACGACGGGGTTGGGTATGACAACTGAACCATTAAGCGAATGTAGATACGCCTCTTCTTTACTCAAAAAAACATGGGTATCATAAAATTTAGTATAGTATTTTTTTAGCCTGTCTATCGCATTTGTTTTTTGAGAAAAACTAGAGTGATACTCTTTAATACAATGAGTATCAGCCGCGATTAACGGCAAAAAATAATAATCGTAATTGTAGTTTGTCATCACAATCACATCGGGGTTTATATTTTTTATAGCTGCTCTTAATTTAAAAAAATATCGATAGGCCAGCTTTAGGTTCAATGGCGACAGCAAAGAAATCGATTTATCAAACCCACCGGCTAAATCATGCCGCACCAGACGCAAATCGTAGAAGAAATATGGGCTGCGCCCCTCGTTTTCACTGGTAATCAGATGTACTTCATAGCCGTCCTTTATCCAATGATTGATACGATGTGACAGCACCCTTTCGATGCCGCCGCTTTTATATACCTGATCCGCTATAATACAAATCTTTGTCGCATTCATTGGTATCACACCTTGTCATTTGTCATTTGTCATTTGTCATTTGTCATTTGTCATTTGTCATTTGTCATTTGTCATTTGTCATTTGTCATTTGTCATTTGTCATTTGTCATTTTTCTAAACATTATTGGTATTAAAGCGCGTGCTCAGTATTTTTCTTAATACTCTGACGCCGCGACTGCCTATCAGTTTTTTTATTTTGTTTTTTCTGAGGCTGCTCACACTGGCCCACGAGTTACTAAAATGATGAATGGTATAAGTATGGTCGCTGGATTTGTCTTGATGATTGAGATAGTCAAAAGGAGATAAAAAGCGCTGCGGCAAAACCACAATTTCCTCGTCTTGATAATGCAGGACTTGCTCTACGCCATTTTTTGCCAGCCCAATTGCTTCTAATAAGGCGGTCAGCACTTGGACATTGGTGGTGGTATCTAGCTTTCCGTTACTATCGATAAAATGTCTGGCGTGATAGCTGTCTATAAAGTCAGCGATGAAAGTACTGGCTTTGGGCGCAATCATGGTGCTTGTCGCGGCGTAATGGCCTTCTTCAAAACCAAAGGTTAAGACACCCCGCGCCAGCAAGGGATCAAGGTTTTTACAGACCTCAACATCCGTATCTAAATACACCCCGCCATGCTGGTAGAGCGCCAACAACCGCGCATAGTCGCTAACAAACGCGTACTTTTTTGCAGCATAAGCTTCTTTGACATACTGACAGCAGTCGATATCGAAATTATCTTCATTCCATTCGATTATCTGGTAGGTGGGCAGCATCTCTCTCCAGTTGGCAATATAGGCCAACACCGAGTCTGGTTTGGGGGTTTTGCCAAACCAGCAGTAATGAATCACTCTATTGATATGCATCGTCCTAACTCCTTTTAGGCCCGCGTCCGTTATGCCTCAACAAACGCGTAACAGGTGGCTTCCATGGCCGTCTTTAGGGCTTTGTATCGCACTGGGTTGGCAAGGGTGGCGTTTGAGCCTATCTTACCGTTTGCATGGAAGTTGTTGCTGATTTTGCCCGTCGAGCGCTCGACATCCACACGGTTAAACAAATCTGCCAAACCCGCTAATCGGCATGAATCAACAAAACTATCAAAGCCATTGAGATAAATCACCGGCGTACCCAAGGCCAGACAAGGCAACGCACAATGGATACGTGAGGTGATGACCAATTTTGCGCGGGCATATTTGTGCAATAACGTCTCTGCCATGATGAATTTTTGTGCCTCTGAATACGTCTTTGCTGGCAGTTCTTGATGAATGACTTGCGCTTTGGTTAATAGCTCTTTGGTAAATATTTTTTTGAGGTATTGCTGCTTGATGTGCATGTGAAAAACATCACCGCTACGTGTCGATCTGAGCAGGGATTTGACGTCATAAAAAATACGCTGTTTGTTGGGAAACCCATATAATGGATCGACGATATAGATATCCTCACCGCGCTCAGCCTCGCAGGCTTGGTAGCTGTCTAAAGTCAGGGTCAGACATCCTGAAAAGTAAGCCTCGATGCCTTTTTCTTGCAATAAATTCACTGTAAAGTGATCACGGCAGCCGATCGGTTGTTTGCTTTTTAAAAACGCAATACCTTGAGGACTGAGCATATTGCGCGCCGCTGAGTTGTTTACGTGAAAGGAGATAAGTAAAGGGTTTATGTGTGCGGACGGCACCCAGCTGGTGGTATTGTGTGTAAACCAGCCATTCATAATCAGCTTGGCTTCGCTGTCTGTATAGCGAGCCAGCTTTTCTCGATTGATAAAACAGTCTACTTGCGGCAAAAACTGCTTGGCTGCCAGACTTTGGATATAGTCGCCAATATTAAAAGTTCTTTTGTTTTCGGCATACGTCATCAAACCATATTTCATCTCAATAACTCCCTGATTTTTAAATAGCTTTTAAACGTTTTAGGAAAATTGGCAATGATGGCTCTTTTGCCTTTATCCACCTTAGAGTCTGTTTGGGTGATGGTGGCGTCAAGCGCTACTTTGAGGCTATCTTTTAGTCGCTCAGCACTATGTCGTTCGGTATTGTGTTGCTCGGTATTGTGTCGCTCGGTATTATGATTGTGTTCTGCAAACTGATATAAATTATCAGCGCTCAACAGACTCAGCATAGGTACCCAGTCATAACGCACCCCTTCATTAGCAAAACCCTTAGCCCATAGCGCCTCGATATGCGTGTACACACTGCCATCCACCGCAAAACCGAAATGATTGGGGTTGCGACCAAACAACGTCAGCGCAAAAATGGTTCGATAGCACTTTTCGCACTTATTGCAATTTAGGCCGTTGTTTAATTCGGAATAACAAACGCGAAGGTTGACGTTTTTTTCTAACCGCTCGGCGTTTTGGATGATGGACTCCACTTTATCGAGACGGTGCATGTGGTAGCCATCATGTACCACCTGCGTGCCAGCCCACCGCACATTGTTGTCGATATCAGGCATCGAGCCCCAAAACACCTGAAAACCAATGGTATCTGTGGCAGCGATATAAAGTGAGTGATAGCCTTTTTTGTAAGCCAGCGGTGCCACCGCACTAGTCAACGTCAGTCCATGCTGCACCTTACCCCACCAGCCGCCCCCATAGACCAGCTCTTTGACTCGATACGTATAAAAATCTCGGCAATTCATGGCGATATAGTGCTTGTGGTTTTGCTGCAATATCACCTCATTATTGATATTTTGTTTGGCAGTCGCCCATTGCTTGCTATCGTTCAGCGGGATATCAGCCCCTTGTATCAGTATCAGATCCACGTCATCTTGCTGATGATTAAAGTACGAAGCATATGCATCGACGCCGCCACTAAACAATAAAGCGTCTTTTTTACCTGTGTCTCGGTGGTAGGCTGCGGTATTGTCCATTAGCTGATTGACCATAAGGCTAGATGAATGGTTAAGAATCTCTGGAAACTCCTTGATAAAGACGGCCTTGATATCTAAAGCCGCTTGGTAAAACTGACGGTCAAGGGTATTTATCGTAATATCAAACCCTGCCAGCCAAGAGATGGGCAATATATTGGCCAATAATGGAATGATCAAAATGCTCTCTGGCACCTCTGCCACACTACAGTCGTATTCAATAAAAAAAGGCGTTTTAAAATACTTTTTTATGTCGTCTGAGACCTCGTACTCATAGGAGATACGAGTCCCAGCGCCTGTCAGATCGATACTGTTTACGATAAAATTTGACATCATCATATCCTTATAAAAGTAAGCCAAACTTAGGCATGCCTTGCCATTTCTTTAAACTTGAGATTACGAACCACAAGCTCTTGGTACGTGCCGTAATCAATGATTTTTCCTTGCTCCATAAAATAAATCCGATCACACTGCTCTACTGTCTTTAGACGATGGGCAATCATAATGATGGTTTTTTTGCCACTAAACTCATGAATCGCATCCATGACTATTTTTTCTGTGATACCGTCGAGTGCACTGGTGGCTTCGTCAAACACCAACACTGCCGCTTCGTGATAGAGCGCCCGCGCGATACCAATACGCTGACGCTGGCCGCCTGAGAGCTTGACACCGCGCTCGCCCACTTTGGTATCGATGCCCTCTGGCAGCTGCTCGACCAACTCCATAAGATTGGCCAAAATCAGTGCTCTATAGACTTGATCTGTTCTGATATCGGATATGGGAATACCAAACGCCACGTTTTCTGCGATACTGCCTTCACTCAAAAAGATACTTTGTGGCACAAACCCCAATAAATCCTGCCAAGCGCGCTTATTTTTATCGGTGATACGCGTACCATCTATATATAGACAGCCTTGCTGCGGCGTCAGTAGACCAAGCAATATATCGATTAAGGTGGACTTTCCCGAGCCTGAAGAGCCGACCAAACCTATCACGCTATTGACCGGAATGCGCATATTGACACCATTGACTGCTGCGGTGTCTTTGCCGGGATAACTAAACCCAATCTCTGTTAAGGTGATGCTTTTTTTAAGCGATATCGGCGGCGGTACAGGACGTTGGCTGATGGTTTTTTGTTGATAAAAGGCGTGTTCCAAATCCTCTTTTACTGCCTCAAAAGCGGCGATATTGCCTTTGATTTGTGAGATGCTAGAGTAAATTTGCTGCAGTGCTGGCAGTAGCTTAAAGGCGGCCAGCGCATAAATAGCCAAAATCGGTAACACTTCACCTAAGTTGCCAGCATGCAGCTTGATCAGCAGTAGCACCAATGATATCATCGCGCCAAAGGCGATAAGCTCGATAAAATAGCGTGGCACTTGGCTGATGGCGATATTGGTGCCTTGCGCATGTGCAAAGACCTTGCCACTGTCTTGAAAGCTTTTGATAAAATCATGACTACGATCAAGCAATAAGACATCTTTGATACCACCAAAACCCTCATTCATCAGCCGAAAACGCTCAGTCGAAATCCTCGAGAGCCGTTGCCCATTCGCCATCAGTCTTTCGCGCACCAAGCGGTACAACAGCAAATATGCCAGCGAAAAAATAACCAGCCCAAGTATCGCGATTAGCGGGTCATAGATGACGATACTAATAGAGATAAAGACGGCCAACACAATCTTGGCGTTCATCTGCACCAGCGGCTGCATGATACCGATACTGATACGCGCCGCCTCAGTCGATACCTGCTTGGTCAGCTGCGCGCTACTACTGCTAGCATGGAACTGCCAGCTTTGCTGCATATAATAGGTATAGAGCAGATCAGCGATTTCGGTACCGATGCGCGCCCCAAAGATAGACAGCTTCCATATCGTAAACATCGACACCAACGTCGAAAACGTCAACATGACCAGCACCAGCACACCGCTATAAAACAAAAAATCCATAGGGCTATCTAGACCCGACATCTGATACAGCTCAGCAAACACCGCGTTTTTTTCTAGAATGCTTATATCACCGACCAGCGCCATGAACGGCGCTATAGAGGCAATCCCTAACAGCTCTGTGAAAGCCATTATGACCACCAGCACTTGTAAGATATAAAATTGCTTTTTCTGCTTGTCTGTCAGCAGAGAAAACAGCTGTTTAATGACGTTAAACATGATGTACTCAACTACAGGCCATTGTAAAAACGCTCTGATAAAAAATGTTATGTTTGTAAAAATGCCAAAGTAAAAATGCTACGGTAAAAAACACTGCCAACACTAACCAGGCCTAAGACTACCCAGTTATCAGCCAACCTCGTTTAGCAAGGCATTCTCCTCGGTGGGCATCGCCGTACCGCAGCCTTCTTGGTAACCTTCGACAAAACACCTAAACTGGGTCTTGAGCCACGCCACGTCCTGCTGGGTGGCGCGGTCTATACATTCAGACAAGATATTTTCGATATCTGCCAACGGAAAGCTATGCTCCATGGCTTGCATAATCAGAGGATGAAATGTCGGCTCGATATTATCCTCACCGATGATCAGCTCCTCATAGAGCTTCTCTCCTGGCCGCAAACCTGTAAACACAATCTCAATATCGCCCTTGGGGTTGCTGTCATCTTTGAGCTCGCAACCTGTCAGACGAATCATGCGTTTGGCAAGATCAACGATTTTGACCGGTGCACCCATGTCCAGCACAAACACCTCGCCTCCAAACGCCATCGCCCCCGCTTGAATGACCAAGCTGGCCGCCTCTGGAATCGTCATAAAATAGCGTGTGATGTCTGGATGGGTGATGGTAATGGGGCCACCTTGCTCTATTTGTTTGGTAAATAGCGGCACGACAGAGCCTGACGATCCCAAAACATTGCCAAAACGCACCATACTAAAGCAGGTATGGCTGCTACTTTGACTTAGCCCTTGGCAAACCAGCTCCGCCAAGCGTTTGGATGCGCCCATGATGTTGGTCGGTCTTACCGCTTTGTCGGTCGAGATCAGGACAAATGTATCGACGCCCGCTTGTATCGCAGCACGGGCACAGTGGTAGGTGCCTTTGGTATTATTAATCATGCCTTCAAACGGATTGGACTCCACGATAGGCACATGCTTGTAAGCGGCAGCGTGATAAATGGTATTTATATGGTTATTTTTGAATATATCGGTTAATTTTTTTTCGTTACTGACGCTTCCGATCACACTTACAATCGTAATCTGCGCCGTCTCAGCCCCGACTATCTCTAAAGCTCTAAGCTCTTGATCGATGGTATATAGCGCATATTCAGATTGCTCATATAGCACCAAGCAGTTGGGTTTGCTTTTGATGATTTGACGGCATAACTCACTGCCAATCGAACCACCCGCTCCAGTGACTAGGACGTTTTTGCCAGAGATGTTTTTTTGTAGCAGCTCTGCGACCGGCTCGACCGTTTCTCGCTCCAGCACGTCCAATATATCTACAGGCCGTATATGACTGACCGTCACGACTTCATCAGCCAGCTCGCGCAGACTAGGCAAATCTTTGATTTTGACAGAGATACCTGAGAGGCTGTCCATGATTTGTTTTTTTCGTGTACGGCTCGTAGACGGCATGGCCAAAATCACCTGCGCTACCTTCAGGGTCTCAATCAGCCATGGCAGCGCATGCGCCGCGTAGATTTGTTTGCCATGTAGGTACGCCCCTATCAGCTGAGGATCGTCATCGATATATGCCACCACATTGTATTGACGGGAGTCTCTTAGGCTGGCTAATAGCTCGCGGCCTGCCTCTCCTGCCCCATAGATGATTACATTGTCACAACAGCCGTCTGGATGTCGGATTTTCTTGGTACTTTGTACACGCTTTAGTAAGGTACGTATCAGCAGCCTACTATTCCATAACCAAATAAACATCAAAAATAAAAAGATGATAGGCACAGAGCGTGGTATCGCCACTGCTGGGCTAAGATAAATAATGAGCTGATAGACGATAATTAATAATAAAAACAGCTGTAATACGCGGCTCATGAGCGCATCAAAAAACCCTCTAGACGCCCCTCTATAAAAACCAATAAGATACAAACTAGCGACAGGGATAAAGGCATAAAAGAGCTGAGCGGCAATACCGATATGCAAATCTATATATCCATAACGTAACGATAACGCGAGCAGCAAGCAAACATTGGACACCGCAAAGTCGATACCAAATAACAGACTACATTTGGCTGGGCGCGGTAGCGACAACAAATACAGAGCCGCACGTTTTGATCGTCGATCAAAACCATTAGACGCTTGATAAGCATTGTTAGACTCTGTCTTTATAAACATAAGATCCACCTACTTCCGCTGTATTATGTGTCCATGTTATGTGCCTAGCATGATGATAAAACATCGTTATTATCATGATCGTCGTAAAGAGTACGTCAGCGATTATCTCTATCTCCATAGGCATAATGGTAATGATAGCTATATTTATCCATCAAACCTTGCTGCACATCGTTTAATACAATACCGTCTACTTTTACATTGGCTTTGTTCATCTGCTTGATGGCATAGACCAACTGCCCCTCGACCGACTGGTTGAACTTTGTGACGATCAGTACCTTATCTGCCTGCTGCGCTAGTACCATGGCGTCTGAGGCGGCGAGTATCGGCGGCGAATCAATGACAATATAGTCGTACCGCGTCTTTAGCGCCGCCAGTAGCTGGCGAAACGACTCGCCTATCAGCAGTGAGGTAGGATTGGCTGATTGTCGTCCACGCGGTATAAAGTCGATCTGTGCCATACCAGTGGGATGAATGATGCTCTCAATGGTCAAAACAGACGCCGCCTTGTCTATTTGCACGCTTGTCGGCTGCTCATCATTTACAAATACGGTCTCTTTATCTTGTAATAAATAATCAGCAAGCCCATCCTCTGCACTTTTATTAAACATCTTATGCAGCTCCCCTAAGCGCATGTCGCCATCGATGATTAAGACTTTTTTGTCCAGCTGTGCAAATACTTCAGATAAGTTCGCTGTAATAAACGACTTACCAACACCTGGGCTCTCGCCTGTGATCAGTATGACCTGTGCTGGCTGTTCGGTGATGGCGCCTGTCGGCATTCCAAAGATCAAATTGGTCCTTAAGCTTTTGATTGCCTCATAGCTCAAGCTACTGTGATCGACATGGGCGAGCATACGAGCGTGCGCTTTTTTCTTTTTGCTCAATCTGGATAACAAAGGCGAGCGTGGAATGGTTGCAATGACAGGGATGCCCGTGCTGGCTTCTAGGTGCTCTGGGTCTTTGACCACGTTCCTCATCAGGTTTTTGAGTAGCACCATGATGACCCCAAGCATCGTGCCGACCAAGGCGGCAAGCATCATGATCTGTAGTTTGTTTGGAGCAATAGCCTTAAAGGTGCTGGTCGGTGAGTCGATGATACGGGCATAGCCGATTTGACCGGCTTTGACGATTTTGAGCTGCTCATAGTTTTTGAGTAGGGTCAGATAGATTTCTCGGTTGATGGCCGTGTCTTCTGATAGCTTCAAAAACTCTCGCTGTATCTCAGGCAATCCTGCAACGGTATTGCCTATCTCTCGCGTTCGATTGTTGAGCACCTTGAGCTGTTGATTGATTTGGACGACCAAGGGGTGCTGCTCGGTATAATAAGTGGTCAGATCTGCTTTTTTGAGATTAAGCTCATTGAGCTGCTCATCGATGCGGGATTTTTCGTTTAATAATAGCTCCGCTTCTTTGCCCACATCGATGGTGCCATATTTTTTACGAAAATCATTAAATCGCGCCTCGGCAGCCTCTAGCTTTTCTTTTAGTAGCGGTATTTGCGTTTCCATAAATGCTAAGGTTTTTGTGGTCTCTTCAGAGCCGCGAGATTGGTTTTGTGCCACATAAGATTGGACAATTTGATTGAGTATGGTGGTGACCTGCTCTTGGTTACCGCCCACCATCGACAGCTGGAGGATGCCTGTCTTTTGGCCTTTTTCTTCGACCGACAGCGCGCTATTGATGGCATCTGTTGTCGTCTTTAGCGTTTGCTTACGAATCTGAACTGGGTAAGCTGTGGCAGGCAAATCTGTGACCAAAATAGCTATCAGCCCCTCTACACCTTGGAACTGATGCGCCTGACCGATCTGACCCTGAAACTTATCCACGCCATTACTTAGCACAAACCCCGTCTCCGATCGTGTCAAGGTAAAGGCTTGGTTCAGATAGGCAGGCGCTACCTGAAACTGACTGACTTTGACGGCGCCGCTTTCGGTATTGAGCGACACCTCATCAGGAGTATTTACCTGAGTGGCGATACCGTCGCTTTTTAGTTTGTCGAGATGGCCGATATTTGGGTCCGTAAGCCTTATGCGCAAATGCAAAAGTTCAACCACTGGCTCCAATATCATCCGCGAGCGAATCAGCTCCGCCTCGGTTTCCGCCTTACTGACTTCCGTCCCGACGAGCTCTGAGATACTCTCGCCCAGCGCCTCAACTCCTTGGGTATTTTCTTCGATTTGTATCAGCGCATCTGATTTAAAAGTCGGATTGACATAGCGGCTATATAACAGACCAAGTAAAAGCCCAAGCACTGCCATCACCGCAATGATTCGCCAGCCGCGCAGCAATACCAAAGCCAGCGCCATTAAGTCGATGTCGTCGTTGTCTTTTTTGCCCGTAGGCATCGATAGGTCTTTTGAATCTATATTATTCATAACCATTTACTCATCGCTTAATGTTAGTTGGCTCGCGTGTTCTTATTTAAAATATGATAATCAAAATAAGGACACACCCTAATAGCACTCGCTCATCCTTAACGCTTTGATCGCTGTTACTTCCTGCATTTTCTTGTGCCACTGTTTGAGCCCATCGGCGATATCTTGCCGGCTTTTCTCAAACGCTCTATCGTCCTGCTGATAAGGGTCAATGATGTCTTTATCCAGCCAATGACCGACCCGAAAGGTCTTACCGCGGCAATGCGGCCAGCGACTCTCGAGCCACTTGGTTTGGCCAGTCGACATGGTAAAAATCAAATCCGCTTGACTGACCAGCGCAGTGTTGATCTGTTTGGCAACATGAGCGCCGATGTCTATCTGATACGTCGCCATCAATGACACCGCTTTTGGGTCTGCGCCTTGATCGACCAACGCTGATAGCCCAGCAGAGTCGATATACTTTTTAGGGTAGTATTCTGTCAAGATGGCAGCGGCCATCGGACTACGGCAGATATTGCCCACACAAACCACCAGCAAGTTGTCAAACGCTTCCATGACCGACTCCTATATCCCTGAGATTACATTGATGGCCGATGTCGATGGCAAGATGGCACTGATGACACGATTCCAGCGTGCTAGCCCCGTTGGGTCGACATATAAAATATCGTTGGCTTGCATCTCAAAACGACTTGCTAGTGCAAAGCTTGTGATGCTCTGCATATCGACATAATAGATGTTGGTAAATTTACTTTGTGGATTGTCACGTACGATATAGACCTTCGCGGCATTGGCTGTGTTTGGGTTTAGGCCATTTGACTCCCCCAATACATGCGCCAAGCTCAACCCTTGCTCTGGAATGGCGACGGGCTCGAGTTTGCCAAACTCTCCTAACACATAAACCTTGTTGCGGCTTTGGCTGTTGACATGAATCGCGTCACCATCTTTTAGATAGATCTGATTGGCAGATAGCCCCATCTGGTTTAAGGTGCGCATCCCTAGCGGATAGCTTTTACCTTGCCGATGTAAAATGATGTGATTTGCATCGCCCGTCTCGGACACACCGCCTGCCATAGAGATGCCGCCATATAATGAGATGGGCACATCAGCAATCGCAAATTCACCAGATTGCTTGACCGCGCCATCGACAAAAAACTTACTGCCTCGGTAATTGATGATTTTGACCTGCGGATCTGAGTATTTTAGATAACGCTGTAGCTGGCGCTGTAGCGTCGCGGTAAACTGCGGCACACTCAGCCCCGCCGCTTTGATCCTTCCGATTAGTGGAAACTGGATAAACCCTTGTTGATCGACCGTAAGGCTTTCGGTAGAGGCATTAATATCTGGGTAATTGGTGAGTATGATGCTCAGGATATCGCCTTTGGCGATGCCATAGCTGGTAGCACCAGACGTTTTTAATAAATGATACAAATCTGCGCTGGGCGCGAGGGGCTGTTTTGCAGGTAAATTGGCCAGACTCAGTGGTTGAATATAAAATGGTAAACCGTTTTCTGCGACAAATGCGCCAGACTCAGGCAGTTTTCCAGACTGAAGTCCTGAATTTATCGTACAACCAGCAAACGATGCCATTAGTAATAAACCAGCCATGCTGCGTGTTATCACGCGCCTATGTACATAAGAGAAATATTTATAAACCATAACAGTTACTCATATTTATATTGGTGAATCAAACCATCGCATGCTGCCATTACTAATATATTCATAAAAAAGAATGTATTTATTAAATATACACTTAAAATATACGTAACGCAATATTTAAAAACACTCATATAAAAGTATTTATTAGCCCTTATTTATGTCATTAAACCCTTATATTTAAAGGCTTAAAGCAGTTTTTACCCTTATCGCATTCTGACTATAAAGAATTAAAAATATATTTTTCTTTATAGCACCACCATTCTTCGTTTGTTATATATACTTCTATAGACATGGCAAATTCATATTTAGTTTAATAAAACCAAAGGTCCAATATGAATTTTTTAATTTTACTTATGGTAAAATGTAACTATTTGTTAATTCATGATGATCTAATTCATTGACTCGGTGTCCCTAATACCCACCGGTTATTAAGTCAACCAAGCAAACTTTTATTTATTAAACTAGGACATCTGCTCAGATCAATCGAGAACTATCTGGACGAGCTAAAGGCCACTTGATAGAACTTTTCCCTAGAGCATTTATGCCAGTTTGCGTGCTAAATGTTTGAAATTCGCGTAGAATAGGCACTTCATTTTTTACATTGAGAAATGTAAACCCACCGACTCAAGGACATGATTATGAAAGATGAGAAATTACAAAAAGCCCTCGCCCGTATGGGGCTAGGTTCACGCCGTCAGATGGAAGAAGTCATCAGATCAGGCCGCGTGTCTGTTAATAATGCGCCTGCGACCATTGGTGATCGCGTGCAGCAAGGCGATGAGATACGGGTAGATGGTCGTCAGATCAAATACAACGCCGAAAACGAAAAGCGCCGCCGCGTCTTGGCATACTACAAGCCTGAAGGGGAAGTGTGCTCGGCAAAAGACCCTGAAGGTCGCCCGACTGTGTTTGAGCGCCTACCAAAGCTGACCCACGATCGCTGGGTGATGGTTGGCCGTTTGGACATCAACTCAACCGGACTGTTATTGTTTACCAACGATGGCGAGATGGCCCATCGCTTGATGCACCCCTCAAGTGAAGTCACGCGTGAATATGCGGTACGTGTCTTGGGTGAGGTCACCCCTGATATCGCTCGCAACTTGACCGCTGGTGTTATGCTAGAGGACGGCATGGCACAGTTTGAAGACATTAAAGAAGGCGGCGGTGAAGGCGTCAACAAGTGGTATCACGTCAAACTAAAAGAAGGCCGCAACCGCGAAGTGCGCCGTTTGTTTGAGTCGCAAGGCCTCAAGGTCAGCCGTCTATTGCGCACCCGCTATGGTACGATCTCACTGCCCAAAGAGCTGCGTACAGGCCGCTTCTTGGAGCTGGACAAAAAAGAGATCAACACCCTAACCGACTTAGTCAGTTTGCGCCCGCGTTATGGTACAGGTCTGCACGGCGCGGCCAAAGAAAAACAAGAACGTATCAAAAGCAAACCGCTCAAAGCGCGCCGTGCCGATAGTCGTAGCGATAAGTCGCACAGTAGCAAACCGAAAAGCAGCGGCAGCCCTGCCAGTCGCGGCAATCGGCATACTCGTGGTCGCGGCGATAAGCGTTAGTTTTACTGAGGCTTCATACACCTAGATCATAAAAAAAGCTGCCTGTGAGAGATATCACAGGCAGCTTTTTTTGCGCCATTTGCTGTCGTTTTACCCTATCCTTTAACGATCATGGCTCTCGACATAGTTTTTCATCACGCGTAACGCTTGTAGATGCTGCGTCTGCGCTTGGTCCAATAACGCATCTAGACGCTGCTCGATATGGTCTAATACCTGCTGCAACAGCTCACCGGCTTCTGCTTTTTTTTCTGTCTGTGATAGATCGGCGCTATCGATACTGACCAGATAATCATAACTGGCTAGTGTGTCAGGCAAGCGCGTGTACAGCAGCTTTTGTAACACAAACTGCGACTCAGTCACCGTCGGCGTCTTATCATCAGCCTGTTGTGTTTTTTGATAAGACTGATAGCGACTCACCTTATCGTCGATACGCTGCAGCTGGCGCAGCTGATCGTTTGGTAAACGCTGTAGATGTTTTTTGTGTAAACGCAGATGCCGCCATGTGACTGCAGACAATGACAAAGGCGCTTGATAATCTTGATATGTAAGCACGCCTGGGGTGATGCCGACGGCTTTATGCAGTGCTTGCCAGCCTTTTTTACCCAAATAAATGGTCGTAATGGTCGTCACGATACCGACACCAATGAGCACACTCATATATCTTACTCTTTTACCGTTATTGCGCTTAGCTTTTAATCTTTACAGTTTGATATCGTCAGCGCGCGCCTTTTTGGTCGCAGCGCCAGCTGGGGTTTCAAGCGTTTGGGTACCTGCCTCATCGTCAGCACTGTCATCGAGGTTTTGTCCTTCGTGACTGACAGCAGGCGTTTTAAAGCGTTTTTGTAGATAGCGATTGGTCGCGAGTAGCTTTTGCCCATCTTGGTGATAGGAGGCATTGAGCAAATCATCAAACTGCGCGTCAATGGTGGTGAGTACCTCAAGCAGCGCCTCTTTGCCTGTGACGTTGGAGTGCTTGATTTTGGTCGTATCAGCGCGCGCACCATCGCCCACATCTAAGTCATGCAAGCGCCGATAGTCCACCACCGCCAGCGGCACATGTCTGTCCATGAGATTTTGAATCATGATATAGGTCTCATTGACAGTGTCTTTGTCATCAATCTTACCATCATTATTGGTATCACCATAAATGACGCGCAGCTTTTCGCCTTTTTCGTTGATCTGCGCCAGCATCACCTTGATATCAGCCGGTAGGCTTTTTTCGGGGATATAACCCAGCTGCGGCATCGCCTTATACTCCAGCATTTTGGGCGCGGTCATTTTTTTGATACCACGATATCCCAAGTACAACCCAGCCGCTGGTAGCACACCATACAATACAAACATGATAAACATCGCAGTCATTTGGGTCATTGGCTGATCCTTATTTTATGGCAAGTTTTTTGGCCGTTTTTTTTGGCAAAATGGTTGGCAAGCACCGCGGTATCAATGTCGGTATCAATGAGAGCAGGTTCGCAGTCACAACCGCCGCCCTTAGCTTAGCTTTGCGTGCGGCTTTTGACATAGCGATGCGTAGAAGCAAGGCGGCTCATCACGGTGTTGTGCAATTCATCGAGCAGCTCATCAAGCTCGTAGTCAATCTCTAAAAACAAATCCGTCAGCATATCGCCTGCGCTCATCTTGCCTTGTGCTGTATGGTTTCTAGTACGGTGCGGGCTAAATCGTTGCAGCTGCTCATAATGATGCAGCGCCTCGGGGATACTCTCAGACACCAGCTTGTCGATGACAAACTGTCGCTCGTTATGCTGTTGCTGCTGCTCATCGTTGAGCTCATGACTCCACTCACGGTAGCGCTTTAGCTTACCATTGATTCTATCGAGTATCGCCACCGCCTCGATGGGCATAGCGTTTAAGGTGGCTTCATCGACCACATCTACAAGCTCAGTCATAATCGGACAACGTCCATGTTTGAGATACCATAAGGTATCAGGGTCAAAAGGGGGTCTATTAGCTGGGCGCATTTGTGCATGATTGGCCAAATAGCGGTCGGTGAGCGGTGTGGCCGAACGCGCATCACCCACTTGCGCCAATGCCGCACAGATACGGTCGGCACGCTCAGGTGGCGTCAGCGTAGTACGCGGGTTCTTGATATTGTCGTCATCTGCCTGCTCGCCGCCTTTGCTCTTTGTTTGGCACTCATAGTGACTCGCTGTCTTTTGCGCCTGTAAGGCCGCTTGCGCTGGCAGATCGTCTTGGGCTTGCCCAAATGACTGTAGCATTCTTGTCAAACTTACCACCATGACCGATCTTACCTCTCTGTTATACACGCCTCTTGTTACATACCCATTTTACAGTAAGGGGCTTTGCTTTATTGCATCGGTGCAATCAATAGCGTATCTTAACAGCTTTTTGTGATGCTGCCAGTACGCAAAATGTCAGCGCCGCTGGCACTATCCGCCCCGCTCCACCACCGATTAAGCACTTAATTATGTATGCCCCTGACTTTCTTTCTGGCTTCTTGCTTGGGCTATCGCTTATCATTGCGATAGGCTCGCAAAACGCCTTTGTACTCAAACAAGGGCTAAAGCGCGAGCACATCTTTTTTGTCTGTTTGTTTTGTGCCCTTAGCGATGCCATCTTGATATCAGCAGGCGTCGGCGGCTTTGGCGCCGTGACAGCACGCTATCCGCACATCGTCGATGTCGCAAAATTCGCCGGCGTGGTGTTTTTGCTCGGGTATGGCCTACAAAGCCTATATGCCAGTGTGCGCCTATCACAGTCACTGACCGTCGAGGGTCAAGTGGTCAGCAGCCTAAAAAAAGCGCTGCTGCTGTGCTTTGGCTTTACATGGCTCAACCCGCACGTCTATTTAGATACATTGGTGCTCGTCGGCATGGTTTCAACAGGCGCTAATAGCAAAGTGGTGTTTGCCGCTGGTGCTGTCAGCGCGTCTTTCTTTTTCTTTTTTGCGCTGGGCTATGGCGCGCGCTTACTCAAGCCGCTGTTTGCCAAACCAAAAGCTTGGAATACTTTGGATGCCCTCGTCGGTATCTTGATGCTCTATCTGGCATGGCATCTGTATCAAAGCTAATCATCAAAGCTAGTCACCAAAGATGGATGGCCTAACCTAAAAAAACCAAACCCTCACTTGAAGGTTTGGTTTTTTACAATAAACACTTATAAATAAAAACTGCTTATGAGGCTTTTTTGTGCTTTTTGGGCTGGACAAATGCCAAGTTTAAAAAATGCTCAAGCGAGTCATCTAACACATCCAGCCACGGCTCTGGCAACTCAGGCGCCAGCGTGCCCGTCAGCGTCGAGCGGTAGGCCTTTTCTCTAAAGGTCATGATATTCTCTGCTTTGTCCTTTTGCCACTGCTTTAGAATATCGCCTTGTTTTTCTACCGCAAACTCAGGATAGTCCGTCGCATCGGTCAAGTCGCGAATGTAAGCGGCTTGAAAGTCGATGGAGTCGTCGACCGTGACGCATTTGGCATAGGTTTCCAGCCATTTTTGCTCGTCGGCCTCACGCGTTGCCAAATCCGGCAGCGCCATCTCACCCATGATGACATCACGCGCATACCACGCTTGGGCGTCAAACATATTAAAGGTAAAGTACTGATCTTGCATGCCTAAATAGATAAGCTTGGGATTGGGCTGCCAAAAGATACCTTTATAAAGGTTGGCAGGGTACAAGCAATTATGCGTTTGCAAACGCAGCTCATCCGGCAAGAATGGGAAATGGAACAAGTAGCCGGTACACATAATGATGGCGTCGAAGCTCTGGCTGGTGCCATCAGCAAAATGCGCCACATCGCCTTCAAAATGCGTCACCAGTGGCACTTCTTTGATGCCCTCAGGCCACTCATAGCCAAGTGGCTGGCTGCGATAACTGATGGTTACTGATTTGGTGCCATACTTATAGCACTGCGTACCGATGTCTTCGGCGGAGTAACTGCTACCGATAAGTAAAATATCTTCGTTTTTAAACTCTAGGGCATCACGGAAGTCGTGAGCATGTAAGATACGGCCAGGGAAGGCTTCGAGACCTTCAAAGTACGGCATGTTTGGCGTCGAAAAGTGCCCTGTCGCAACCACAACATAATCAAACTCTTCGACTTCTTGCTCGTCGGTTTTATGGTTCATCACCGTGACGGTGAATTTTTGCGTGTCATCATCGAAAGCCACCCAGCGTACTGGGCATTCAAAGCGAATATATTTTTGAATGTCTTGTTTGTCGATACGGCCCATGATGTAGTCTTTTAGGACTTCACGCGGAGGGTATGAGGGGATAGGCTCACCAAAATGCTCATCAAACGAGTAGTCTGCAAACTCCAAGCATTCTTTTGGGCCATTTGACCATAGATAGCGGTACATACTGCCGTGGACGGGCTCACCATTTCTGTCTAGACCTGTGCGCCAGCTATAGTTCCACATACCGCCAATGGCGTTTTGTTTCTCATAACAAACTATCTCAGGTAAGTCTTTTACACCTGCCAAGCGCGCTGCTTCAAAGGCACGCAACTGCGCCAAACCACTTGGACCTGCTCCTAAAATAGCAATTCTTTTCTTACTCAAGATCAACTCCTGTAAAAAATAGTGAATCACTACTATAACATATTTTCATTAATGGCGTTTTTTGCCAGCGCCTTTGGTGATTAGTCACACAAACATACAGGCCGCCACGCGTCAGATAAGCGGTTATACCAAGGCAGGAAACAAGGTACGCAAACCATTGACGATGATTTCGATAGACACTGCAGCCAAGAGCATGCCCATGATGCGGCTCATGATATTTAGTCCAGTATCGCCCAGCAGCCGGCTAATACGGCCTGCCGCCATCAAGGCCAAGTAGCAAAACAAGCTGATAAACAATCCAGCGATAAGAATGGCCGAGACTTGCAAAATCCCAGAGACTTGCGAAGAGTAAATGATGACGGTGGAGATACCGCCAGGGCCGATCATCATCGGAATAGCGAGCGGCACGACAGCAGAAGCAGTACTTGGTGCCGCGTGTTTATCATACTCGACATCGAAATTTTCTTGATCGGGTTTGACGGGGTTACCTTCCCCATTCATCATGTTGAGCGCAATCAAAAACACCAAGATACCACCCGCTAGCTGAAACGAGCCGATAGAAATACCCAGCAGCTTAAGCAAGGTCTCCCCTGCCACAGTAAAAAAGCTGATGGTAATAAAAATGGTCAAGCAAGCAACACGCGCCACTTTGCGCCGATTATTCATCGAATAACCGCGGGTCAAATCCAAAAACAACGTCAATGCGCTAAATGGATTGATCAGCACCAAAAAGGCTAAGATTATCTTGATTATTTCAGTGTTCACTCAGTCTCGCTTATCTGTTGCAGCAATGATGCTAAAGTCAGGTCATCACGGCGCACAGCGATGACCTGTTAGGCGGCTAACCACCGCATAAGCGCCATTGTAGCATAGGCAGATAAGCCAATAAAATCATTAACTTTGCTTAATTTTCCGTATTATCACTGACCATAAAATCCAGACCGATATCGAGCGCGGTAGTACTGTGCGTCAGATAACCCATGGCAATAAAATCCACCCCTGTTTGGGCGACCGCTTGCACCGTCTCAGGGGTGATGCCTCCTGAGGCTTCTGTCTTGGCGCGGCCTTGGCACATAGCCACCGCTTGCGCCAAAATATCAGGCGTCATATTGTCCAGCAATACCAAGCTTGCACCGGCATCAAGTGCCTGCGCTAACTGCGCTAAGGTGTCTACTTCTACCTCAATTGGAATCAGATGACCGGCAAAGTCTTGCGCTTGCTTGATGGCAGTTGCGATATCGCCTGCAATCGCAATATGATTGTCTTTGATCAAAATCGCATCGTCCAGCCCTAAGCGATGGTTGCGCCCGCCGCCGCAGCGTACGGCGTATTTTTGTACTGTCCGTAGGCCAGGAATGGTTTTGCGCGTACAGGTGATTTGCGCAGGGTATGCAGTCACACTATCGACGATCTGCCGTGTCGCGGTCGCGATACCGCTCAGATGTGTCATAAAGTTGAGCGCGGTACGCTCAGCAGTGAGCAAATGACGCGCATTACCGCACACGGTCGCCAGCACTGTCCCCGCCTCAACCCTCTCACCATCAGCGACCTGAGCATCAAAACCAATCTGCGTATCGACCATATCAAAGGCCAATCGCGCCAAATCCATGCCACAGATAACCCCTGCTTGGCGCGCTTTAATCTGTAGCTGTGCTTGCATATCGGCTGGGATGGTTGCTTGTGAGGTGACATCGCCGCGCCTGCCTAGATCCTCTGTGAGAGCGGCCTCTACTAATGGGCGTAGCAACACCTCATTTAATGCTGGTTCTTGTTTGCCTGTCATCGGTTATCCTTATCGTTGCCCATTTGCCTGATAAATATGCCATCGCCAGTGATATCACCACAAATAGCAATCATATCACTAGCATCACGGTCCCTTATTAGACTCAAAATGAGCATAAATATAGCGTAAAGCACCCTGCCCTGCAATAAAATAATGTCATTTAATTATTTGCGTTTGGGTAGCTTGCTATCCATAAGCAGGCTTTGTAACTCGATATCGTGCCGAAAACGATACAGCTTGGCGGGACGGCCGCGCTGAGCGCTACTGCTCTCTCCTGTTTCCATCACTAGGTTTTGTGCCTCAAGCAGACGGCGAAAGTTTTGCTTATGCAGGCGCACACCTGATAACGCCTCTACGCTCTGCTGTAACTGCGATAAAGTAAACACCTCGGGCATCAAGCCAAAAATCAGCGGCCGATACTCTATTTTGGCTCGTAATCGAGAGATGGCAGTGGCGATCACGCGGCGATGATCGTAATACATCGGCTCGCCTATCAACTGCGACCAGTGTTTGGGCAGCTCGGTGGACACATTGGCTAAGTAGCTTGGCGGATAGCTTGGCGCTTCAGGTATCAACCCTGCTTCATAAAGCATCTCATAGCGCAGCAATACATGCTCGGCGACCCATTCTCTATTTTCTGGCAGCTGCTCCCGACTGGCCGCGCTGGCAACCAAGCTTGGCGGTTGTTGGCTTGTCACATGCGCTTCACCGACACCCCAACACAGCTCAATACGCTGACGTCGCCGCTGCTGGGTGATAGCATCATCTGCTTCCTCTGCCCATGCCAATAACGCTGGCACAATAAACGAGGTAATGATAGTTGGCGCGCCATCTAAGTGGTTTTCCCACGGGAAGTAATCATACCAATCTCGCCATAGCGCTTGGCTGGGCAGCTTTGGCATCTGTGTCTCCTGCACCAGCCCCAAATAACTGACATACACTAAAGCATGACCATCGACGTTGCGTCTATTGGTATCGACAAAGGTATAAAGCTGCTCTAAATACCCAAGTGGCTGCTGCGTCTGCTCCTCCACCCATTGACGCACCCCTGCTTGCAACGAGCGATGCAGCGGCATCAGTGGCCCATTGGGCAATAGCTTGCCCTGATCGACCGTTAGGACACGGGCGGTATGCTCGGTAATTGCAACGAGTACGGCAACCACTTCAGTGGTACCACTGCCTTGCTGATGCGCATGTGAATAAGACAACGTCATAAGTGTATTTATCATCCTCGGTAGAAAATCAAACGTAGTACAAAAACACGCTGAGTACAAAGACAAACTCAGTATACAATCAAAACAGCCATGCTAAAGCAGTCGTTAGCACCGTTTATCTACATAATATTACCCTCCTAGTATAGCTCGAATCTAAGACGATCACAGTCTGTCGCTGTAACATCAGCCGAGCTGCACGCCTTAATATAGTTAATGTACTTTAAACAGGTACAGCGCTACTGGTATTCATTTTCCTTGCGTGCTGTGCCTACGCCGACAGAGGCTGCGCAAAATAAATACCAGTAGCACGTGGCACAACATAGTATCTAGCATGCCAGTTTTATTTAGGATTGACTATAGTTAGAAAAATCATAAAAAAACTCTTGTTTTTATGCTCAAAATGAGCATAATTAAAACAATTTATGATTTTGCTTTAGCGAGTCATTCCAATATTACAACATATGATGTGTCACTATCGCACCAAAGGAAAGGTTGCAGCTATGAAAACTTATCCGTACGACGCCCCTACCATGAGTACCGACCAGCGCATCGCCACTCAGATGACCACCGAATACGCCAAAGCAAAAATACCTACCGAGTTGCCGCGCTCTGAGCGGCTGGCGGTTGAAGAAAACATCAAGCACTTGCTAAAAACGCATAACGCTGTGCTCGTCGCTCATTATTATGTCGATCCTTTTATTCAGGATTTGGCATTGGCGACTGGTGGCTGTGTCGGTGACTCGCTTGAGATGGCGCGCTTTGGACAAGCCCATGAAGCGCAGACCTTGGTGGTGGCTGGCGTGCGCTTTATGGGCGAGTCAGCAAAAATCCTAAGTATGGAAAAGACCGTCCTAATGCCTGACTTAGCAGCGGAATGCTCGCTTGATTTGGGCTGTCCTGCAGATGAGTTTGCCGCATTTTGCGACGCCCATCCTGAGCGTACCGTGGTGGTTTATGCCAATACCAGTGCCGCGGTCAAAGCGCGTGCCGACTGGGTGGTGACTTCCTCTGTCGGTATCGATATCGTCCGTCATCTACACGCGCAAGGTGAGCCTATTATTTGGGGGCCTGACCGTCATTTGGGCAAATATATCGCTCGTGAGACTGGCGCAGACATGCTGCTCTGGCAAGGTTCTTGTCTTGTGCACAATGAGTTTAAAGCGACCGAGCTGCTGCAATTAAAAGAAGAGCACCCTGACGCCAAAGTGCTGGTACATCCAGAGTCGCCTGATAGCGTGGTCGCGCTCGCTGATGTCGTCGGCTCGACCAGTAAGCTGCTCAGCTCGACCTATGAGATGGATGCCGAGACCTTTATCGTAGCGACCGATTTGGGCATCTTGCACGAGATGCAAAAACGCTCGCCAAACAAGCGCTTTTTGGCGGCACCGACCGCTGGTGAAAGCGCCAGCTGTAAGAGCTGCGCGTTTTGCCCGTGGATGGCGATGAATGGCCTAAAAGGTATCGAGCAGTGTCTGACGCAGCGAAGCGGTGAGATCATGTTGACGCCTGAGCTGGCAGCCGCTGCCAAAAAACCTTTACAACGCATGCTTGATTTTGCCGAAGCACAAAAGCGGCGCGTCACTGCAAGCGGTGACATTGTCAAAGACCGCACGCTCTTTGCCAATGTGGGAGCTGCCTAATATGAGTGAGGCGCATACAGCCGCTAATACAAGCACCCCTGCTGATGATGCCCATGGCGTCAGACACACAGACGTGTTGATCATTGGCGCAGGTCTTGCAGGACTGAGCACGGCGCTGGCCTTACCGCAAACACTGAACGTGACTGTATTAAGCAAAGCGGCGCTGGACCTTTGCTCCAGTCATTATGCCCAAGGCGGTATCGCGGCAAGTTTGGATGCCAAAGACTGCACCGCCGATCATATCGCTGATACGCTCATCGCTGGCGCAGGATTGTGCGAGGCAAAAAACACCACAGAGATTCTAAGCTCAGGCGAGCAAGCGGTGCAATGGCTGTACGAGCAAGGCGTGCCCTTTACTCAAATTCCTCAGCAAGAATCAAAAAGTCATATAAAAGCGGGTTTTGACCTCTCTTACTTACACTTGACCAAAGAAGGCGGCCATGGCTGCCGGCGCGTCGCTCATGCTGATGATGCCACTGGCCGACATATTATGGAAGCCCTCGTTATAAAAGCGCAAGCGGCATCCAATATCACCATCCTGCCCTATCATGAAGCGTTTCATCTGCTAAAAAATACTGACAATCGTTGCCAAGGTGCACTTGTTTTTGATCACGTTCATCAACGACAGCTAACCTTGCATAGTCGCGCGGTGGTGCTGGCCAGTGGCGGTTTAGGGCAGTTGTTTAAACGTGCCAGTGCGCCCAATGTCTGTGTCGGTGATGGCGTGATGATGGCTTGGCAAGCAGGCTGCCGCTTGGCAAATCTGGAGTTCATCCAGTTTCATCCGACAGGCTTGGCGCTTGGTGACAGTAGTTTTTTAATCTCTGAAGCCCTGCGCGGTGAAGGCGGACGGCTGTACTGCCCGCAGACAGGTAAACGCTTTATGCTAGATATTGACGCGCGCGCAGAGCTGGCACCAAGAGACATCGTTGCTCGTGCTATCGCCGAGCAAATTAACATCAATGGACTTGGCTACGTTCATCTCGATGTCAGTCACTTACCAGCGGCATTTCTCCAAGCGCACTTTCCGCAGATTTATCAGACACTATTAGACCTTGGCATCGACATCACCACCGACCCGATCCCAGTAGCCCCCACCGCGCATTATAGCTGCGGCGGCGTGGTCACTTCTGCTAATGGCTTGACCGATGTGACAGGGCTTTATGCGGCAGGAGAAGTTGCTTATACAGGCTTACACGGCGCTAATCGCTTGGCCAGTAATTCGCTGCTTGAGTGCGTGGTGGTCGGGCGCCATATCGCCGCCGATATCCCGCGCTATCTACACGCAACTAAAAAACCAGACGCCACGTCCATTTATATTAACTCAGAGCAGTCCATCTATGATATTTGGACCCCGCCGATGCTGGCAGACTATCAGCGTATTACCTTGCCATCGCCCATTGAATACCAACGCCATGCTAATGACCATCACAATGCCAATATCCACACCAGTATAAATAAGGACATTGCTGGCATAACCACCCAATTAAAAGCGTTAATGACCTCGCATCTGGGCATCACTCGTAGCGCCGAGCAGCTTGAGCAAGCGCTGGGGCAAATCTGTCAGTGGCAACAGCAGCTCGGTGGTAGAAGCTTTGATCATATAGATACTAAAAGCCAAGACCACGTCATCTCTTACCATACGCTGCCCTACGTTCAATTAACTAGGCAGTTGCAGTTAGCGGCTTTGATTATGCAGTCGGCTTATCAGCGTCATGAGAGTCGCGGCGGTCATTATAGACAAGACTATCCAAACTTAGCGAGCAAACCTTTGACCAGTATCATTGAGCCGCCCTCGCTGACCGCATTTGCTACTATTGACGATATAGACACGACAGCCCATATAACAACAGCGGATGTGCAAAAAACAACTGTACCACCTTTAGCCATGCGGGAATCTGGTTAATATCAGCTAATACCATATATTTTATCAACTATAGTTAGGATTAAAGAAGCATTTACGCTATCATAACAACTCAGCTGTAAACGTTGCGACATAACCCGCGACATAAAATGGTGGCATTTGGATCTTAAAGGTATGGCTTCTGATATCGTCTTTGTGATCGCGCTGATGGGGGTGGTTAGCGCGGTATGGGGAGCGCTGGCCATACCACGCCTGCGCAGACGCCTACCGAAGATTTATCTGATCGCACGCTCATGGTGGTTTATGCTGGCGGCGCTTTTTGGCTGCTATGCAATCGCAAAGATAGCAGATCGCCATGCCGAGCTTTTGACGTCCAGATATCCCTATCAATGGCTGCTTATTGGTTTTTTTGTGCTGATTGGTCTGCGCGGTGGCTACGAAATCAAACGGATATGGTGCCTACCTAGTAGAGCGCGACTGATCCATAAGCTGCAAAGCCGCGGCCTGCAGGCAAGCGTCACTCCCACCTCTTCTGCTGACCACACCGCTAGCGCGACCACTCCACACTACACGCGCCCAACGGGTTTAGATGGGTTATTAAGCATGGCATTTGTCGCCTTGATTGTCAGCTTAATTGCCCTCCAGCAGCTGACGTGGCAACGCGAGCAGTATGGTGTCTTATTGTTTGTCTTATTTGCCAGTCAATTTAACGATATCGCGCAGTATCTATGTGGTCGCCTACTTGGTCATCGCCTGTTTTCACGTGGCCTAGCGCCACGCATCAGCCCCAACAAAAGCATTGAAGGCGCTGTCTTTGGCAGTATGTGTGCCGCGCTACTGGCATCACTACTGGGGGTTTGGCTGACGGGGTTTGAATGGTGGCTTTGCTTGCTAGCCGCATATGGATTGGCAGTGAGCGGTATCGCAGGCGATCTGCTAGAGTCTGCGTTTAAACGTCAGCACGGTATCAAAGACACAGGTACCATGCTAGCAGGGCACGGCGGCGTATTGGACCGTATCGATAGCTTGCTGATTGGCGTGCCTATCTTTACCATCCTTTATTGGCTGCTGGGCTAAATAAAGCCTGTTGCAAAGACAGTTTTTTTACTCATTTTTCATTACTCATTGTTTTTTATCAAGCTGGCTGCGTAATACCCAGTCTAATAACGGCTTGGGCACACTGTTTAAGGCATAAATAATATAACGCATCGCCCATGGAAATATGGCAAGCTCGGTATCATCAGCGATCGCTTGCATGACATGCTGGACGGCGGTCTGTGTACTGATGATAAATGGCTTATGGCTGGCGTCACCGTCATTTAGATCACGCAGCGCTTGGGTATCGATATAGCCTGAGGCGATGCCGTTTACTTGAATATCATACGGGCGCAGTGCCAAGCGATAGGCGCTGGCCGTGGCTATCATCGCGCGTTTGCTTTTGGCATAGAGGCTGGCATAAGGATAGTTCAACGCCCCAGCGACGGAGGCAATGCAGATGAGACTTGGCTTGCCATATTGCCTCATGTCAAACGATGTCGGCTGCTGTTTTAGCCGCTCACTTGCCCACCAAAACACCTGCTCAAATGCTTGTAAGTTAATCGCTAGCATGCGCGTGCTGTCTGCCGCATTGAGCGTCCGCACCCGCTCGTTGGTATAACTGCCCGCACTATAAATCAGCCGATAAAACGTGATGGCAGATAAGCGCTGCAAAAACTCATGCGTTTGGGCGCGGTCAGTCAGATCACAGCGATAGGTGGTGATGTGCGGATATTGACGATTGATCTGCGCTATTTTTTGGCGATCATGACCCACCACACTCACATGCCAGCCCAGTTGCTGGTGATGACGTGCCAATGCCAACCCCAAACCACTGGTGCCACCGACGATGATAACGTGCGGTGCATCAGCGGTGGCAGGCTTTAAGGCGTTTGGTTTAAGATCTGTCATATCATCGGTTCGGCATAAATCGCGGTATGCGTATATCGTCAGTTCAAAATACCATCGTTATAAGTCTAAGCGCGCTACTGGGATAAATGCGGCATAGCCGCTGGCGGTATAGGCATAAGCAAAGGTATAAACACAGTACGCCTGTAAAACGGTAGCGCGAAAGTAGTCAACTATAGCGTATGCTGCCGAATATAGCTGCTCGTTCGCTGATAGCCATATTGCCACTGCGCCTGCATTTGCTGCACAAAACCATCATAATCACGATGAATCAACGCTACGGTCATTTGCTTTATACTAAAGCGCTTTTGCACGCTTTGACCTGCGAGCTGCTCGGCATTGTCAGCAAACGGCAACCAATGCAGCGGCTCGGTATGGCGAGGGCTTGCCTCTCTCTGATAGCCATGCACCTGTGCCAAACGAGCATTGGGATCAAAACCAAAGACACGCTTAATCGCTGGGGCAGCAAGCCAGGTATCATAACCCGCTTTGCTCTCGGCAAATACCGTTTGCCCCAGCTGACAGGCCAGCTCAACGGGCGTGAGGTTGATGACGCCGCCTAAGCACCAACCGAGCGCTGAAATATGGGTGGGTGGTAGATAGTACATATCGGCCATAGACGCACGTATCGCGTCCGCAAAACTCCACTGGCTCACTATCTGTACATGCGGCGGTATGCGCCCATCAGCAAACGCATGCGCAGGTGATCGTATCTTATTGTCAGTTGCGCCTTGCATGGCGGCGGCAAGCGACATCATAGTCGCCACACGCGGCGAGGCAAATAACAACTCTTGCAATACTGCTGCTGGACCCGCCGCCGTATATGAGGCAGGTGGCCACGCGCTGTCAACCCCAGAGGCTTTTTGCAGACGGCAGGCGATGATGGCAACCTCAGGTATGGCTGGCTTGGTGCTTTGAATACAATTATGACCACAGGCACTCTTGTCTCTACGCTCATTACGCTCATTGGCAACACCAGATAGCGCATCGAGCCAATACCGCTCATCATCGATACGAAACATGGCCAATTGCTGCAGCTCTGCGAGTAGCTGCTCATAGCTGGCTGGCGATGAGCGTTGCGGTTTGGCGCTTTGCTTGCTTGCTAAGCGCCAACGCTGTATGGCCTGCGTTATATAGCGCATTTTTGATCGTCTATTTGCTTCATCTGGCCTGACATGCCTGATTGCACAAATGGCGGTATACAGCTCATGACTATACAGCAGTGCTTGCAAGTCTTTTGGCTCAGGTGCAAGATGTACCAAATACGCCGAGAGGCTGCCGCCGCAAGTACCTATGATCATATCTGGCCTCAAATCATGGGCGACCAGCGCGGCATAACTGCCCAGATAATAGGCAAAGCGCGAGCCGCCTCCCGAAAACAGCTGCACGCGCTCATATGTTGTGTGCTTATTTGTCATCAAGCGGGGCGACCTTTACCGCCAGCGACACTGTAAAGATACCAAAACGATCGATACGCATGCTGACTTTTTGAAAGCCTGCCTGCCTGACCAGCTGGTCCATCTCCGCTTGGGAGCGGCAACGCATCACCCAGTCACGGCCGCGATGGTTGTTTAAGGTTTTACTGATAAACTCTTGCTCAGGGTGCCATGGTTGATTGGTATAAATTAGGTAGCCATTTGTGTTTAAGTTATCATAAATACCTGCTAATGCAGTCTCGGGTAAGCGGTTGTCAGAAAACAGCTCAAACAATCCAGAGACGATAGCGATATCAAACCCTGCATCAGATTTTGCGTTATTTGATGATGGCATATGTAGTGATGACGCGGTGGCACTATCCTCCTGCACGGCCTGCGTATAACTGGCAGGGTCAAAAGCGTCCTGCTGCCTGACCACCACTCGATCAGTGATACCTAAGCGTTCAGCTTTTGCCTGTAGCGCTTGAATATTATGCACCTCATAATCTCGCAGCTCAGCTTGTAGCCCCGTAAATTCCGTCAACAGATCAAATGCATAATAACCATGGCCACTGGCGATATCTAGCAGCTTTGGTTGATAGCGCTCAGAGCTACTTGGTTTTTTCCCTTGGGGGTTGTTGTCTTCGATAGCTGTCAGTGCGATACGCGCCAGCTCTAATATATGCTCGCGGCGGATACGAATGCCTTGCCAGCCGATGTTGTTAAGATAAAATTTATCGACCGCTTGACCAAACTTGTTTTGGCCACTAGGCTGGTTTTGATAGACATGATCGAGCGAATGCCCTGAGTCAAAGCCATGCTCAAGCCCTGTGGCAATCGCATCGCTGACATGACCAAATGTTTGCATCGCCAACCGAGTCAGCGCAAAGCTTGGATTAAATGGCTTGATGGCCAGTCGATCAACCTTGTCTTTGCTGGCGCTATGCAAATGCGCCGCCCTTAAATCCGCTGTTTGTACCGGTGTGCTAAATACCTCCTCGGCAAACGCTAGACAGTCGGCAAACACGTCGGCTTTGTTGGTCTCATGAAAGATGGCATGGTAGCTATCAGGATACAGCTGCCAGCGTTTGCTTGGGCTATTGATCGCCTCATAAAATGTCCGCTCTGCTTGCTTATCCACCACATAGTCTTTGCCAGCACACAAGACAAAGGTCGGTACGGTGATGGCCTCTGCATCATCGAGCAGACGCTGACCGGTCGCGTGCGTGTCGATCAGCAGGTCGGTTGAGATGCTGCTAGAGATCAGCGGGTCGGCATTATAGGCGTGCTGCGCGTCTTGGTCATGGGTCAATACTTGCGCTTTGACGTAGCTGCTGACGCGTGACATCAGTCCAAGCGTACGCGCTACCTTTAGCGACGGTATGGCAAAAGGCAAATACAGACGAATCTTGAGCGCAGGTGTGCCGAGTATCATGCCGCGGATGTTGGGCGCATAATCATGCACCCACGCGGCGGCGAGCACGGCACCGATACTACTGGCGACGATTAGTGTGTCGTCGATGGCGATGCCGGTTTGTCCCATCACCAGCTGAACAAAGTCATTTAAATCGCGCTCAAGCTCGGTGACGCTCTCGGCATGATCTTTGATACCGCCTGATCGGCCATTGCCGCGCGCATCCCACGCAAACACCTGATAGCCTGCCGCTGCAAACTGCTGCCCCAGCTCTGCCAGACGTCCTGAATGCTCATGACCACGATGCAACAAAATCACTTGCCGTAAGCACTGATCGGCGTCTTTTAACTGCTCAATAGGCATCGTTAGCCAATAACGGTAATAAATCGCCGTGCCATCATACGCGTTATAGCAGCTCTCGCCTTCTATCACGGCAGCTTGTAATACTTCCGTAGCCGCGCTAGGAGAGGCTGGCATATCCTGCGCCGCTGTATCATTTATATTTATAAAATCAAAAGACATGGTCTGGGACTCCAAAGTAGTATGGGCTGAGCGCGGTACAGGCGGCTGATGCTGTAGATATAGTGCGGCCATATAGCGCAGACGATTGAGGCACGTTTTTAGCAGTAGTATTTCTATTAGCATAAAAAACGGACTTGCTGAGCGATGAGACAATGATATCGGTACGCTAAGGCTTTTTGCCGCCCCAAGCACGCCCAGCACAAACGCACGGTCACTTTTGCCCAGTGGCCCTTGATTGGCTCGAGCGCCCACCGCAGCATCGCAGGCGATGGCTATCAGCTCAGTGCTGACACTCAGTATCATCAGCCCAAAGACATGACACTGCTGATGAGCCTGTTGGTCAATCACATTTTTAGATGGACAGCTTGGCTGAGCGCTATGAGGTAGCAAGCTGCTGATGAGCGCCGTATCGGCAATAATGTCACCTGCTTCATTGAGCACACCGCCCAGCGCAGATGCCTGTGCATGCTCACGCGCCATCATGCCATCGATGGCGTTGAGCGCCATACGCACAAACAGCGACGACGGTAGCAGCGCCCAAAGCGCCTGATGGTGAGCCGCAGGCTTGGCAATCACATAGGCTGTCCCTAGGCTGAGTATCACAGCAGATATCGTCACTTGATTGGCGCTGCATCCTGACTTAGCCAGTGTATCGCTTATGGGGCGCAACTGGTCTTGAAACTGAGATTTGAGCTGATAGAGCGACATAGGGCTGACCACAGAGGTTGAGTGCCTTAATGTAGCAACAAAAGTTGGTCAGGTAAAGATAAGCCAAGCATATAAAAGTACTATTCGCGGCCAGTATCGTTCTATTTTATGATGAATATCATGCGCGGATAGCCGTATTTATAAATGAATATGATACAATCTTCGGCTTGTTTAAAACCGCTGCGAGCCTGCCGACATGCAAAGCCTGATTACCCTTGTACTGGTATTAATGCCAATGTTTATTGGCTTTGCCATCCCCTCGAATCCCAAAATGACCAAGCTTGCGGATAAAGGCTTGTCGTACTTGGTGTTTATTATCTTGGCGCTCATCGGTATCGAGCTGTCACAAGTGGAAGGGCTGGGCAGTCAGATAGGTGAGATTGCTCTATATGTCACCATCTTATCGATACTGACCATTGGCAGTGGTTTGTTTGCGCTCATGCTTTTTGACCGTCTGCGCCCGTGGCATGCCAAAAAACCCAGCGTCAAATCCAAAGAGCACCGCGTCAGTATCCGCGGTAGCTTGGCACAAGTGGTTTGTGTCGTGATTGGCATGGTGATTGGTTATTTTTTACCGGCAGGTTATATGCCGCCTGAAAACACCATGACCGTCATGCTGATGATATTAATCTTACTAGTCGGTATCGGTCTCAAAGGCTCAGGCATCACCCTAAAAGAAGTACTGCTCAATAAGCGCGGGGTGGAGATGAGTATTATCTTTACCCTATCGATATTGGTAGGCGGCCTTGTCTTTGCGCTGATGTTTAGCGATGTATCGTGGACCAAAGGCTTGGCGCTGGCGTCTGGATTTGGCTGGTATTCGCTATCGGCCATCGTCATGACCGATGCTTATGGGGCGATTTGGGGCAGTGTGGCGCTGTTCAATGACTTGATACGTGAGTTTTTTGCGCTGTTATTTATTCCCGTCTTTATGCGTAAGTATCCATCAGCAGCGGTCGGCCTTGGCGGTGCGACCAGTTTAGACTTTACCTTGCCGATTATCCAACAATCTGGCGGGTTAAAAGTGGTGCCACTGGCGATTAGTTTTGGCTTTATTATTAATATTGTCTCGCCTGTACTGATGGTGGCGTTTTCGGCGTTGGGGTGATTAAATTATCGTTTAGAATATAAAAGATATAGTGAGCTTGCTGACTACAAATAAAATCTAAGCAAGCTCACACTGGTAAAAGCAGATTTAGAAAAACAAGACCTACTTGTTCACTTTATCATTCCACAAACTCTTAGTGACTCTACCTGTTTGAATATATATACCAACTTGATCAACAAATGATTCGAAGTCTTTATTCTCCTCAGTAATTCGATTCACTGATAACCAGTCTATATTGTTACGTTCTCGCGCTGGGATTAATATTTGACTATCAAATAGTGACTGAGTGTTTAGTATTAATACTCCCACACCATGTAATCCTGAGAGCATTTGCAGCTCTCCTTCTACTGCCGAATCTAGACCAGTTGCGACCAAGTAAGCATAATTAGCCCAACTAGAATTAGAAACTGCTTGAAAAAAGCTTCTACGCACATTGCTTTTATTTAAGTCTTTTTTTACCTCAAACGACCAAAGCCGCACAAAAGCATCATTACTATTACGTACGCAGTCTCGCACAACGCTAGACCAATTTTTATCTAGTGTTTCTAGAGCTACGATATCAGGATGTAACCAGTGATTTCCACCCGCACCCTGCGTATTACGTGATTTTCGTTCATCAATTCGCTTGCAAAACAACCCCTTTTCTTCTGCAAGAAACTTGATTAATAATGGATATAGGTCATGCTCACTTAAGTTAGGTGTAAGAGTACTGTCACTTTTAGACTCAGATTGAGTCTGAATTTTTAGCCCTGCAAAGGTAGCTTGTGTTATTGGCTCACTTGTAGCAATAGGCTTGTCTGACCAATAATATAGCCTCGGCCTTGGTTTATCTTGAGTAATTATATTTGGACACTTCTTTTTAGCTGCCTGTGTACGACTCCCACCAATTTCGGCAGCTAACTGAGTTACAAGTTCATTATAGTTTTTATAACGTGGATTTTTTTGCTTCTCCTCCATCTCAGCCGGATAACGACTTATAAAAAACTCTGCAAGTTCCCGAGCAGTGAAAGTGCGTTCAGGGTTCTCTCTAAGTGTTTCAATGATCATTTCTACTCTGGTTTTCATACTATCTCTTATTAAGCTTATTAATGCTATCTGTAACTACCACACTTGCATCAAGTAAAACATTTCGAATCAATCGAATTAAAAATAACCATCCCTAAACTCCACTCGCCTGCTTCGCAAACAATCGCATGAGTGGTTTTATCTTGCCAACGCGGTACATGCCTTCGCTGCGAATCTGCTGAATCGGACGCATCTGCGCAAGCGAGCCTGCAAACAGCCAATTAAGCGCCGAAAAGCTATGCATCATCAGGCTATTATGCGGTCGGCGTAAACGCTCATAGCTACGCAAAGTTTGGTTACTGCCCCACAGCTTATTGCCGCTACGCGCATAGTCGTGCATCAGCTGCTCACTTAGCGCCTTCACATCGAGCATACCCAGATTTAACCCCTGACCTGCCAGCGGATGCACACCATGGGCGGCATCGCCTATTAGCACCAAATTGTCCTGTACATAACGCTTCGCTTGCTGCGCGCTCAGTGGAAAGCTGGCGATGGACTCTATCTGCTCGATTGCGCCCAGCTCATAGTGACTAGCAGCAGCCAATTTATCAGCGATCACGCGCTCATCTTCCTCGAGCAAAGCCAGTGCGTAATTGCGCGGCAGTGTCCAGACAATGGACTGCCAATGCTGCGGATTGGCTTTATCTTCATCGGTGATATCCGCTAATGGCAACAGAGCCAGCGTGCCGGTCGGTAGCATGGCTTGGCGTGCGGTCGCTTGATGGGGTTTGGCAGTCTGAATCGCACAGCAAATCGCGGTTTGGTTATAATCAAGCGTGTCCAGCCCAATCACCGCCTGCTGACGGACAAACGAGCCACGACCATCGGCACCGACGAGCAGATGCGTATCGATAGCAGCGCCGTCCGCTAGCATCACACGGTAGCCCTGCTGCGTCCCGCGCCAGTCCATATTGACGACTTTTTGCCCTGCGATGACGGTCAGATAATCACTGACATCATCCTCAGACAGACGCTGCCACAAGGCATACTCGATGACCGCTGGTTCAACCATACTGCCAAGCAGCTCTGGCGCACTGCGGTCACTATCGCCAAATAATAGCTCGCCCATACCATTGAGTTGCCATACCTGCATCTGCGAGTAATCCGCCTTGCGCCCTGATAGCGCTACCTTTTGCCAAGCGCCTACGTCTTTTAGCAGCTCAATGCTGGCGAGGCTCAGCGCATAAACACGGGCATCACGGCGGCGTAGCACCTGTTTCCATGCAGACTCATCTCGAGCAGGACGCGCATCGATTAAGGTCACGGGCATTTTGGCCTGTGCCAGCTTTAGCGCCAGCGTCGCACCGACGATACCACCGCCGATAATGAGTGTATGGTTGTTTGTCATAAGTTAGCTCTCGATATCAGGACGTGATAAACATTTAAAAATAAATACTGCTACTGGCCAAAGTACTGATAAAAATGCTTGTATCATTTTAGTTATGGATATTACGATTTTAAGCCCATCGCATAATTTGCCACCAGCGGCTTGATATTGGGCAATTTATCAAACGCCACCAGTGCCATGTTACGCGCCAATTTGATGGCGGGATTAGGGTGGGTAAAGCCATGGACGACCGCATCACAAAAACGAATGACGCGTTTTTGGTCGGTTTGTCGGAATTTTTCGTAGCGCGTGAGCAATGCTGGACTACCGATATCCTCGCCTCGCAGCACTTGCGCACTCAGCATTTTTGCCAGTACCTGAGCATCGCGCATACACAGATTAAAGCCTTGACCTGCCACGGGATGCAAGGTGTGGGCGGCATTACCCATGATGACGCAGCGGCCAGCGACTTGTTTATCTGCCAGTACGCGCGTCAGCGGGTAGCCACCGCGGCGACCAGCGTTGACAAACGTGCCAGCACGATCGCCAAATGCTCCCTGCAACGTCGCCAAGAAATGCGCATCATCTTCTAGGTATCTTGTCTCTTCGCCTTTTGGGCAGACCCAAACCACCGAGCGTCTGTAGCCTTGTTGATATTCCTCATTGCCATCGCCTTCTGGGTCGGTCAATGGCAGCACCGCCAGTGGCCCTGCTGGACTAAAGCGCTCAATGGCGACATGGTCGTGCGGCTTATCCGTCTCTACCACTCCGACGATGGCGGTCTGCTGATAGTCATACGTCGTCGTGCCAATATCCAATAACTGGCGCACGGTAGAGTCGCGACCATCGCAAGCGACCAGTAGACTGGCCTGCAGCTGCTGCTCGTGCTCTTCTTCGCCGTAGTAGCTAAAGCTGAGCGTCACGCCATCAGGCTGCTGCTCGACAGCGATGACGTTGGCATTATCAATGATACTAATCAGCGACTCCTGCTGCGCGGCCAGTAGTAGCTTACGCCCCAGCCAAGCGTTTTCCATCACCTGCCCAAACGACTCGACTTGCTCGTCCGCCTTATTTAATTGCGCGCGGCCAAAGCTGCCTTGCTCGCTGATCTGTACCGCATCGATACGGCAGGCATGGCTTTGTAGCTCATCCCACAGCCCAATCTCTTGATAAATCTGTACGGTGCGCCGCGACAGAGCAGTGTTGCGACTGTCCAAATAATGACTGCGCGTGCGGTCATCTTGCGGGCTGATGGTTGGGTAACTGTTTTTTTCAAGTAAAGTACTTTTGATGCCGTGATGCGCTAATAGCAAGGCAAAAGATAAGCCGACGTGACCGCCGCCGGCGATCAGCACTTGCTGGTCGGTGATTGCTGCTTTTTTTTTGACAGTTGATGACGTTGCATTGGTATTTTGCATCATGCTATTCCTAATCATATTGCTTTTAATGGTGTGCTTTCTTATTTTTCAGGCGTTATTTATTAATGCCCTAGATTACCACAGTTTGCTTGAGTTTCTGTGCCCTGACACGTATGCAAAGCGTGTACTCACCTGTTTGCGGTCATATCATAAAAGACTGACATAAGGGTGAGCTACGCCACAGCATACCTCACCATTGCAGCCGTTTGCCCACCAGCCTGTGGTTGCAATCTACATACAAAAACCCCGCCATCTGGGCAGGCGATGGCTTGAATTTTAAAAACTATCTACCATAATGAAGACAAGACATTAATTTATCATCAACCCCAAAACCAATAATAATTTACCGTTATCTATATCGCTAGCAGATAGGCCTCCTGCGTGTTAAAAGGCGCGTGACACACTGCCCGCCCAGACACTTTGACGAACGATTTTTATTACCCATTTTATTTTTTATCATTTTATTTTTTATCTCTGAAGCCCGTAGCGCTCTCCATGTTGATCTCATCAGACTAGGCGATAGCAGCGGGTACACAACACAAGGATAATCGCTTGACTGATTCTATGAGCCGCCGTATAAAGTTTGAATCATTAACCCCAGCACAGCTCAAAACCGTGCTTGGTGAATACAACAACCACATGAAATACCTACAAGATCGCCTCGATATCAAGATCATTCAACGCCAAGGTGACTTTTGCCTGAGCGGTGATGTGACTGCGGTCGAGCGCGGCGAACGTATCATCTATAAGCTGGTTGACGAAGCCCAAAATACTAAAGACATTAGTGCAGAAGAGCTGCATCTTATCATTCAGTCTAGTATCTCGCGCGAGCAAGATATGGAAGATGAGCAAGAATCTGCCGATGATGAAGACGATGCAGCCGATTTGGATTCGGCAAATGATTTTACCCCTGTTAGTCTACGTACTCGTAAAGGCAAAATCATCCCACGCGGTGGCAATCAGCAGCGTTATGTAAAAAACGTGCTCAGCTCCGATGTGTCATTCGGTATTGGGCCTGCCGGTACGGGTAAAACTTATCTTGCGGTGGCCTGCGCGGTCGATATGATAGAGCGTAATGAGATCGAGCGTATTTTACTGGTTCGTCCAGCGGTAGAAGCTGGGGAGAAGCTAGGGTTTTTACCCGGTGATCTCACACAAAAGATTGACCCCTATCTGCGGCCACTCTACGATGCCCTCTATGAGATGCTTGGCTTTGAGAAGGTCGGCAAATTGATCGAGCGACAAATCATCGAGATTGCGCCGCTGGCTTATATGCGTGGCCGCACCTTAAACAACTCATTTGTCATCTTGGATGAAGCGCAAAACACCACACCTGAGCAAATGAAGATGTTTTTGACGCGTCTGGGCTTTGGCTCACGCGCGGTCATCACCGGTGACATCTCACAGGTCGACTTGCCACGCGGTACCAAATCAGGCTTGGCACAGGCGATGGATATTTTAAGCGGTATCGAAGAGATTCATATTACTAAGTTTGACTCAAAAGACGTGGTACGCCATCAGTTGGTACAAAAAATCGTCGAAGCCTATGATGTGTTTGATGAAGAGCAAATCGCGCTACAAGAAAAACGTAAGTTTGAGCGCATCAAAGAGCAAGAGCGCAGACAGGCGGTGGCAGATGCAGCCTCTAAACTGTAGCTAAACGTCGTTCAACCGTTATGTCTAACCCAAAAGACCGGATTACTAAACATAGTGATCTGGTCTTTTCATTAGGCATGTTGAACATTCAAATGTGGCGCTGGCGGCGGCTATTTTTCAGACAATACGCAGTGAAATTTTCGCAGCCTCTGTCGGCGTAGGCACAGCACGCAAGAAAAGTTTATACCAGTTCCACGTTGACATACAATCTATCTGTTTTATTTAGAATCGACTCTATCTCTCCTTAAGGTGACGCTATGAACCAATCTAACAACGATAATATAAACGCCCTAAAGATAAATAATCTAGACAAAGTTGAGCTTGATGTCAGCGCTCTTGATAGTATCGATGAGGGGTTAATCAGTCGTTACTACAGTGCAGATCGTCTATTGCCAATCATGGCTGCAACTTTGAAATATATAGATAGACGTATAGAAAACGGTCTGATGCTCCCTTATTTTACAGATATTAGCCTTGAGACGTGGCAGCACAAAATCAAAGCGCTAGATATCTATATTACCGACAAAATTGAAGGTCGTGAATTAAATCTAGAGGCGCGGGGCAAGGACTATGCGACCAATATCTTATCCTATCCAAGCGACTTACCCGTCGCTATTATTGACTTGATGCCGACCCTACCACTCGGCGAGCTGATCATCTGTCATGAAGTCGTGGTACGAGAAGCCGCCGAACAAGACAAGAGCGTCGCGCAGCATATCAGTCATTTATTGGTACACGGTATGCTGCATTTATTAGGCTTTGATCACGAGCTTGGACAAGCTGAGCAAGAGGAGATGGAAGGGTTTGAGATAGAGATTTTGGCAAGTCTCAACCTACCAAACCCCTATCTACCAAACGCTTGAATTTGACGAGATGGTTTTTGACCGAACCAATCCCTTAGAACAAGCACCGAATAACCAACCATTATTCACTCTTTAGTCGTGGGCTCAGTCTTTAGTCATGGGCAGTTTTTGCGACTGACCCATTTGATTAATCATCTGATCCAAGCCTTTGACATGGACGCTACGCTGCGGGAATGGAATCTCAATATTCTCATCATCTAAAGCGTATTTAAACTGCTCAAGCAAATCACACTGCATCGTCCACCAATCAGCATTGGTCGTCCAGACATTGAGGGTCAAATCTACCGAATTGTCGCCCAGATTGGTCACGCGTACGATAGGCTCAGGGTCGGTAAAGGCCATTGGGTTGTTTCTAGCCAAGCTCAGCATCACCTCTTTAGCAGTTTTGATATCGGCATCGTAGCCGATCCCAACCGTGATATCGACGCGGCGATTGGGCAGCGCCGTATAATTGGTCACCGCAGAGGTGGTGATATCGCCATTTGGGATGATGATATCGTGGTTGTTGATCGTGGTTAGGTGGGTGTTGATCAATGTAATCTCGGTCACCGTCCCTGTGTAGCTGCTAATCTGTACATAATCACCGCGCACAAAGGGGCGAAAAGTAACGATCATGATACCAGCGGCAAAGTTTGATAGCTGATCCTTTAACGACAGACCAATCGCGACCGCTGCACCGCCCAGTATGGCAACGACCGATGTCGTTTGGACCCCAACCTTGCTCAGCGCGGCCAACACCACTACCACCAGTAATACGCCATAAAGCAAGCGCCCTAAAAAGCTGGCCACCGTATCATCTAAATGACTGCGGCGCATAATACCATGAGCAAAGGTAACGGCCTTTTTGGCCAGCCAGCGCCCGACCACAAATATAACGATGGCAAAAGCCACTTTGATTACCAAGCTCAATGCGTTACTGGTCAAAGCAGCAACATCGACTGTAAAACCTAAAAATTCCATACTGACTCTTTTTGTTTAAGTGTATTGTGATATCTAAGCGCCGGTTCGCCTTTGCTGACAAACGGCTTTTATTTGATTTGCTGTATCGCTTATTGATACGTCGCTTATTGATACCTCATCCGCTAATACGTCACATTGACTGTATCGCTGTACTGATAAGTGCGTATCAAACGCAGCTCTACAATATCGTTCATGTCCTCGGTAAATTTGCCAAAGGGTGCCGCTTGACGCACTGACTGCTTTGCCGCTTCATCCAATATCGTCGAGCCTGAGCTCTCTAGCAAACGGATGGCTTTGACATTGCCATCACTACTGATAACCACCATCAAGCGTACGTCGCCGGTGATACCCTGCGCCCGAGCTTGCGCTGGATAATGCAGGTTGCCGACCCGCTCGACATGCTCACGAAACGTATTGATATAATCCGCTGCAGCGCCGCGCGTCGTTGAGTTACTATCGACCGTCACCACTTTTGATTTGGTCGCATAGACCTGCTGACGCTGGGACAACTGCGCCTCTAATGTCGCGATTTGTTTGCGCAGACGCTCTTCCTGCGCCATGATATCATCTTGCTCTTGCGTACTGTCATTATCAGACTCGACGGTTGCCTGTCGCCAGCTCAAGGTGGTACGCAGGTAGCTTTCTTGATAGCGCTGCTGACGGGTCTGCCGCTGCAAATTGATCACATCTTGTGTCTCGCTCATTTGCTCAGCTGACAGCGGGCTGACCTGATCAGTTTCTTGCCTGAGCTGCTCTTCTATCGTGCCGCCACCGACCTGCGAGGCGTTGGCGATAAAGTGCGCGTCCTCATTTGGCTGCATGTTGTCCGTCAAGGCCTTGGCCACATCCTGCATCATCGCTGCCGGATCTTGCCCCATAGAAAAACTGATACCAAAAATAATCAGCACATGCACACTCACAGCGATGACGATCGCCATAAGCAGACTTCTATCGCGCTTAGGAGCTTGCGCTGAAAAATGATAACTTTGTGAGTCTTTAATATAGGCCACAGTTGCTCTCAGCTTAAGGGTATGAGCGGCGCAGCACAAGTCTGCCGCTCATCTATGTATCAATGAATAGGCACCACTAAGCGGTTGACTCATGCCGTGCCGAGGCTATCATAACATGACATAGAATTGCGTCGCCAGCATAACCGCCAAACAGGCGCGCCATCCACACTGCAAACAAATCATTTACGATAAAACGCCTGTGTTCATTTTGAAGCCACGATATTTGTTATATACTGCTTTATAAATGCTATAGTCGAGATACTATAAAACAAACACCCTATCATTGGGATGCTTGCTTTCAATAATATGCAGGAACACAACAAGAAGTGCATACTTTAATAGCGCACTATAAGGATAATACGTTTGAGTGGCTTTGATAACATGAGTGATAACGTAAACAATTCAGACAGTTTTGATGAGTACTTTGAAAACATTGGCTATCGTTTTGATGAGTCATTTAGCGACGGCTGGGAGCGGCTCACCCAATCTGTTAAAAACCTTTATAACAAAACCACCGATAAGTTTGAAAACGAGCTATCGCTGCCTGTGGCGCAGCAATACGTCAACGATGCGTTGCAAAAGTTTGTCACCGACAATGTAAAGGCCATCTTAGAGCTGCGCGTTGAGATGCACGACGACTGGTTTCGCCTATACTGTACTATTGACATCTCAGGCATCTATATCGAGGTCGCCAGTAACTTTAGCTTGATTCATGTACAGCTCGATCGCAATGTGCAGCGTTTTGTCTTTGGCCAGCAGACCTATACCGATGTGCTAAACCTGCGCTGCGAGTCTTTTATCAAGCGCCAAGGTATCAAGCTTTTTATCTGGTTTTATCATCGTATCCTCAAAAAAGACCCGCTCGGCTTTATCTTATCGTATATCAACATTGCTCGTGCCAAAGATGAGGTGATCTACCTCGATATCAACCGCTGGCTAAAAAAGAACAAAAAAATCATCAGCACACTGCACAAGGTGCAGGTCAATTACGGCGAGCTTGAAGAAGAGCAGATGATCTTAAAGACCCAGATCAACTATCGTGACCTACTGGCCGCCAGTAGCAATGAAGACATCATTAGCGACGCCGATGAGCCTGAGCTGATGCAAGGCCCGATCAACCCTGTCGCAGATGCCACCGAGCCCAGTCAGGTTTGATATCCAACTATATGGGCTATCAATCGTACGTAATAGACCATTAAAACGCCGCTACTTTTCGTCTATCAAGTAGCGGCAGCTTTTATCAATACATCAATAGCTTTTACCAATAGTTCTCTACCGCGATATTGCCCTCGCCGCGGCGGTTCATCACCAGCCCTAATGTCTTTAGGGCTTCTTTGGTGTCCTCTACCATCTCCGGGTTGCCGCAGAGCATCACATGGGTGCTGTCGACATCCAGCGCAATACCCGCACGCTCTTGTAGCGTACCGTCCAATAGCAGCTTTGGCAGGCGTTCCGTCAATGCGCCATCGACGGACTCGCGGGTGACAATGGGGATAAAAATCAGCTTGGCAGGGTTGTCCACCAACGAGCCAAAGTCTGCTTGCAAGCGTTCAATCAGCTCAATATAAGCCAGCTCTTCTACCGAGCGCGCACTGTAGGCCAGTACGATATGCTCGTAGTCTTCCCATGTCTTTAGGTCTTGGAGCATCGATAAAAACGGTGCCAAGCCTGTACCTGTCGCCAATAACCATAAGTCTTTGGGCAAGGGTTTTTGGTAGCGAGCCAACGTCAAAAAGCCAAATGGCATGGTATTGAGAAGCAGCTCATCACCCACTTCTAAGTGCTGCAACTGCGAGGTAAAAGCGCCATCAGGAATGACAATAGAGAAAAACTCTAACACCTCATCAAATGGTGAGGAGACAATTGAGTAGGCACGAAATATGTCTTCGTCCAAGGCTGCTAATGCCTCGTCCTGCTGCTGATAATACTTCAGCCGACTGGGGTTGACCCCCAAACGCACAAACTGCCCTGCAGTAAACTTAAAACTATCAGGACGGCTGACTGTAAAGCTAAATAAATTGGGTGTCCACGTGGTTTTACTGAGCACCGTTACTGTCTGAATATTGTCACTCATAATAGTTAATCACTCTCGTTTTTATTAGTCGTTTTCTTTTAATACTTCTATTGATGGTTGTGTTTATTTGTTTTTAAAGGGGTCAAACCAAAAGATGCGCCAAACTTATCATAAAGCTGGCGCATCTTGGGTGGTTTACCATCACAGCGGACGTGCGGCACGATAGATTGCTGCACTGTAGCGGTTTATTTGCTACCTATCTATCAGCATATTACTATCAGTACATTACCAGATACGTGCCATGCTTGCCCACTCAATCATACTGTTTGGCAAGATACCAAAGAACAAAATAATCGCTGTGACGGCGATGACCATGATACCACCCGTGCGAATACCCCACTGTCCCGCCACATCAAACTCAATAAACTGCTTAGGACGTTTAAACAAGGTAAGCAACACGCGCAAGTAATAAAACAGACCGATGGCACTGCCTAGGATAATCATCGCAGCCAAGAACCAGTTGGTCCCTTGTACCGCTGCCAATATCGCAAACAGCTTGGTGATAAAGCCTGCGGTAAGCGGAATACCCGCCAGTGACAGCATCATAATGGTCATGACCGCTGTCAGCACGGGACGACGCCAAAACAGCCCTTGATAGTGAGTCAGCTCATCGGCCTCACCTGCCAAGCGATAAGGACTCGACATCAAGGTCACTACCCCAAAGGCACCGATAGAGGTAAAGGCGTAGACCGCCATATACATGCTAGAGATGCTATCGGCTGCGGTACCGATACTGACAATAACGATCAGCACATAACCCATATGCGCAATGGATGAATAACCCAATAAACGCTTGAGACTGGTCTGACGTACGGCTAGTAAGTTACCTACCAATATCGATAAGGTCGCCATCACCATCAGCAGTATCTGTACAGACGGCAGCGCCAATAACGCGGTATCTATTAAGAAACGCACGGCCAAAGCCATCATCGCCACTTTTGAGACAGACGCCAAAAACGTAGCGATAGGAGCTGGTGCACCCTCATAGACATCGGGGGTCCACATGTGAAAAGGAGCTGCTGAGAGTTTAAAGGCAATACCGAACAGCATCATCGCCGCCCCAAGTATCAAGAGTGGCGACTCAAACACATTACCCAATACCAAGCTGATCGGTTTGAACGCCAGCGCGCCCACCTCAGCGTAGATAAAGGCCATGCCCATCAGTAGTGTGGCCGATGCGGTCGCTGATAACACCAGATACTTCAGCCCCGACTCAAGCGAACGATTACGCATATAAGTATAGGCCAATAAGCCATATAGCGGTATCGATAGCATCTCAAGACTCATAAAGAACGCCGCCAAATGCTGGGCACTGACCATCAGCAGCGCGCCGATTGTCGATAGCAACATCAGCAGATACAGCTCATCTTTATTGTCTTTTAGGTTGGCAAGATAAGCATAAGACAGCGTACAGCACGCCAATGCACAGATAAAAATCACCACCATATTAAACTGGGCAAAATTATCGATGATAAATAACTGCTCAGCGCTAGGCGCAGCCTCGCCGCTACTGACGATACCAGCTATCTGCGCCAGCAAGGTAAATAGCCCAACGTTTAAGCCCACCACCGTAACAGTACCTGTCACCATATGTGAGCGTTTTACCGCGATGGCAATCATCACCACCAACACCGTAATCACTACGGCGATGATCGGTGCGTAAGGTAGCAATCCCATCAAATCATTCATCGTAATATCATTCATGACTTAACGTGCCTCCATTGCATCAAGCAGTTGCATGGCATCTACCTGTGTGACTTGACTGTATATATATGCATTATTGATCCACTGCATGGCGTGACTTGACGTATCGAGGAATGGCTGCGGATACAATCCTAGCCAGACCAAACCTGCTGCTAACATAAGCAGCAACGAAAGCTCACGTTTGCCCAAATCTTTTAGTCTACGCGTCGGCAGACCATGCGATTTGGTTTCGTGTATCGCCAGCGCTTCGATATTGTTTTTACCAAACAAGGCGCGGTGAATCAAAATGAGCGAGTATAGGCCTGCAAGTACCAAGCTGAACGTAGCAAAAACCACAAACACAGGATACTGAGCAAATGAGCCAAATAAGATCATAAATTCGCCAATGAAGTTACCCGTACCCGGGATACCCAATAAAGCGGCGCAAAAGAACATCAGTATCGGTGCATAGTAGCGGAACTGACCCCACATACCGCCCATCAAAGTCAGATCGCGCGTATGTAAGCGCTCATACAGCTGTCCTGCCATGATAAACAATGCCGCCGAGCTAAGCCCGTGCGCCAGCATCTGAATCATCAGGCCTTGTAAGCTGATGAGCGTCCCAGCATAGATGGCCAATACCACAAAGCCCATGTGCGAGACACTGGTATATGCCAATAGACGCTTCATATCGGTCTGCATAAAGGCGAGCCACGCCCCATAAAAGATACCAATCGTCCCTAAGGTAATGGCAATCGGTGCAAACTCTTGCGACGCGGCTGGAAACAATGGCAAGACAAAACGAATCAAACCATAGGCGGCAGTCTTAATTAAAACCCCAGCCAAATCCACCGAACCTGCTGTTGGTGCTTGAGCGTGCGCATCGGGCAACCAGCCATGGAAAGGTACAATCGGCAACTTCACCGCAAAACCGATAAAGAAGCACAGCATAATGGGATATTCCCAGCCGCCAAGCGAGGTACCGAGCAAGTCATTATAATTAAAGCTGACCACCCCAGTTTGCGCATAGCTGATGATGACCAACACCAAGATACCGATGAGCATGATTAGCCCAGACGCTTGGGTATAGATAAAGAACTTGGTCGCTGCGTACTCTTTGGTTTTGCCCACCACATCATGACCCCATAGCGCGATCAAGAAGTAGATAGGAACCAGCATCATCTCCCAAAAGAAGAAGAACAAAAACAGATCAATGGCTAAGAACACACCGATGACGCCGCCCAAGCTCCACAATAAGTTGAGATGGAAAAAACCCACACGGCGCTGAATCTCGTTCCACGAACAAGCGACAGCGGCAATACCGAGCAGCCCTGTTAGACCCACCATTAGCAGCGACAAGCCATCTAGCGCCAAATGAAAGCTGATACCAAAGCTTGGTATCCACGGCACACTAAACTCAGCGACCCATGGCACGTTTGCATCTGGCGCGATCACCTGCTTACTCATACCGCTATAGTCGCCGTACTGCCATAGCACGAGTGACAAAGCAAAGGTTATGATCATCCCGATTAAGGCGATCCAGCGCGGCAGACGCTTATTAATCCGCTCTACCAGCCAGCATAGCAACCCTGCAATAAAAGGAATTGCAATCAATGCTGGTAGCATCCACGTTTGTTGTAACTCAATCATCTTATACCACCGTTATCATTACCAGCACGAGCAATACAGCAACGCCTAAGCCAAAGCTTGCAGCGTAACCTCGAAGTGACCCTGTTTGCGTCGCAGACAATACCTTATTACCTGCTGATGCCAGCTTAGGTAAGACATACCACGTTTTATCGATAGGGTCGGCTTTTAATAAGCGGCCGATGAACAAAAAGGGTTTTACAAAAAGTAAATCGTATAGCGCATCAAAACCTAGGCCGTGATAGCACCAGTGATACAGCGCGCCGCCGACACGCGAGCGCTTAAAACTGGTAAGCAGACGACCTTTATTGACCACATATAACAGCGCGGCCAATACCAAACCTGCCAGCATCGCACCCATGGCGATATACTCTGCGGTATGCTTGGCCTCTGCTTGACCAGCCACTTCTAATAGATGCCCAACACTCTGGGGCAACACACCTTGTAGTGGCGGCGTAATCCACGCACCGACAGCGGTCGATAGTACCAAAAGCACAGTAAGCGGTAGCCAGTAGGACACCCCTGACAGCTTATGCGCATGGGTCTTTTCTTCACCAAAAAAGACAATCCAGATCATACGGAAGGTATAAATTGCCGTTAAGAATGCACCAAACACACCCATGTAAAATAGTACTAAGTGACCGGTGGCATAAGTTTCCCAAAGAATCGCTTCTTTAGAATAAAAACCAACGGTGACCCAAGGAATCGCAGCGAGTGCACCGCCACCGACGATATAACACCAAAATACCAAAGGTATCTTTTTGCGTAAGCCGCCCATCTTAAAGATGTCTTGCTCATGATGTACCGCTAGAATGACCGCACCTGATGCCAAGAACAACAGCGCCTTAAAAAAAGCATGGGTCATCAAATGAAAGATAGCCCCTTGCCATGCGCCAACGCCTAAGGCCAAAAACATATAGCCAATCTGACTCATGGTCGAATAAGCAAGGATACGCTTAATATCGGTTTGCGCCAGCGCACAAAATCCAGCGACCACGAGCGTCAACGCCCCGACGCCGCCGACCCAATACAATAAAATACCAGGGGTCAGCTCAAACAATGGATGCAGACGGGCGATTAAATACACCCCTGCGGTGACCATCGTCGCGGCGTGAATCAATGCCGATACTGGCGTCGGACCTGCCATCGCATCAGCAAGCCATGTATGTAGTGGCAGCTGGGCGGATTTACCCATCGCGCCGCCCACCAGCATCATAGTGGTCAGCATCATTATGGGGTTGTTTAGGTCAAAGACTTCGGGCGCGCGGGTGATAATCTCTTGAATATGCAGCGTGCCAAACTCGCGAAACAATAAAAACAAACCAAAGGCTAAAAACACATCACCGACCCGCGTGACCGTAAAGGCTTTCATCGCCGCGCGGCCGTTGGCTCTGTCGTGGTAATAATAACCAATCAGCAAGTACGAACAAATACCCACGCCTTCCCAGCCCAGATACAGCAAAAACAAGTTATCTGCGAGCACCAGCAACAACATACTGGCGACAAATAAGTTCATATAGCTAAAGAAGCGGGCAAAGCCGGTATCGCCTTTCATGTACCAAGCGGCAAACATATGAATCAAAAAACCGATACCCGTGATGACGCCTGTCATGGTCAATGCCAAGCCATCAAAACTCAGCCCAAAGCTCGGAGCAAAATCCCCGACCTGAAACCACGTCCACAGCGGCATCTCGATGACCGTACCTGCAGGGTGACTGGTCAAAAAAGTATAGCTGACGACGAGCGTACAAAGCGCAGATAGCAGCATGCTACCGACACCGACTATCCTCGCCACCTGCTCGGTGAGTTTATCGCGCATAAAGGCTAAGATTAAAAAGCCAATGAGCGGGAATATAAAGGTTAATGGTAATAAACTCATGACATCATCCTTTCATCTCATTGGCGCTATCGACATCGAGATGCCCACGCTTATGATAAAACCGCAATAATATTGCCAGACCGATTGAAGCTTCAGCCGCGGCCAAAGTCAAAATAAAGATAAACATAATCTGCCCATCTGGATCGACCCAGCGACTGCCTGCTACTACAAATGCCAATGCCGTCGCGTTCATCATAATCTCAAGACTCATTAGCATAAATAAAAAGTTACGTCGTACCATGACGCCGCACAGACCGATAGCAAATAAAATACCTGCCAAAATCAGTCCATGACTCATGGGTATCATACCCAGTACATTTTGCGCCTCAGCAGCTGGCTGTACTAAGCCTGCTACCTCATGGGCAAACGGCACGTTTGACACATCTTGTGCCACGCTCGCTGCTAGTACCATCAGTCTGACTCCTTGCGCGTGACTCGTTGTACACCTACTTGCTTACCGACATAGTCATGCGGGTCAACATCTTTGTATTCATAAGGCTCCGCCATCTGTGCTGCATGGCTATCGTCGTTATCATATGATTTGATACTGCCGACAGCTGGCTGCACGTCTTGGCTACCATTGCCGATGACCTCATCATCTTTCGTCTCTTTGCCCAAGTGGTAGGCGGCAACCAAAGCGGCTAGCAGCAGTAGCGCCGCCACCTCGATGAGCATAACGTACTTGGTAAAGAGCACCGTACCGACTGCTTTGGCAGAGATGGTGGTACCACCAATCATCGCCGCGTCATCATGCCCCATACCTATCATCGCATACAGCACAACGCCGATGATAACCGTCAGGCCGGTCGGCAGCGCCCACGTGCCAGCATCGAGCCAGCGCTCTTCGCGCTCATCATTACTCATGCCCAAGTTGAGCATCATAATGACAAAGACGAACAGCACCATGATAGCGCCAGCATAGACGACGATCTCTAGCGCCCCTGCAAACGGTGCACCTAAGACAAAGAAAATACCTGAGATGGCGAGCAAAGACACAATCATCGACAAGATGGCATGTACTGGATTGGCCTGCGTCACCACACGCAGGCTGGCAAATATCGCCACAGCAGCCAGCGCATAAAACCCTGCCAGCTCAGGGCTGTTTAAAATAGTCATCATGGTAGCAAGCTCCTTAGATCAATCGGTGCCGCTTCGTTTTGAGCAGCGCCTTTTGGTTTTTCCGCTACCGCCATACCGGTCACACGATAATAGTTATAATCAGGATATTTGCCTGGACCTGAGATGAGCAAATGCTCTTTTTCATAGACCAAGTTTTGGCGCTTATACTCGCCCAGCTCAAAATCTGGCGTCAGCTGAATCGCTGTCGTCGGACAGGCTTCTTCGCACATTCCGCAAAAGATACAGCGCGAAAAGTTAATACGAAAAAACTCTGGATACCAGCGTCCATCGTCACGCTCGGCTTTTTGTAGTGAGATACAGCCTACTGGGCAGGCGACGGCGCATAGGTTACACGCCACACAGCGCTCATCACCATCAGGGTCACGCGTCAGCACAATACGCCCACGAAAGCGTGGCGGCACTGGCACTGGCTCTTCAGGATAAAGAATGGTGTCACGTGGCCTAAGCGCATGACTGTTGACCATCCACATGCTGCGGACAATGGTAAAGATACCAATGACGGTCTTTTTTATGGTAGTAAACATGGGATTATTATCCTTATCAGCTTTACCCTAGTTCATCAATGATGGCTAGTAATGATTACAACGTTGGGGAAAAGATCAAAATGACTGCAGCAGTAACGATTAAGTTAATCAGCGTCACTGGCAGGCAGACTTTCCAGCCAAAGTTCATCACCTGATCATAGCGCGGACGCATGAGTGAGCCTCGAGCCAAAACAAATAGGGTCATAAAAAACAGCGTCTTAATCATGAACCAAAAAGCTGGTGGAATAAATGGAATATCTAAATTAAACGGCGCAAGCCAACCGCCGAAGAACAGACAGGTCATCAAGGCTGAAATCAGGACGACGTTGACATACTCACCAATAAAGAACATACCGAACTTCATGCCTGAATACTCGACATGATACCCTTCGGCAAGTTCTTGCTCGGCTTCTGGCTGGTCAAATGGATGCCTGTGGGTCACCGCCACACCAGCGACCACAAAGGTCAAAAATCCAAAAAACTGCGGAATGATATACCAGCCATCGATTTGTGACTCAACGATTTCGCGCAAATTAAACGAGCCGGTCAAGGCCACCACGCCCATCAATGATAAGCCTAAAAACACCTCATAACTGATGGTTTGTGCCGCCGAGCGTAGGCCGCCCAATAGCGAGAATTTGTTGGCAGACGCCCAGCCACCAAACATTACCGCATAGACGGCAATACCTGCCATGGCAAAAAAGAACAAAATACCGATATCCCAATCAGCCACCCCAAGGGTCGGCGAGACAGGGATAATGGCAAATGAGGCCAATGCGGTAAACATCGCGACCGCAGGTGCCAAGGTAAACATAAACTTATCGGTGAAATTTGGTGTCCAGTCTTCTTTAAAGAAGATTTTGAGCATATCAGCGACCAGCTGCAAGGAGCCAAACGGCCCGACACGGTTGGGGCCATAACGATCTTGCCATAAGGCCAGCATGCGGCGCTCATAGACAATCATCAACGCCGCCACGATAACGACCACCAAAAATATGACCAGTGCTTGCACCACCATAAATAAAACGGACCAAGTATCAAAGCTCATACTACTGGCCAAAAAGCTTGGCACATCAGGGATAATACGGGTAACTTGCATATTACACCTCCTGTGTGGTGGTCGGCGCGGTGCCAGTTGGCGCAGCGCGGTTGGTGGTATCGTCAGCGCTATCCGCCATATCACCCCTCATTGTCACGGGTGCATCGACTTTACGGACTGAGGCTGGCATCGAAGGGTGAATGATGCTCACCTGCCCGACAGGATAACCAATACAGCCTTCTGCTAGATAACCGACAACCTGTACTGGCAGGGTGATTTGCTGTTTGTCAATCTCGATTGCTAAGTAATCACCAGCGGCAATATTCCAGTCTTTGGCATCGTCCATACCGATACGCCATGCCGCAACCGGCAGCTGCTCGGCGACGATAGGACTGCGCGATGCCATCATTGAGCTGGCATAGATATTATAGATAGGCACCAGTTTGGCTTGTCCTTGCTGTATATCGGTCGTGGTCGCAGACAGTGCGTCTGGTGCGACGTACTGACGTGTCGGTAGGCGCTCGAGCATATCGAACAAACGCACGCCTGGGTCACCGTTTTTTAGATGACCACCGACTTTGTCTTGATATTTGTTCCATGCTTGCGGCGAGTTCCAGCCAGCAGCATGAGCAAAAGGAATCATCGAGCTTGGTGTTTGTTTGCCCGTGTAGCCTTCCATAGAGAAGGTCAAGCCTGTATCTAAGTCTTTTGGCTGCATCGGCTCATGTACTGAGATCGGCGCACGCATGGCGGTACGACCTGAATAGCGGCGCGGCTGACGAGCAATTTTTAGACCCGTAATACGGTAATCAGCATCAGGCGCAGCGCCTTTGATACCAGCAAGTTTAGGGTGTGTGGCAATCAACGCATTGATAACATCATCAAGCTGTGTCCAATCGACATCACGGCCTTCGATACTGCTATGCACCGCATGCAACCAGCGCCAGCCTTCTTTAATGCTGCTCATCGGATGATAATATTCATTATCATAAACTTGGAAGAAGCGCTGCGCACGGCCCTCAGCAGATATGAGCGTACCGTCCGCTTCGGCAAAACTGGCGGCTGGCAAGACGATGTCGACGTCTTTGTGCCAATCAAGCAACTGATGATCAAGGGCAATGACAGTCTTATCAGCGAGTAACTGCGTCAACTTATTGGCATCAATGGCATCGGTCAGCTGGTTTTCTGCAACCACCACCACATCAAAGTCAGTGGCTAGTAGCTCTTCAACCGACTGTCCACCAAGCATACAAACGCCCATGCTATTGGCATCAGGCACCGTTAAATAAATACCTGCTTGTGCTTGATAGTTTTTATTGACTTCTTTTAGCTCATGGCTGTCTGCAGGCTCACGATTGATATCTTCTTGAGCCGCTTTATCTGTACCGGTTTGTGGTTTTTCAGGCTTGGCCGCCAGCTCTTTGTTTTCTTCTGGCTGATCATCCGCCGCCTGCGCTTGAGCTGCTGTGACCTTGGCATTGTGGGCATCGACTTTTTGCTGCTCGGTCGCTTTGATTGCCGCACGTTTTTGCGTGAGCGCCTGAGTAATCTGCGCCGCTGCTTCTATCAGTGCGGTAGAAGATAAGCTGCTACCCGACACCACCAGCGGCTGATCGGCTTGAATCAAATCATAAGCGATTTGCTGCGCGAGTGCCTGCATCGCATCGGTCTCGCGCTCGGCAGTATCGGCTTGCGGCGCTACAATCTGCGTCAAATCATCTGCCAGACCTGCAATCTCATCAGCAACTTTAAAACCAAGTTTAACAATGTCTTCAGGAGTCGCTACCACGCTGGCTTTGCTGATGTCTTCTAGCTTGGTTTGGGTCACATCAATGACATAGACTGGGCTTAACGCGTCTTGCGCGATACGCTTGACAGGCTCGGCAAGCCAGGGCTGCGTTTGCAGCGCCGCTGCCATTTTTAGGCCTTTGTTTTTTGCCGCTTGACGTACCGATAGCGCCACACGTGATGAAGTTTGGGTGATGTCTTCGCCCAACACCAGCACAGCATCATGCGCCTCGATATCAGTCATGCTAGGATTATAGATACCTTCAGTGCTGAGCACTTCGATACATTTATTGACCAATGCTTGCTGCTGGTGATTGAGGCCGGTTGAAAAGTTATCAAATCCAACCAGATTTTTTAGCGCAAAGTTGGTCTCAAGACTGGCACGCGGTGAGCCAATACCGATGACTTTTTTGTCTTTGATGCGTTTGATGGTTTCATCAAGCGCGTAGTCAATATTGATTTTGACGTGTTTGTCATTGATACGCTCAAGCGCTTGGGTTGGACGATCAGCGCGGTTGACATAGCCATAACCAAAGCGGCCACGGTCACATAAGAAATAGCGGTTTACGTCACCGTTGTAGCGGTTTTCGATACGGCGCAGCTCGCCATAACGCTCACCCGGTGAGATATTACAGCCCGCCGAGCAGCCATGACAGATGCTGGGCGCATACTGCATGTCCCATTTACGATTGTAGCGATCAGAGTGCGTTTTGTCAGTGAATACCCCAGTTGGGCACACTTCGGTTAAGTTGCCTGAAAATTCGCTTTCGAACTGACCGTCTTTATCACGGCCAAAATACACACGGTTGTTTGAGCCATAAACACCCAAATCCTCGCCGCCTGCGTAGTCTTTATAAAAACGCACACAGCGATAGCACGCTATACAGCGGTTCATCTCGTGGGCGATAAATGGTCCAAGGTCTTGGTTATGATGCGTGCGTTTGGTAAAGCGATAGCGACGACGACTATGACCTGACATATAAGTCATGTCTTGCAAGTGACAATGCCCGCCTTCCTCACAGGTTGGACAATCATGCGGATGGTTGGTCATGAGTAGCTCAACCATCGACTTGCGAAATGCTTTGGCTTCGTCATCAGTCACAGAAATATACATGTCATCGCCAGGAGCGACCATGCAAGACATCACCAGACGACCGCGGCCTGCTTCCATATCGTCTTTGTTTTGGAACTGCTTGACTGCGCACTGACGGCACGAGCCGACCGAGCCAAGGGCTGGATGATAACAAAAATACGGCACATCAATGCCGAGTGATAAGCAGGCTTGCAGCAAGTTATCGCTGCTATCTACTTCGACAGTGGTACCATCAATATGTATGACTGCCATGCCGCTCTCCTTATTTCACTTCTGGCTGTTGGTTGGCTGCCGCATCAATAACATCGACACCAACCGCCTGCGCGATTTTTTGATCAAACTCAGGACGAAAATATTTAATCGCACTCATCAGTGGCTCCATCGCACCAGGCGCATGGGCACAGAATGTTTTGCCGATCCACAAGTCACGGGTGAGGCCTTCTAGTTTTTCGACATCGCCGACTTGTCCCTCACCATCATTGATGGCGGTGAGCAGCTTGACACCCCACGGCAGACCATCACGGCATGGCGTGCACCAACCGCATGACTCACGCTGAAAGAAAATCTCAAGATTGCGCAGCAGCGGCACCATGTCCTGCGCTTCATCGACGACCATAATCAGCCCAGTACCCATACGGCTACCGGCTTTTTGAATGGTGTCAAAATCCATCACCACGTCCAAATGCTCTGTGGTCAAGAAGTCGGTCGAGGCACCACCAGGCAACCATGCTTTGAGTGTTTTGCCATCTTTCATGCCGCCAGCCAACTCTTCGATGATCTCGCGAGCAGTATAGCCAAATGGCAGCTCCCATAAACCTGGGTCATTGACCAATCCTGAGCAGCCAAAAAGCTTAGTACCCGGGGTTTCGCTTTTGCCTTTGATTTTCGATAGTGACTGATACCACTCGACACCATGATTGAGAATCGCAGGCATATTATTTAACGTCTCGACGTTATTGACCACCGTCGGTCTGCCCCACGCCCCAGAGATTTGCGGAAACGGCGGCTTAGTACGAGGGTTGGCGCGGCGACCTTCTAGGCAATTGATCAAGGCGGTTTCTTCACCGCAGATATAGCGGCCAGCACCCGTATGTACATGCAGATTAAAGCTAAAATCTGAGCCAAGAATGTTGTCGCCCATCAGATTATTGGCTAGACATTCTTCAATAGCCGCAACCAAACGCTCAGCAGCCAATATATATTCACCGCGGATAAAGATATAACCATCGGTGGCACCAATCGCATGAGCGGTGATGAGCATACCTTCGATAAGCTGAAACGGTAGGCGCTCCATCAATAAACGGTCTTTAAAGGTGCCCGGCTCCATCTCATCAGCATTACAGATGAGATAACGTGGCAAGCCATCTGGCGGCGACATAAACGACCATTTCAGACCGGCGTTAAAGCCTGCACCGCCGCGTCCTCTGACATTGGCCGCCTTGATCATATTGCCGACTTCTTTTGGTGATTTGGACAATGCCTTTTTTAAACCCGTAAAGCCTTGTAGAGACTCATAAGTCGCTAAATCCAAAACGGCATCATGATGCGCCAAACGCCAAGTCAATGGTTTGGTTTCGCTGGTGGCGGTCGCCTTATCACCATAAATTGGTATACGCTGTTCATTTAGTTGGCTTGGCGCTTTACCTTGACCGCGACGAGCAATCTGCTCTGAAATCGTTAAACTCATGCGTATAGCTCCAATAATTGCGCAACCTCAGATGGCTGGACAGGACCATAAGTGTCTTCGTCTATCAGCACCGCAGGGCCTTTATCACAGTTACCCAAGCAGCAAATCGGTAATAGCGTAAAACGGCCATCAGCTGTGGTCTGCCCATACTCAATACCCAGCTGTGATCGAATTTCAGCCGATAGCGCCTCATAACCTGTTAGATAGCAGGCCACTGAGTCACAAATCAGGATGACGTGACGGCCGACAGGCTGACGATAAATACGGTTAAAGAAAGTCGCAACGCCGTCCATATCCGACATCGGAATGTCTAATATATTGGCGATGGCATTGACCTGCGCATCATCGACCCAGCCGTTGCGCTTTTGCACGATTTTTAGCGCATCTAGCGAGGCGGCGCGCGCATGGGGATAGTGATGCATATATTCATGAATGGCAGCAATTTCCTCAGGGGTGAGGATGCTGGCCACATCTACTTTTGGCATTTTGTCGGAAACAATTTTCATAATCTTCTATCTTTCCTCACTCATCATGCTAAGCACCTAGCCACTACAGCCTTATCATCGCTGACATAAAAACACTGTATGATATTGACAGGTGATCGCATTTTGGCGTGCCATCAGGCAATAATATATTGATTGACTTATCTTAAAAAAACACTCATCTCAAATCACAGCGCTAGCGGTCACAGTCTGCCATCACAATATCAATCGATGCCAGATACATAATGGCATCAGAGACCAAGGAGCCATTAATCACTGACGGCATCTGCTGCAAATGAGCAAATGTCGGGGTGCGAATACGAGTGCGATAACTCATCGTGGCTTTGTCAGACGTGATGTAATAGCTGTTGAGGCCCTTGGTTGCTTCCACGATGGTGGCACACTCACCCGCTGGCATCACAGGGCCCCAAGAGACAGAGATGAAGTGGTTAATCAGCGTTTCAATGTCATTTAGCGTACGGTCCTTTGGCGGTGGTACCGCTAGCGGATGGTCGGCCTTGTACGGGCCTTGCGGCATGTTGTCCATACACTGGCGGATAATACGCAGCGACTGGCGCATCTCTTCGACTTTTACCATACAACGATCATAAGCATCACCGTTGTAGCCGATGGGCACTTCAAAGTCAAAATTCTCATAGCCCATGTATGGACGCGCCTTACGCAGATCAAAGTCCACCCCTGTCGCGCGTAGACCGGCACCGGTGACACCCCAAGCCAAAGCCTGCTTGGCATTGTACTGTGCCACGCCTTGAGTACGGCCCTTAAGTACGCTGTTTTGTAGTGCCGCTTTGACATACTCATCCAAACGCTTGGGCATCCACTCCAAAAACTCACGTACCAAGCGCTGCCAGCCACGCGGCAAGTCAGCAGCCGTACCGCCAATACGGAACCACGCTGGATGCATACGGTAGCCGGTGACGGCTTCGATGACATCATAGGCTTTTTGGCGGTCGGTAAACATATAAAATACCGGCGTCATGCCACCGGCATCCTGAATAAAGGTACCGACATACAATAGGTTGTTGGTAATACGGAAAAATTCGCTCATCATCACGCGGATAGTCTCAGCGCGCGGCGGTATCTTAATACCAGCGAGCTTTTCCACCGACATGATGTAGGGCAGTTCATTCATCACCCCGCCCAGATAATCGATACGGTCGGTATAAGGGATAAATGAGTGCCACGTCTGACGCTCAGCCATCTTTTCTGCACCGCGGTGGTGATAGCCAATATCAGGGATACAATCGACGACCTCCTCGCCATCGAGCTGTAGTACCAAACGAAAGGCACCGTGCGCTGAGGGGTGGTTAGGACCGATGTTCAAAAACATAAAGTCTTCATCGCGGCCCGAGCGCTTCATACCCCACTCTTCTGGAACAAAACGCAGGTTTTCTTGCTCGTATTGTTGTTTTGCCGCGTTTAGGAAATACGGCGTAAATTCAGTGGCGCGCGCGTGATACTCTTTGCGCAGTGGATGGCCTTCCCAGTATTTCGGCAATAAGATGCGCGTCAAATGTGGATGGCCACTAAAGACAATCCCAAACATATCCCAGACTTCGCGCTCATACCAGTTGGCATTTGGCCAAATCTGCGTGGCGCTCGGCAGCGTCAAATCGTCTTCATCTAGCGCCACTTTGATACGCACATCACTATTGCGCTCAAGCGACATCAAATGATAAAACACCGTAAAGTCGCTATCTGGCAGACCTGCACGGTGCTGGCGCAACCGCTCATCTATCGCCGATAAGTCAAATAGCATGACATAGGGCTTGGGCAATTTGCGCAAGAATAACAATATCTCAAGCAAATCTGCGCGCGCCACCCACACCGTTGGAATCTCATCAACCGTATGCTGCACCACAAACTTGCCAGCATATTTATGGGTAAGCTCTTGGATGACTGCTGGAGCAGGCTTGCTCTTAGGACCCCTATTATTAGGATCTGTGTTTTCGACTACCGTGACCATGAATGATGTATTCCTTCATTAATCATAACTAAACGATGTTAATCATAACCGAACTGTGATGGGCGTACGCGTACTGAGCACGTCTACGAATTATTAACGATAAAACCCTAGCCAGACTACATAACCGCTGGCGCTAACAGCGCGCTTAGATACTGTCTGGGCTGCGCAGGTTTTTTACCGCGATACGGTCTGCCTGTTTGCGATCGCGCTCAGGCGTCATTTGCGGCTGGTAGATACCCTGCTCATTGACATGGACACCCAGCGGACGGCGCTCTTTGGTAATAGACTCTTGTAGCAGCATCAGCCCCTGAATCAGCGCTTCTGGACGCGGCGGACAACCTGGCACATAAACGTCGACAGGGATAATCTTATCCACGCCCTGTACGACAGAGTAGATATCATACATACCGCCTGAGTTGGCGCAGGCACCCATTGATATGACCCACTTTGGCTCTAGCATTTGCTCATAAAGACGCTGGATAACAGGGGCCATTTTGACAAAACAAGTCCCAGCAACGATCATCACATCGGCTTGACGCGGCGAGGCGCGAATGACTTCGGCACCAAAGCGCGACAAGTCATGAACCGCAGTTAACGTGGTGGCATATTCGACATAACAGCAAGAGGTACCAAAGTTAAATGGCCAAAGCGAGTGCTTGCGACCCCAGTTTGCTGTTGAATGGACAAGGTCTTCGAGACGACCCATAAAGACGTTTTTATTGACTTCATCTTCGATAGGGTCATTGACCGTTTGACTGGTCTGAGCAGGATAGGTATCTGCATCAGGGTTGGCTTTTGTTAATGTGTATTTCATAACATACAACCTTTATATGGGGCACTGCAGGACAATCATCTTGCCACCGCGCGCGCCCATTATTCATAAGTGTTCATTGATATACCATCATAAACCCTAAGGTTTTGTACAGCTTGACCGTCTTAACGCTCAACACTGTCTTTTTGCGCAGACGTGGCAAAATCCACGGAAGTCACATTGCCCGTGGTATTGATATGATCGATATTTTGTAGATGGCGACGATTGGTCTCGATATTGTTTGAGACATTGATCTGCCCTGATGACTGCGCTGGGACTTTACCTGTTGGATCGACCATCAGCTCGTGCGCGCCATCAAAACGGGTGATGTCTGCCAAATTAAAACCAGCAGGCGCTGCATGTAGACGAGGTTTTTTGCGGCGCTTGTCCGCTGGTGCCCAGTTCATCGCGCCCAGACTCAGCTCATATATCAGACCGATGATTAAGATTGTGATAAAGATGGCGGCGGCAGCAAACCCTAACCAGCCGGCTTCGCGCACTGAAACGGCATACGCATAAAGATAAAGCGCTTCTAAATCGAAAATCACAAAGAAAATCGCCACCAAATAAAATTTAGCAGACAGACGAATACGGGCGTTGCCTGCTCCGACAACACCCGCTTCAAACACTTCTTCTTTTTGTGAGCCTTGAGAGCGACCGCCAAGCAAACGCGGCACGACCAGCATAAAAACAACTAGCCCAATGGCGGCTAAGATAAAAGCAATTGCTGACCAATTAAAAGCAGACATGATAATACGTGCTCCTCACCCAATCGAGTGTCAAGCGCCGCGCAGAGACTGACCAACTAGGATCGGTGAGCGGCAGGCTTGACGCAGACGAAAACACAAAGCGACTGTCATTGAGCCACTGTATTTAAGTAACGACTAAATAACCATATTAGGTACTGTGCTGGTAATAGCCAATTATCAAGTGTATTGACGACGATGTCAGACATGACCAACTGTAGAGGTTCCGCTAGACATACGGAGCAAGCTGGTCGTCTAACCCCGCTTGTAACAACGTAAGATCAACTTATTAAATCAATATCATATCGCACTGCTTACTTAATTGATTTAATAACTCATTACACGTAGTCAACAATGGACGAGACAACTGGCATAAATTATTTACGTACTATACGCATTTCAGTGCCTAAAAGCTAGTTTTTAACTGTATTGAACGGTCACTTTCTCTATAAAAAAAATATGTTTTTTTTACTATAAATTATGATATAGACATTACCTTATATTAACCCCAAATCCATAACTTTTACTTATGACTGATATCATATCATTATTGAGCAAAACCACTTGGCTTTACTCGGCATCTCTGCGCGTCCATCTCCTCCCCAAAGTCGTTGTTTTTGCTTTATAATACCTCACCGAATTTTAATGATGTCTCGCCATTGGCACAAAGACACCTTTGGCAGCGTCTCAATCATCTTTGGTAATGATAAACCTACCGCACGATATCTGATGAAAAATATCTGATAGAAAATCTTAGCCTATATTGGCGATATTTGTTTGTCCCTCTTCGATGACAGTGATGGTTTATTTTTATCCAGCGGCTGTCGGTACTGTGTTTATACCGCTATAGTCAGTTCACTATAAAATGTTAATGTTATAGCAAGGCTGATAGAAGTTTTTGCAGCCTCTGTCTGCAGCGGCACAGCACGCCAGAAAATTTTTATCGGCCTTGCTGATCAATAAATGCATGATGCTTTTATTTAGAACCGACTATATTTTATCTTTTGCTTTTGTCTTACAGGTCACGTTATGAGTCAACTCAATCCCAAACAATCCGAGGCCATGCTCTACGTCTCAGGCCCACTACTGGTGCTGGCGGGTGCCGGCTCTGGTAAGACATCAGTGATCACCCGCAAGATTGCGTATCTAATTGAAGAGTGCAACATGCCAGCGGAGCGTATCACCGCGGTGACCTTTACCAACAAGGCGGCGCGCGAGATGAAGGCGCGTGTCAGCAAGCTACTCCCTAGCGACAAGATGCGCGGTCTGACGGTCTCAACCTTTCACCAATTTGGTCTGCAGTTTTTGCGTTATGAGCTGATGCATACGCCGCTCAAGGGCAACTTTTCTATCATGGACAGCGACGACAGTAAGCGCCTGCTGATGGAGCTGATGATGCGCGACAACCTAAGCGGTGCTGAGAGTCGTGAGCTGGTTGGCAAAGCCATCAAGATGATCTCAGACTGGAAAAACGACTTGATTGAGCCAGATAAGGCGATGGAGACGTTGGACGATCCAGAGGACATGATTTTTGCCACGCTATATGGTTTATATGAGCGCAATCTGCGTGCGTATAACGCTGTGGATTTTGATGATTTGATCGTCTTGCCAACCAAGATACTGCGTGAAAACAGGGAGCTGCGCGACAAATGGCAAAACCGCATTCGCTATTTATTGGTCGATGAATATCAAGATACCAACACCGCCCAGTACGAGATGATCAAATACTTGGTCGGGCCGCAAGGTCGCTTTACCGTGGTCGGCGATGACGACCAGTCGATCTATGCGTGGCGCGGTGCCAAACCTGAAAACATGGCACTGCTCAAAGAAGATTTTCCCAAACTAAAAATCGTCATGCTCGAGCAAAACTACCGCTCGACCACCCGTATTTTGACCTCAGCCAACGCGGTGATTCTTAACAACGAGCATTTATTTGAAAAAAAGCTCTGGTCGGATAAAGGCCAAGGCGAAAAAATCCGCATCATCAACTGCCGTAATGACGATGACGAGGCCGAGCGCGTCGCCAAAGAAATCGTCACACACAAGCTGCGCTTTGGCAATGAGTGGGAGCAATACGCGGTGCTTTATCGCAGCAACTTTCAGGCGCGTATGCTCGAGGCACAACTGCGCCAATTGCAAGTACCCTATAAGCTCTCTGGCGGTCAGTCGTTTTTTGCGCGCAGTGAAATCAAAGACATCATGGGTTATTTGCGCCTGATATTGAACCCAGAAGACGACAGTGCGTTTTTGCGTATCATCAACACGCCCAAACGCGGTATGGGGCCTGCAACGCTTGAGAAGTTAGGCTTATTTGCCCAAGAGCATAGTATCTCCCTACTCGCCTCTTGTACCCATGCAGGCCTTTCGCACGTATTGCCATCCAAAGCCTATGGTACGATAAAGGAGTTTGGCGAGTTTATCGAGCACTATACCCGCGAGCTGGATCAGCACCCTGACCCAGTCCCCATCGTGCGCCAGATGATTGATGAGACAGGCTATATCGACTTTGTCCGTAGCGACGCCAAGACGCCGCAGCAAGAAAAAAACCGCCTTGACAATATCGACATGCTCTACACCAGTATTCAGTCGCTGATCAACCGCGCAGAAGACGATGAAGATCGCACCATTGATACCATCATTCGCAAACTGGTATTACTCGATATGCTCGAGCAGCAGCAAGAAGAAGAAAACACCAATAAAGTCAATCTGATGACCCTGCACGCGGCCAAAGGCTTGGAGTTTGATTTTGTCTATATCATGGGGTTAGAAGAAGAGATGCTGCCGCATCGTAACTCTATCATCAGTGAGACCATCGAAGAAGAGAGGCGTTTGATGTACGTGGGCATCACCCGTGCGCGCCGTGAGCTGACGCTGACGCTGGCAACCCAGCGCCGTGCTGGTGGACAAATGCGCGTCACCTCCGAGTCGCGGTTTTTAGATGAGCTGCCAGAGGATCATATCGACTGGCCTGCCAAAGCCAAAAAGAAAAAAGCCAGCAAAGACCCTGAAAAAGTCGCTGATGAATACTTGGCCAATATTCGGGCATTATTGGGCAATCGTTAACGGTCACTAAACGTTCAGCCTTCATCGCCCGTCCCCGTCTTTGTTATCATAAGGGCACAGCACAGAAAACATCGACATGGCTGAGTGATGAGACAACTACCGAGTGAATTGAAGACATGCCCTAGTACCTGTCCTAGCATTTGTAAAAAACATTGGAACCTTTATGCCTACGCCACCGCCTGAACAAGAACGACCATCGACCCTGCAAGGAGATTACAATCCTGCAGAGTATAGCGCTGAGTACAAGCTGCTGTATCTACAAGGTCTGGTGGCTGACAGGGCATTTGAGGACATTACCACGTTTTTAGACAAGCAATCAGAATATGAAATTGCCAGCTTACTTGAGTCTTTTCCAACACAAAACCGCCTGCTGATTTGGGAGCAAGTACCCGATAACATCAAAGGTGAGGTGCTGGCCGAGCTAGAAGTCGATACGCGCCAGCCGTTGATGGAAAACATCTCATCCAAAGAGATATCACTGTTTACACAAGACCTAGATGCCCAAGACATCTCAGAGATTTTGGACACGGTGACCGACAGCGTCCGCACCTCGGTGATGGCGACGCTGGACGAAGATATCCGTGTGCAGGTCAATAAGCTCGACACCTATGCCGATTGGGAAGTCGGTAGCTATATGGACCCTGATCTCATTCAGGTCAGAGACGACATTACGCTGGCTGAGGTACAAGAATGGCTGCGCGACAATGACGATCTACTCGATGACGAAAGCCAAGAGCTGTTGGTCGTCGATCAAAGCCAGCAATTGCTTGGGCTGCTAAGCTTGGTGGATTTGATCAAACATGATCAAACCACTTTGGTCTCAGTGCTTATCGACCCTGCCGTCACCATCAATGATCGCTTCGACATCACCGATGCGGCGGCGATTTTTCGCTCAGAAGACATTCGTTTTGCCCCCGTCATCAACAGCCATGGCGAGCTGGTCGGTCAATTAAATGGCGAGGACATCATGGAGATTATCCAAGATGATGTCGATAGCACCATGAAAAACCTCGCAGGTGTCAGCCAAGATGAGGAGCTGTTTGCTCCTATCTTGACCAGCGCCAAAAGCCGTAGTATCTGGCTTGGTATCAATCTGTGTACCGCGCTATTAGCGGCGGCGGTCATCGGTCAGTTTGAGGCGGTGTTGGCAAAAGTGGTGGCGCTGGCGATTTTAATGCCCGTGGTTGCCAGTATGGGCGGTATCGCTGGCTCGCAAACCTTAACAGTCGTCATTCGTGGTATGGCGATGGGTCAAATTGGTGGCTCCAACCGTTTATGGCTACTGAACAAAGAGCTGTGGGTCGGCGCGATAAACGGTATGATATGGGCAATAATCATGGCGTTTATCGCCCAATTGTGGTTTCATGATATCAAGATCAGTGCGGTCATTGGCTTGGCAATCGCCATCAATATGACTGCGGCCAATGTCTCAGGCATTAGCATTCCTTTACTCCTAAAACGCATGAATATCGATCCTGCTCTATCAGCGTCGGTGATTTTGACCACCGTCACTGATATTGTCGGTTTTATGTCGTTTTTGGGCCTAGCAAGTGTGCTGATACTATGAGTGAGCACCAAAGCTGTCATGTAGTAATCATTGACTTTTTTGTTTTTACAAAGCCAATCGGCTTCGCCTAAATCAGGCATTTTTTTGAATTTAATTTACAACCTATCCAATCGTTGAGTGAGTGCGTTATGCAAGCTGTACAAGTAAAAGTGTTAAACCCAAAAATCGTTGAAGACAAGGCTTTTTCTTTGCCGACACGTGCGACCGATGGTAGTGCTGGTATTGATTTGCGCGCTTGTATCGATGCGCCTTTGACCATCAAAGCCGGGGAAACACATCTTGTCGGTACAGGTCTGGCTGTGTATATCGAGGACCCTAATTATGCTGGGATGATTCTGCCGCGCTCAGGGCTGGGTCATAAGCACGGTATTGTTTTGGGGAATTTGGTAGGTTTGATCGATGCCGACTACCAAGGCGAGCTGATGGTCAGTATCTGGAATCGTAGCGCTGAGGATTTTGTATTAAACCCAGCAGAGCGTATGGCGCAGTATATTGTCGTCCCTGTCGCTCGTCCTGAGTTTACCGTGGTGTCAGAGTTTAGTGAGACCAGTGCGCGCGGCGCAGGCGGTTTTGGTCATTCAGGTCGCCAGTAGACCGACTTGCTTTTTTGACTATTTAATGACTGTCTCTTGAATTGAAGACAAGCCCTAGAAAACCTCTACTATTTTAACCATCACGCCATAAGGAGAGTAAGCGATGCCATCTTTTGCTGCGCAGCAATCCTTATTTCGTGCTTATGATATTCGCGGGCCGCGTCAGCATTTTACCACCGATTTTATTCAGGCGTTGGGGCACGCTTTTGCCCATCTGTATCAAACCGCCGAATACCGAGACACCAGCGCTGATATAGATGCTTTGGCAAATGTCGAGCGGTCAAATATCAGTCAGTCAAACACGGATCAGCACAGCATCAATCAGCAGCATATCCTTCCCAATACCATAAACAACACCAATAAACAAAGCATCGTCGTCATCGGCTACGATGTGCGCTGCAGCAGTGATGACATCGCACATACCTTAGCGACTATCTTGGCACAGCATGGCCTACATGTCATTCAGCTCGGTTTGGTGACCACACCGATGATGGCATATTGGGCAGCGCAATATCAGGGACATGGCATCATGGTGACCGCCAGTCACTCGGCCAAAAATATACTAGGCATAAAATGGCTGGTAAACCATCAGTCCCCTAGCTGTGCTGAAATTCAGGCGCTCTATCAGCAGCTAGCGCCTCCTGATACGCCGCTTGCTCTGACTGCAGCGATAGGTTCGATGGGTCATCTGCCAACGGAGCAAGTGAGTCATGGCTATATCGATGCCATTTATCATGTTTTTATCCAGCTATACCCTCTACACCCTATAAGTCTATACCCTATAAGTGGTGAGCAGGCCTGTGATAAAGCATCGCACCATCACGGACAATACAGCGCAGCCCAGCAGCCATGCAGCGACTGGCGCCATGCTGCGCCCAAGCTTGAGCTGACGGTAGTGATCGACTGTATGCATGGGGCGACCAGTCACATCGCTCAGCCTTTATTTCAGCGTTTTTGTCAGAGCGTTATCATGCTTAACAATACAGCAGACGGTCATTTTCCCTTAGGCAACCCCGATCCTACTGAGCCAAGTCGGCTCAAACAGTTGCAGCAAGCGGTCACCACGCACAAAGCCGATATCGGACTGGCGTTCGATGGCGATGGTGATAGGCTGATGGTCGTCGATGAAAATGGCAAGACAGTGATGCCGGATCATCTGTTGTATCTACTGGCAAAATCCGCGCTCTGCGATAGCGCGCCTAACCCAGCTTCAACCGCGGTGCCTCAAGTACTGTTTGATATTAAGTGCTCTCACCATCTGCCTGCATTGCTGGCCGAGCTGGGCGCTGAGCCTATCGTGAGCCGGACGGGGAGCAGTCTGATGCGCCAGCAGATGCAGCATACCGATAGCCGCATTGTCTTTGCAGGCGAGCTATCAGGGCATTTTATTTTTAATGACAAGCATTTTATCGCTTATGATGATGCCATGTACGCGGCTTTACGGCTATTGCATGGATTGGCCGCTCAGCCGGACGATGTTACCCAAACCTCCTTAGCAGCTATCACCCAAAGCCTGCCTACGCTGGTCAGTACCGCCGATCATTATCTGCCAATACCGTATGCCCTCACGCGCGAGCGCTCTATCGTGACGCAGCTACAGGTTTTTTGTCAGTATATACAGCAGCTCATGGATGCGGCCCGCGAGCAGTCAGATATAGCAGATTCTCAAGAAGATTGCTTGGTCAATCCCGCCTGCAGCCACGCAGTTGTTAATGAACGCTCGTCTTGTAATTGTATAGCGCAACAGCCCGCTATCACCTTAGCGCAGGCGCGGCAGTTATTGCCTATCGGCACGAGACTGAGCTGTATCGACGGTGTGCGCTTGGATTTTGCGCATGGTTTTGGCGTATTGCGGCAGTCCAATACCAGTCATCACCTGACCGCGCGCTTTGCAGGTGATAGTCTTGACGATTTAAAAGAAGTACAAAACAGATTTGCCGCTTTGTGCCGACCCTTTGATCAAAGACTGGCAGAGCAAATCATCGCGATTGCTGCTGAATAACTTATCACCCCCACTTTTTTGGCTTATATTTTTTACCCTGTACCTTTACCGTAGGAGTTTGTAATGACGCTTAATCTAGACGATGCCAAAATCACCGCTGAAGTATTGACCACGGCCTTGCCTTATATTCAGCGCTTTGTCGATAAGATCATCGTGGTCAAATACGGCGGTAACGCCATGACTGACCCTGCGCTTGAGAGCTCCTTTGCCCGTGATATCGTCTTACTCAAAACCGTTGGCATGCATCCTGTCGTCGTTCATGGCGGCGGCCCGCAGGTGGACAACCTGCTAAAAGAGTTGGGGCGGCAGTCTGATCGCATCGATGGCATGCGTGTCACTGACAAAAGCACCATGGATGTCGTCGAGATGGTACTAGGCGGCAGCGTCAACAAATCTATCGTCAGTCTCATCAACAAACACGGCGGCCGCGCTATCGGCCTAACTGGTAAAGATGCCAACTTAATCCAAGCAAAAAAACTGATGATGGACAAAATAGGTACCGATGGAGTCGCTGTACCTGTGGATTTGGGGTTTGTCGGTGATGTGGTGAGCGTCAACAAAGACGTGATAAATATGCTTATTGCCTCCGACTTCATCCCTGTCATCGCCCCACTTGGCGTCGATAGCGAAGGGCATACTTATAATATCAATGCCGACTTGGTGGCCGGTAAAGTGGCGGAGTTTTTGCAAGCAGAAAAACTCATGCTCTTGACCAACATCAAAGGCGTCTTGGGCCGTGATGGTAAAGTGGTGACGGGCCTGACACCAAAAACTGTCGATAGTCTGATCGCAGATGGCACCATTTCAGGCGGTATGATTCCTAAAATAGGATGCGCGCTCGATGCGGTACGTGGCGGCGTCAAAAGCGCCGTCATCGTCGATGGCCGTGTGCCGCATGCAACCTTGCTTGAGATCTTTACCAACGAAGGTGTCGGTACTTTGATTAGCCGTGACCTTGATGCGGCCATGCTTTAACTTCTTGAGGAGTCGATCATGCCGCTGTGGCTGTGGTGCCTACTGTTTGTTTTAGAGAGTCTATATTGCTGGTGGATTATTGGCTACGGCGGTGCGCGCTGGATAGAAGGCTGGAAGTCGTTCTTTATGATTGAGTGGTTTGCGCTTGATTGGACAGCAGAGCAAATTCGTCTTTACGTGCTCATTATTTGGTGCTTCAGTGTGATTTGGTTTGTCGTAGGTATTATAAAACCCGAGCTTAGACTCTAAGCTTGGGCTTTTTAACTGTCTATCAATTTTATGGCCCATCAACATTCATTCAAACAATGATGAATTTAATAAGCACAGAACTCAACAGAACTATGGTAACTATTACCATAAACCTTCATATAGTGATTGCCTTTGCTCTCAGTAATATAAGACGTTTCATTATCATAGCGGTCACCGTCCAATCGACCACTTGGCCCTGAGACGTAAGCCATATTGATGCGATCATCGCCGACATTACGAATCACTAAATTCTGGTCTGCTGCAAGCCATAAACGAAACACTTTGCCATCTTTGATATTGCCTGTAAAGTTACCGCAATAGCTGTCTTTTGCAAAGGTTACTTTAGTTGATGAGTCTGCCGCCTGTACGCTTGTGGCCATTATAGGTGCTGCTGCAAGCGTAGCCATCAGTAATAATTTTTTCATCATTCTATCCTCGAACATTAGGGTCTATTGAACATTCAGATATCGTGCTGGTAGCACATCTGAATATTCAATAGACCTTATAAATTAGTAAACTTAATTCTACCTATGAGAGCATAGTTTATAATTTGTCAAAGTGACAGCTTTTTTATAAAAATTATTTATAAATAACCGCCTCAAACTCAGATTCATTAAAGCCGCACAACAATATTGGCTGACCTTGATTTTTATCGTCAATCTGACCTTCCACAATCGGACGCTTAATCATGCTGGTATTTTCTACCAGCAAATCTATCGCTTTATCTACACTGTCAGCAGCGGCTTGTTTTTGCTCATCGGTCAGCTTGCGCCATGTGGTACCACGCTTATTGAGCACTTTATCAATACCTAGCGCATCTACCCAACGCTGAACGCTTGGTTTGTCGATGCCTTGTTTTTTATAATCATGAAAATCATAGCTGACACCCAACTGATCAAGCTTAGTAAACGCTTTTTTCATGGTGCTACAAGATTTGATGCCATAAACAGTGATGCTCATAAAAACTCCCAATCCATAATCATTAGTCGCTGTATTATACCGAAGCCGGTTAATTTTTGGTTTGTTAAACAAAAACCTCCTGTCGCTACTATGATGCCTTTCCCCCAACTTGCCAACCTGTCGTCGTGACAGCGCGCAAACGCGTCATCATACCATCGCAATTTTCGCCAAATTACGCTATGCTATGGCATTATTTTGTTTTACCCAATTTATCTGTAATCATCTTATCTGTAATCATCAATTTCGAGCCGACTATGAGCAACGCCGTGACAGCAGAAACTGCTAATACCAATCAGACCAACAATACTTCCATAGACCCTACCCAATACCAACCGCAGCTGATCGAAGCGGCACAACAAGCCAAGTGGGCAACGGACAAACGCTATGAAGTGAGTAATGAGCCAAGCGACAAGCCAAGTCGCTATATGCTGTCGATGTTTCCGTACCCAAGTGGCAAGCTGCACATGGGACACGTGCGTAACTATACCATCTCTGATGTACTCAGCCGTTATTATCGCCTCAAAGGCTTTGATGTCATGCAGCCAATGGGCTGGGATGGCTTTGGCCTGCCAGCAGAAAACGCCGCCATCGCCAACCAAACACCGCCTGCTGCTTGGACATTTGCCAACATCGACAACATGCGCGCCCAGCTAAAATTGCTCGGTCTCTCTATCGACTGGTCACGTGAGTTTGCCACTTGTAGCCCTGAGTATTATCAGTGGGAGCAGTGGTTGTTTTTGCAGCTCTACAAAAAAGGCTTGGTCTACAAGAAACTCTCTACCGTCAACTGGGATCCGGTCGACAACACCGTCCTTGCCAACGAGCAAGTCATCGATGGCAAAGGCTGGCGTAGTGGCGCGCCCGTTGAAAAGCGCGACATCCCGATGTATTACTTTAACATCACTGATTATGCCGATGAGCTGCTCGATGATTTAGACCAGCTAGAGGGTCATTGGCCATCTGAAGTTCTGACCATGCAGCGCAACTGGATCGGCCGTAGCGCGGGTATGGAAGTACACTTCCCTTATGAGCTGAGCGGCGAGCGCAACACCTTAGAAGTGTTTACCACTCGCCCTGATACCTTGATGGGCGTCACTTATGTCGCCGTTGCCGCTGAGCATCCGTTAGCGCAGTACGCCTCTGAGCAGGATGACGCCATCGCTCAGTTTTGTGCACTGTGCAAAAAAGGCTCGGTCGCCGAAGCGGATCTGGCCAAAGCCGAAAAAATCGGTATGGATACAGGCCTGACCGTGACCCATCCTCTCACTGGTGAAGAAGTCCCTGTGTGGGTCGCCAACTATGTCTTGATGAGCTACGGCTCAGGCGCAGTGATGGCGGTACCAGCGCACGATGAGCGCGATTATGAGTTTGCGACCAAATACAGCCTACCTATCAAGCAAGTCATCCAGTCGCCTGCAGACTTTGAAGCATCCGTCCTTGCTGCTGCTCAAGCGGACGGCTCTGAGCCAAATCTTGCTTATACTGAGCGCAACATCTTGGTGAACTCAGGCGAATTTGACGGCTTGGATTTTGATCAAGCGTTTGAGGCAATGCTTGCCAAACTTGAGCCCCAACAGCTTGCGAAGAAAAAAATCCAGTATCGTCTGCGTGACTGGGGCGTCTCGCGTCAGCGCTATTGGGGCTGCCCTATCCCAATGATCAACTGTGAGCACTGCGGCACGGTGCCTGTCGAAGAGCAAGACCTACCTGTCGTACTGCCAACGGATGTCGTCCCTGATGGCCGCGGCAACCCGCTCAAAAGCATGCCAGAGTTTGTCAATACCACTTGTCCAAAGTGCGGCAACCCAGCTGAGCGCGAGACGGATACCTTTGACACCTTCGTTGAGTCGAGCTGGTACTACGCACGCTTTGCCAGTCCAAACGACACGCAAAACATGGTCAATAAATCTGCCGCCAATAAATGGCTGCCTGTCGATCAATACATCGGCGGTGTCGAGCACGCGGTCATGCATCTACTTTATGCGCGTTTCTTCCATAAGCTCATGCGCGACGAAAACTTGGTATCAGGCAATGAGCCATTTGCCAACTTGATGACGCAAGGCATGGTGCTTGCGGGCACTTTTTACCGCCGCAACGCTGATGGCAGCACCACTTACTACTTCACCGAAGATGTCGATATCGACTACAACGAGCGCGGTCAGCCAGTTAAAGCGATTTTAAAATCTGATGGACGGCCTGTCACCATCGGCAAAATAGAAAAAATGTCCAAATCAAAAAACAACGGCGTCGATCCACAAATCACCATCGATAAATATGGCGCGGATACCGTACGTTTGTACACGCTGTTTACCGCCCCTGCCGACCAGACGCTTGAGTGGTCAGATGACGCGCTAAAAGGCCCTTATAACTTCGTCAAAAAAGTATGGCGCATCGCAACCGACCATATGCAAGCCCTAGCGGCTGCAAGTCTAAGCCCTGATGCATTAAATAAAGCCACGCTCAATAACGAAGCATTAAACACAGAGCACCTTAGCAAAGCGGCGAAAAACTTACGCCGTAAGACTCACGAAACCATCGCCAAGATTGACAGTGACCTAGGCGAGCGCTTGGCGCTAAACACGCCAGTCTCAAGCCTTATGGAGCTTGCCAATGAGCTGACTGGTTTTAAAGCCAGCAGTGAGCAAGACCTGCAAGTACAGCACGAAGCATTGATTGATTTATTAATCATGCTATCTGCCTACGCACCGCACGTCGGCGAGCACTTGCTTGAGCAGCTGGGTGTCGATACGGTCAACTTAAGCTACCCTGCTGTCGACGAGCGCGCACTGGTACAAGACACCATCACCATGGTGGTGCAGGTCAATGGTAAGATGCGCGGCAAAATGGATGTCGCCCCCAACAGCGACCCTGAGCAGCTAAAAGCGCAAGCACGCGCACTTGAGGGTGTGGCCAAGTTTTTGACAGGGGACATCAAAAAAGAGATCGTCGTGCCCAATAAGCTGGTCAATATCGTGGTCGCAGGCTAGTACATCGTCTTTAGCTAGGCGCTACCCGCTAGCGCTATTAGGCGATGCGTCTTTATTACCTTAGGGCCTGTCCTCACCTCCATCGATAGCGGCCTTTACTGCTTCACTAGGCCAAAGACGAGGATTTGAGGGCACCTCCCAAGCTTTTTATCATTAAAGGATAGCGATTATGTCGTATAAGCACCGAGCAGTACCGTCACAATCATCGACCAGCGGACGAAAACTTGCGACAGCGTTACTGGCTGCTTTGCCGATGATGACCGTGCTCGGTGCCACCACCGCACTGAGTGGCTGCGGCTTTCAGCTGCGCGGTTATGAAACGCCGATGCTGCTCGATGTGGCCAAAACAGCGGTCATTATCGAAGATGATCGCACGTCGTTTCCGCTCAAGCTGCCATTGACTCAGCGCCTAAAAACCCTAGGCGCGGAAGTCATGAGCAATATGACCTTAGATGATGTGGCACGTAACAATCGACAAGCACATGCAGAGCCCATCGCCGTCATCGATATCAGCAATGTGCGATTTAAGCGTTATGAGCTGGTTGGGGTTTTGACAGAAATCCGTTTGGTGCTCTCAGCCGATGTCAGTTATCAGACCTTTGAAAATGGCAAACCTGTGATACTCAAAAACGCCATCCAAGTCGATCGCAGCTATCAGTACAACGAAGCCTCGGTCAGCACTGACGATCAGCAAGGCGATCAGATTCGTGATTGGCTCTATGAGCGCTTGGCACGCCGTATCACGGATCAATACGTCGCCATCTCCTTACCCAAAGTGCCACCTTCTAATAAGCAGGCAGTACCCATGATAAACAGCGCCACTGCACCCACCGTGATGGTGCCAAACGCCCAGTAATTTTATAAGTCTGTAGGAATGCTTCGCCATTCTTCATGATCATGTAATGCCGCTCTTTTCTTCTTTTTTTAACCTGTGTATCATCAGCCTATGCAAGATACTTTTATCCAAGCCTATCCAAAACTACTACAACCCGCGGCGGCAGTAGCTGGCTTGTGGCTGGCACACGGTGATGAGCCGTTACTCAGTCAATGGCTTATCGATGCCATGCGTCCGCACTGGCGCGCGCAAAACTATGCCATCAAACGTATCGAGCTGGTGTCAGTCAAAAGCTGGCAAGATGTGCTATCCGAGCTTGGCAGTCAGTCGTTGTTTGACGATGCCAGTGCGCTGATTGTGACAGGCAATCACAAACCTGATAAAGCCGTCATTGCCGCGCTCGAACGTTTTGCTATCGAGGCACAAGCAGGCACGCACAGTCACAGCCTGCTATGGCTTACGCCTAAGCAAGACAAGCGCAGCCAGAGCAGCAAATGGTTTGCGCCGTTTGCTCAGTACGGTCATGTGATTGATTGCAACTTGTACAATGAGCAGCAACGTCAGCAGTTATTACAGATACAGGCCCAGCAGTTTGGCCTCACGCTGTCACAAGAAGCATGGCAGCTGCTGATGTCGCATACCGAGCACCATCTGCTAAGCGCCTATCAAACCTTATGGCGGCTCTCTTATCTGTTTGCGCCGCAGCTCGCACCTGCGGCAACTCCTCATCAACAATCAGCCAGCACCTCTACCAGCTCAACTGATGGCAAAGCTCCTACCGAAAACGTCGCATTAGATATTGATGATCTACAAGCCGCGCTGGTCAGTGATGCTCAGTTTAGTGTCTTTGATTTATCCGATGCCATGCTGGCTGGCAACAGCGCGCAGGTAGTCAAAATCATCACGCAGCTCAAGGCCACCGATGAGCCAACGACGTTGGTACTGTGGGCAATCAGTAAAGACATGCGCCAGATTATGCAGCTGCTAGATGGACAAGATCCGCAGGCGCTCGGCATTTGGCGCAGCAAACAAGGCTTATATCAGCAGGCGTGTCGTCGCCAGTCAAAGGCGAAGACCGCGCAGTGGCCAGCGCTGCTTTATCGCTGCGACCAAGCCATCAAAGGACTTATCCGTCAGCCTGCATGGGAGCTACTATTACAAGCAGCGCTTGAGCTATCTGGCAAACGCTTGTTTATCACTTGATACACCTCTCGTTTGACCGCCATCCCTAAATTACTTCTATAAACGACTTACTTGTATAAACGACGACCAAATCCGCCACAACCGAGTGGCAGATTTTGGTTCTCTCGATCCTCCTTAACCTTTCTTAAACTAATTGCCATTCCTTTTTGCGCAGCAAGCCTCTACTATAGCTACACTTGATTTTATTGTGATTGGATAGTTGTCATGGGCAAAATAAGCAAAAAACCCGCGATCAAATGGGCAGTGGTCACTTTGGTCGTCGTCGTATTCGGCGCGCTGGCATATCGTTTTTTTATGCCAAAAGAAACAGCGCCTAACTACCTAACGGCGAAGGTAGAGGTCGGTGATATCGAAAATAACGTCATGGCTTCAGGCAAGGTCAAAGCCCTCAATACCGTCGATGTCGGCGCGCAGGTATCAGGTGAGGTCAAACGGCTCTATGTAGAGGTGGGAGACGAAGTGCAGCAAGGCGATTTGATTGCCCAAATCGATCAAGTGACACAAAACAACAACTTAAGCAATCAGCAAGCCAGTCTAGAGCAAAGCCGCGCCGCACTACAAAGCGCCCGTGCAGAAGCGCTAAGCCGACAAGCCAGCCTCAAGAGCGCCTACGCTGATCTTGCCAGCCGCCAATCTGAGCTCAAACAAGCTCAGTCTGATTTTGCTCGCCTACAAGACTTAGTCGCTATCGATGCGATATCGCAGCAGGAGTATGACACGCAAGCGACCAACGTCGAGACAGCAAAGGCCGCGGTGGCCAATGCGCGCGCCGCTATTGATACAGCCAAAGCCGCTATCGCCACCACAGAAGCCAATATCAATAGCCAGCAAGCGGCGCTACGCATCTCAGAGACCAACGTCAATACTGCTCGCGAGGATTTGAGCTATACCACTATCCGCGCACCCATCTCTGGTACTGTCGTCTCGATCACCACCGAGCAAGGCACCACGGTCAATGCCAATCAAACCGCCCCGACGCTAGTCACTCTCGCCGACCTCTCGACCGTACGTATCAACGCGCAAATATCTGAAGCTGATGTCATCAATGTTAAAGCTGGCATGCCCGCTTATTTCAACATCATTGGCAATCCAGACCAAAAGTACGATGCTACCTTGACCGCAATAGAGCCTGCACCAGAAAAAATCAGCGAAACCAGCTCCACCGATGCCGCCATCTACTACGTCGGCTACGTTGAAGTTCCCAATCCTGAGCGTTTATTTCGCATCGATATGACCGCGCAGATTTACATTGTCATCGATCAAGCAAAAAACACACTACTGGTGCCCTCTGCTGTCATCCATGACGGGCCTGCTGATGGCAAAACCACAGATGCAACCAGCCGCCAAGTAAGTAATAATACATCTGAGCATACCAGTAAGTTTGTCCGTGTGTTAAAAGACGACGGCAGCGTAGAGAAGCGCGCCGTCACAGTCGGTATCGACAACCGCGTCAACGCGCAAATACTCAGTGGCCTAACAGCAGGCGAAGAAGTCATCATCAGTACAGAAAATGCAGAAGGCTTGCGCAGTGGTCGCCGCGCAGGTGGCCCTCCAAGAATGTAGATGTTAACTGAACCTGTCTTAAACTCACTCGGCCATACAAGCACTGACGCACACAAGCGCTTTTATGACAAAGCTCATGACCTTATTGAGACACTGCTATGATGACACCTCAACCTTCTCCACAGCCGAGCGAGCGCTCGCTGATAGCTGATAAAAAAAGCCAAGTAGCCACTCCTCCTACCAAGCCCATCATGCAGCTATCGGGGATTATTCGGGAGTTTGCGGCAGGTGAGCAGACCATTCGCGTGTTGCACGATATTGACTTGACGATTTATCAAGGCGAGATGGTCGCGATTATCGGTCAGTCTGGCTCTGGCAAGTCGACGTTGATGAACATCTTGGGCTGCTTGGACCAAGCGACAGCGGGAGACTATAAGATTTATGGACAATCAGCCAACAAGCTTGATGCTGACGAGCTGGCCGAGCTGCGCCGTGAGCACTTCGGCTTTATCTTTCAGCGCTATCATCTGCTAGGCGATATCAGCGCCCGTGATAATGTCGCTGTCCCTGCCGTCTATGCAGGCATGGATACGAGTGCACGCATGACACGGGCAGAGGCGCTGCTCACCGATCTCGGACTAGGCAATAAAGTCGACAACCGTCCTAATCAGCTCTCAGGCGGTCAGCAGCAGCGAGTCTCTGTCGCTCGAGCCTTGATGAACGGTGGTGATGTAATTTTGGCCGATGAGCCGACAGGCGCGCTCGATAGCAAGTCCGGCGATGATGTGATGGAGATTTTGCATGACCTAAATGCTCAGGGTCATACCATCATCATGGTCACCCACGATCCGCATCTGGCCGAGCAAGCCGAGCGTGTCATTGAGCTAAAAGACGGCCATATCATTGCAGATTATAAAACCGAGCATTATCAGCCAACCACCCAGCAGCCAGCTCCTATTCTAGGTAGCCACCGCAAAAGCGCCTTGGCAAGCTTTCTTGATCGCTTGCTTGAAGCTTTTAAGATGTCCTTGCTCGCCATGCGTGCGCACAAAATGCGTACCCTGCTTACCATGCTGGGCATCATCATCGGCATCGCGGCGGTGGTCTCTATCGTCGGCCTCGGTCAAGGCTCACAGCAGCAGATACTTGCCAACATCAGCTCATTGGGCACCAATACTATTACTGTCAATGACGGCTACCCCAGAGGCGATCCGCGCCGCCGGTATAATGACGACAACCTGACCCCTGAAGATGCGCAAGCTGTGGGCAATCAACCTTACGTCATTAGCGTCAGTCCGCAAGTAAATAGCACCTCTAGCGTTCGTTATCGCAGTGTACAAGAAGACGCAACGGTCAATGGGATCGGCGAAGACTATCTACAAGTCACAGGTGAAACACTGGTACAAGGTCAAGGCTTTGATGCACAAAGTATCAGTCTGCGCAGTCAGGACATCATCATCGACGACAATGCCAAGCAGGCTTTTTTTGCCGATATCGACAACCCTATCGGTGAGGTCATACTAATCGGCAGCGTACCAGGGCGGGTGATCGGTGTACTGGCAGAGAACGATGGCGGATTTGGCCCTGATATCACCACACCCACCATATATATGCCCTATACCACCGTCATGTCCCGTATTACGGGCGGCGCTTATATCAATCGTTTTGTGGCATTACTCGATGACAGCGTCTCATCTAGTGTCGCCGAGTCTGCTATCTACGAGCTGATAGAAGGCCGCCATGGCAAGGCGGACTTTCAGATTATCAACTCTGACTCTATTCGCCAGACCATCGAGGCCACGACAGGGACGATGACGCTGCTCATCTCCTCAGTGGCGGTTATCTCACTGATCGTCGGCGGTATCGGGGTGATGAATATCATGCTGGTATCTGTGACCGAACGTACCAACGAGATTGGGGTGCGTATGGCGGTTGGGGCGCGGCAAAGCGATATCATGCAGCAGTTTTTGATAGAGGCTGTTTTGGTTTGTATTTTAGGAGGACTACTGGGTATTGGCTTGGCATTTGCCATCGGTGAGCTGATCAACCGCATCGGCGGCGATAGCTTTAAAGTCATCTACTCACCGACCTCTATTATCGCAGCTTTTGTTTGCTCGACGCTCATTGGGATTGTATTTGGCTTTTTGCCAGCCCGTAATGCCGCCAAACTTGATCCCGTTGACGCACTATCTCGAGACTAATCGCGACACATAATGACGCATTGACCAAACACACACGGCTAAAAAGAGCAAAAATGATAAAAATGGCAAAAAAACTAAAAAATCCTGCCAGATTTGCACTTTTTTTATCATGTGGGGTTGTAATTGTCATAATAATATATATAATGTGCTCTCACGTTTAGGGATACAAACTTTCTAAACGAGAAACCAAGCTTACTGTCTCTGCTAATATTGATAATACGATATACTCAGATAATAAGCTTAATAGAAAATTCTATTTAAAGAATTTTCTCTTGCAGTAATATGCAAACCTAGTGTTGATATCGAGTTTCTTAGAATTTACGAAAATGTAAATTCTCTTGCGCTCGGATGAAGTAGTACTTCATTTTATCCTCGCTCAGGGCCGATAGCTCAGTTGGTAGAGCAGTTGACTTTTAATCAATTGGTCCCGCGTTCGAGTCGCGGTCGGCCCACCATATTTAGTTTGATGCTTGTTTATCGTTCTGCCCTATCCGGTAGTGATAAATGAGTAAAAAACATCATTAAGATGTTTAGATTTATATAGTTTTCTTTTAAGAAAATTATTCTTGCATAGCGTCAGATACATTGATTATATGCATAAATGTTAGAAAATTCTATTTAAAGAATTTTCTCTTGCGAAGCTAAAATTGCAACGTTCTTTGTAAGGTTGCGTTTAAATGCAAGACTTTTGGAAATTCTATTAAAAGAATTTCCCTTGCGAAGCTAAAAAAGCAGTGCTTTTTTTATACGCTTCTCAGGGCCGATAGCTCAGTTGGTAGAGCAGTTGACTTTTAATCAATTGGTCCCGCGTTCGAGTCGCGGTCGGCCCACCATATTTGAAAAGCCCCATCACTAACTTAATAGTGACGGGGCTTTTTTTTGCGTGCCTGTTAGCGCTATCGTTTGGATTTACGGCGACGCGAAAAGACAGTAAAGTCAGCGTCTTTGCGCCATAGCAGCTTATGTTTGATAGTGTCTTTGATGGTACGCGGATGCTTGGGTGCCTGCGTGATGAGCATATCAAAAGTGGCGTCGTCTATCGCCAGCTCGCGGCCATGCGCCATCATCACCACCGAGGGCTTTAACGCTTTGATTTTTTGCAGCGACTGGATATAGAGTTTTGGATCATAAATAGGAAATGGCGCGACGAACTTGTGACGCAGCTTGATAATCAAGTCTGCTGTATATACTTGCCGACTTGGCAGATGAAATAGCGATAAGTCACGATCTGTATGCCCTGGCGTTTCAAGCACTTGCCACTCATCAAACTCAGGCACGCAGTCGCCATCTTTTACCATCACATCAGGATTCAGATGTGCCGGGTAATAAAGATTTTTGGCCGAGCGTCCTTGCCGTCTCGCCACATAATGCGCCAAATTCATATCGATGACATGCATGGCTCGCCCGCCGATACCGCCATACCACTGAGTTTTTTTGTCTGCTGATACGATCAGGCAGCCTGTCTGTTTTTTAAACTGCAGAGCACCGCCAGCATGATCAGGGTGCATATGTGTGACCATCACCACCTTTAGATCCGTTAGCGGGCGTTGTAGCGTCGTTTTTATATAATCAAGCACCAACGCCACATCAGGACGACAGCCACCATCTAACAGCATGATCTTGTCTGGATATACCGCAAGATAGGTACTTTGGATATAGCCTTCTAAACGTACAATCTCACATAAGCTCATTATTATTTATTCCCTGACCCATGATTCAATGCCATGAGCATTTATTAAATCCATTTGCTATTTAGTATAACGTTCATTATGGCTAAAAAAACGATTTTGAGTGAACGCTTGTGACTATAAATAGTTCACCTTATGTCAGCTTTAAATCATACACTGCCGCACCCAGCCCTAAAAAAGCAAAAACTCAGCACCTAGGCTGAGTTTAAGATAAAGCGTTTGAAGGTAAAAACTGATACCGTACCAGTCAACTATGCAAGGTCACGAACCTTTGGCTCACGCTCCCACAGACGCGACTTGGCGTTTTCGGTAAAGGCATCTAAGTCAGCAAGAGGCGTGACAAAGCTGTCTTTTTCTACTGGTAGCTTACTTAAAATGTATTCTTCAGTCGCTCCGCAGTAGGCAATGGCTTTGCAATGTACATAAGCATCAGTAAACCAATCTAAGGTCGAGCTGTCTTTTGCTAGTTTCTTGGCTTGCTCTGGCATGATGATACTGACCACCGCATCAAAAAATACCGAAGGCGCCCCTGCTATACGCTCTTCAGCTTGTATGCGAGTACCATCATCTAGTTTCACTTCTTTACTCGGCGCAACGATTTTTACCATCCCGTCCTGAGCATTGACCGCATCTTCGAACTTTTTAATCTCGCTATGCTTAGAGCCTTCGGCGACCAAGATACCCACCAATCGCCCTTTTAAGCTCTTAGGAGTACGGCCAATGGTTTGTACAGCCTCTGATGTCGCCATGTCTTGTACAGGCGCTGCCGCATCAGCAGGCTCTGGCAACTCCATACCCAAGGCAGTTGCCACGCGCTTGGCCAAATCTTCATCAATATGCAGCAGGTGGCTGAGCATACGGGTACGTACATGAGGAGTATCTACTTTACCCAGCTCAAATGCGTAGGCCGTCGCAATATGTGCCTGCTCAGCTGGGGTTTGACTACGGTAGAACATGCGCGGCTGGCTATAGTGGTCTGCAAAGCTCTCTGCGCGAATACGGCCTTTTACATTATCATCTAAGCGCTCTGCATACGACTCAAAGCCTTTTTTGACGCTTTCACGTGGACGATCTAAATCCAGACTTTGTGGTTCATAGAGGGTACGCGTCTTGGGTACTTGCATTTGCATGTGGCCGTCTTGCTGATTATTGGCAAACGGACATTTTGGCGCGTTAATAGGGATTTGCGCAAAGTTTGGCGACCCCAAACGCGACAGCTGGGTGTCAAGATAACTAAATAGACGACCTTGCAGTAAAGGATCATTACTAAAATCGATACCAGGCGGCAGATGTGACGGACAAAATGCTACTTGCTCCGTTTCTGCAAAAAAGTTATCAGGGTTACGGTTCAAGACCATTTTACCGATGATTTTCACAGGCACCGTCTCTTCTGGAATCAGCTTGGTCGCATCTAGATGGTCAAATGGAAACTCATTGGCTTCTTCTTCAGTAAATAACTGAACACCAAACTCCCACTCAAAATACATACCGTTCTCAATCGCTTCATACATGTCACGGCGGTTATAATCAGGATCAGCACCAGATATTTTTACCGCTTCATCCCAAGTAAGCGACTGTACACCTGCTACTGGCTTCCAATGAAAACGTACAAAGGTACTTTTTCCGTCTTTGTTAATCAAACGATAACTATGAATGCCAAAGCCCTCCATCATGCTAAAGCTACGCGGGAGCGCTCGATCACTCATCAGCCAAATGACATTATGCATGGTCTCAGGACTTAACGACACAAAGTCCCAAAAGGTATCATGAGCAGATGCTGCCTGCGGAAAGCCGCGATCAGGCTCCGGCTTGACTGCATGCACCAGATCTGGGAATTTCATGGCATCTTGAATAAAGAAAATCGGCATATTATTACCAACGATATCCCAGTTACCTTCTTCGGTATAAATCTTTACCGCAAAGCCGCGGACATCGCGAGGCGTATCTTTTGAGCCTTTATTGCCAGCCACGGTCGAAAAGCGAGTAAATAAAGGTGTCTGCTTCCCTGTTTCTGTAAGAATTTTGGCAGTCGTGTATTCTTCTAACGATTCTGTCAACTCAAAATAACCATGTGCGGCGCTACCACGTGCATGGACGATACGCTCAGGGATACGCTCATGGTCAAAATGATGAATCTTTTCACGCAGGACAAAATCTTCTAGCAAAGTTGGCCCACGTGCGCCAGCTTTTAATGAGTTTTGGTTATCAGAAATCGCAACGCCTTGCTGCGTCGTTAAGACTTTACCATCATCGTCTGCACGCTGGTGCGTCTCGCCACCATGTCCACGTTCAATAGTCATGTTGTTTGCGGGGTCAGTATGATCAAGATGCTTTTTCATAATATATCCTAGCTGATGAATAAAATGGCCTCTGATGAAACCATCCAAAGCGCGTAAACCCAGTATTTATATCCTTGTATCTATATAGTGACTTCGGCTGTCGCTTCATGTTTTATGGGTTACGCGGCAGTTGATTATCTAACTTTTTATTGTTGCTCTTTCGCTACTATGACTGGCAGTGCCAACCGTTCGCAATGTCAACTGCTAGCATTGCCAACCATGGTGCTCATCACTCATCTTACTTAAAAACTTCGCGATTTATGTCACATATATCGTGAAGCTTGTTGATTTTTGGTTAAACCAATGACCCAAACTATTGGCACATTACTATCATCAAATATATTGCTAAGTCCTTAACGCTCATGGCAGCGTTCTTTAGATTTTTTGCCTCAAGAATATCGATAGCGTTCGGGCCTATTATCAGTTAAATTATAAGGACAGCCATAAAATAAAGTCAGCCAGCATCAAAGCTGTGGCAAACACTAGCGGCGAGTTCTGAACAAGCAAAATTTTTATAACCATCGCTTATAGCCATTATAAAAGGCTTGATGTATCACTTTGTATAAGGCGGTTCGTAACTGTATTTACGGGCCGTCTTTATTCATCCGTCTAGGGCGTATTGTTCGTTGAGTAAGGAAAATAGCCATATCCAAGCTTTATTGGATATATTCCCTAGTTATAGACAAGGAAGACAGTTATGTTATTAGATAACGACGTATTGCGTGCGCGCATTCGTTTATTAGGATCGTTTTTAGGCGAGGCCATCTCTCGCCAATCTGGGCAACAAACCTTAGACACCATTGAAACCTTACGCCAAGGTTTTATCCAAGAGCGCCGCGAGCATAACGACGGACAAAAAAAGCAACTTATCGAGCTCATCGCCTCGCTAGACAATCAAACACTAAAAAACGTCATTCGCGCGTTTTCTATTTACTTTTTTTTGGCAAATTTGACCGAAGAAAACTACTTACGTGAGCAGCGGCGAGTGATGCGCGCGGAGTCCAACCAAAGCTGGGAAGGCTCTTTTCGTCGCACTTTATCAGAATGCCGCGAGCGGCAGATCGAACCTGAACAAATCAAAGAGCTCATCGATCAGCTAAAATTTATCCCTGTCTTTACCGCGCACCCTACCGAGGCGCGTCGCCGTACGACGATGAATATCTTGCAAACGCTATATGAGCACACCGATGCCATGGGTGTCTATCCTGAGGGCAGTCTCGCCTTTGAGCAGGCCAAACAAAAAACCGCAGAAACCATTGACCTACTGTGGTCATCAGATGAGGTGCGGACTCGTAAACCCTTGGTCTATGATGAGATTAATAATGGCCTGCATTATTTTGATGCCAGTCTTTTTACCGCCATACCGAAAGTCTATCGCAATATCAAAGACGCAATCGTAGAGATTTATCCAGAGCTTAGTGACTATGCGCTGCCCGCTTTTGTCAATTTTGGCTCTTGGATCGGCGGCGATAGAGACGGCAACCCCTTCGTCACTCATGAGACCACAGAAATGGCCGTGTTGATGCATGCCAATACCGTGCTGCGCCATTACCAAGTATTGATCCGAAAGCTGCGCCGCGAGCTGATTCATAGCGATAGCATCGTCACCATCGCGCCCGAGATTTATGAGCGCATCCAAGACTACAGCGAGCTGGATCAGCAGGTGTTTTGTTATAACCCTGATGACTACAATCATGAACCATACCGTAGATTGTTATCACTCATCCTTGCCAAAATAAAAGCCACCAACCAGTATATCCAAAGCCAAGGCACAGACGACAATGCAGCAAAAGACGCGTACTTATCGCCGGCCGCACTGTTAGATGACTTACGCCTTATCCGCAAGAGCGTCAACACGCATGATAGCGCCCATGCCGAAGGGCTACTGCTAGATACCATCCGCTTGGTCAAAACCTGTGGCTTTCATCTGGCCGCGCTCGATATTCGCCAAGACTCAGGCTATCATGGCGAGGTCATTGCCGATATTTTTGCCAATGCTTCCAACTTGCCCGATTACAAGGCCCTAAATGAGACAGAGCGCCAAGAATGGCTGACCCGCCTACTACAAAAACCAGGCACGCCGCTGATTTATACCGATAATTTAAGCGAGCAAACCCGTGAGCAGCTGGCATTGATGCAGTCGGTGGCCAAACTGCGCAAATTGGTCGGCGACGATACTTTTGGCAGCTACGTGATCTCAATGACCAATAACGCCAGTCAGCTGCTAGAAGTACTGCTGCTGATGCGCTTTGCGGGTTTGTCTGGTATCGATGACGACGGACACTTATTTGCCGCCTTGCCGGTAGCACCATTGTTTGAAACCATCGAAGACCTTAAAAACATCGATAAAATCATGCCAACGGTGCTGGATAACCCGCTGTATCGCGAGCTACTTGAGCACTCAGGCAATATTCAAGAGATTATGCTGGGCTACTCCGACTCTTCTAAAGACGGCGGCATTATTACCTCGGCTTGGCAGCTGTATAGCGCCCAGCAGACCATCACACGTATTGCCAACCAATACGGCATTAGCACCCGTCTGTTTCATGGTCGCGGCGGCTCTGTCAGTCGCGGCGGCGGCTCAACCCATCAGGCCATCGCCGCTCAGCCCGCTGGTACACTAAACGGACAAATCAAGTTTACCGAGCAAGGCGAAGTGCTCTATGCCAAATACGCCAATCCAGATACGGCGGTGTTTGAGCTAACCATGGGTATCACAGGCGCACTAAAAGCCAGCTCGTCACGCTTTGTGGCGCAGCTGGCCCAGCTCGATAGCTATGAAGCACTGTTTGCGGATTTGGCCGACGCTGGTGAGCAGCAATATCGAGCATTGACGGATAATACAGAAGGCTTTTATCAGTTTTACTCCGAGGCCACGCCTGTACAAGAGATCTCTTTGCTAAATATCGGCTCGCGCCCTGCCCACCGCAAAAAAGGCTTGCCAAGCAAATCGACCATCCGGGCGATACCTTGGGTGTTTGGCTGGTCACTGGCCCGCTTTACCCTTCCTGCGTGGTATGGCGTGGGCACGGCATTAGAGAGTGTCAAACAAAACGAAAGATTGATGAAAGAGATGAATAAAAACTGGCCGTTTTTTAGTGCTTTTATCAGCAATATCGAAATGGCCTTTACCAAATCGGAGATGAATATCGCCCACGCCTACAGCCTGCTGTGCAAAGACGAACACTTACGCACACAGGTCATGCAGGCCGTCGAGCAAGAGCACGCGCTTACTCACTATGGCCTAAACTCCCTGCTTGAGCAAACCTCGTTATTGTCCACGCAGCAAGAGCTGGCAGCGTCTTTACAATGGCGCAATGCTTACTTAGACCCGATCAACTATATCCAAATCGAGCTACTCAAACGCATGCGCCAACCTGATAATAAGGATGCTAAAAGTACCGACAAACTGTCGGTAGAAGATCCCCTGATTCGCAGTATCAATGCCCTTGCAGCAGGACTACGTAATACTGGTTAGAACTTGATACTGATATTAAAACGCAAATAACCGCTGACTTAGTTAGCGGTTATTTTTTGAAAAACCAAAATTTGGTTGTTCGCTGGCATCTGATATTGAGTCATTAATGTTAAATGGTGGGCGTTGGCTAAAGCAATGATATCTTCTTTATGCCGGATACCGCTACCAGCATCACGCTGGCGCAAACTGCTATCAAACTGCTGGTTACTTGCACTGGTATAGCGTCCGTTTTCATTAAATGGCCCGTAAACAATCAGCTTGCCGTCTAACGGTAATGCTGCCCCGACCAACTCAAATAACCTCTCAACCAAAGGCCAAGCGATAATATGTAAGGTGTTAGCGGTAAATACAGCGTCATAAGGTTCGCCAGTATTAGTTTTTGGAATAGAATCTGTTAACAAATTAAAAGCCAACGGTGCATACAGGTTTGATGCGGGATAGGCATTATGCCAAGCTTGTATCACCTGATGATTATCAGTTACATCGCTGGTTTGCCATTGTAGGTGTGGCAAGCTTGGTGCAAAGTAAACGCTGTGCTGACCGGTACCTGAGCCGACTTCTAAGACATGAGTATGCTCTTGTAGCTCTTTTTGTAGTACGTTTAAGATAGGCGCTTTATTATTTTCACACGCTTGCGAAAATGGCGCTCCAGCTGGAGCAATCGATTGCGTATTATCAGAATCACTATTAAACACTATGGCCATCCTTATAATGCTGTTTTCATCAAGTACAGATATCAATAACGAAGATAAGCAATAATAACCCACTACAACGACCTAATAGATACCTGCTTCAATGCCTGCTGCCAATGTCATTGCCAGCTCTTCGACTTGCTCAGTGAACGCCTCTTGCCAATCACCTTGTAAAATCAGCGCTTCTTGTATCCACTCCCAGCGCAGCCCCGTCGTAATCGTTTTCATCGCATTTTTAGTCCCTGTACCATCGTGTCCTGCGCGAATATATAACGCAAACGGCATACCCTGTTTTTTTTCTAGTACTGGATAATAACAACGATCAAAGAAATCCTTGGTCAATCCTGCCATATACGCCAAGTTCTCAGTCGTGCCTAATAATAATGCATCCGCTGCGAGTATATCTTCAGGCTGCGTATCTTGAGGAGATTTAAGTATGACGTTGATATCTATATCGGGATGATTAGCGCCATCGTAGGCCGCTTGCGCCAACTTCTTAGTATTCGGTGATGGCGCATGCGCGACGATAAGTAAGGTTTTAGTAGCCATATTAATCACCATTATAAAATATATCAGTTCTTAGAATAAATAGTCACCTTTTGCATGATATCAGGATGGATGCTTTTCGCAACTGGACAAGTCAGCGCTGTGTTATAAAATATCTTTTGCGTTTTCTCATCTAGCTGCCGATTAAAAGTGATCGCGACATGTATTTCACTGACGCGTCTTGGATCAGCTGTCATCACTTTGGTCACCTCAGCGGTAGTACCGGTGATATCAATCTCCATATCACGAGCTTTAATCCCAATGATCGTTAGCATACAGCTTGCCAAGCTCGTCGCTAACAAATCAGTTGGTGAAAAAGCTTTACCCTTGCCTTGATTATCAGTCGGCGCATCAGTAATAATCTCGTTGTTTGATTGCAAATGTATGGCAGTGGTACGTAAATCGCCTTGGTAGGTTACTTTTGAAGTTGTCATAGGGTTCCCTTATATAGTTATCAATATTAAATATATATTTAAAAAATATCTTCCTTCATCTAAATAATATACTTTATTTGTATAATAAAGCTATGGTAGTTGATAGTATTTCTTACCACTTTTATAAAGCAGATTTAGTAAATGGCTTATGGAATAAAGAAGGCATTTGATCTTGTTTTAAATAGAATTTAGGCATTTGATCTTCTTCAATCCAAGCATATCCATTTAGGCGATCTTTTAAAACACCATATTGTGAAGGCATTGACAACTCATTCATAATCTTTCTCACGAATGAACGATACCTCCTTCCAACAAAATATTGTTTATATAAGTAAGAAGGAATTGGAAGCTTTACAGCATCATCTCCAGAAACTGAAATACCAAGAATTTTCGTTGGAGGAGCTAACTTTATAAATCTAAGATCTACACCTTTAGACTTTAAAAGATTATCTCCAACAGACATGATTTCACTAACCATTTTAGAATGCTTCTGATATCGTCCTTGTTCCATATCTCTTTCTATTTCAGTAATTCTCTCTCGTATTTCCTGCACTTCTGAATTGCTCCGATAATAAGAAAGTGCTTCGAGATATTCTTGTCCATCAGTACATTCTTTCACTAGCATAGGTATGAAATTAGGAAGCTGAAGTTCGTCTGAGCTAGGAACTAAATCTAAGTCGCTATATGTTTGAAGCATACTCTTTTTAAACCCCTTCATACCGACATTGAAAGATTTAGCAAAATCAGTAGAGTTGTTTGAGCCAGAATTCAGACGATCAAGGAAGTCATACGAAAAAAAATCTCTTAGTGGATGGGACATGTAGGTCAAGTTTAGTTTTGCAGCATATACTTGGTGCCATATATACTGAGTTCCTAACCACGCCATAACTGAAAGCATTCTCTTAACGTGTGGTGATAACTTTCTCCAGCTGACAGGTCTTCCGTCAATACCATGAATTTCAAAACCTTCACCTAGCTTATAATCAGCTGGACTCGCTAAAAAAGCCTCAATTAAAGGGTTCTCTTTTTCAATACCCATAGTCCGAAAAACTAAATAAAATTCCGAACTCGAATGCTCCCAGATGAATTTACTAAAAGCATTAGCTTGTTCGAAATATTGAGAAAATAAACTTCTGTCAGATCCACTCTTAAATGCTGTAGTCCATGCTTCAGAAAGGGACTTAGAAATAGTCAATAAGTCATTATCTTCTTCTTTAAGAACAGTTTTAAAAGAAAACACAGGATCAGATAACATTTTTTTTCTAGCAGATGTTAAAGATGCTTTATAGGTATCTGGAACAACTATGTTATCACTTAATAAAAAAGCCTCACTAAAGCGTTCAAGAGCAACATGTTCGATATCAAGTAAAGCTGGTTCTTTAGTTGGAGCTTTCCCCAGTGCCCGTTGCACGCTTGAGATTGTTGCGTTATCCAATAAAATAGAAGACATTAAAATTATCCCTAGAAAAGTATATAACCCTTGATCTGTAATAATACCATTAAAATAATAAATCCCCACGCAAAAAAAAAGCCCCCTTCTACTCACGTAGAAGGGGGCTTTTTAGGAATAGGGAGCTGACGATGACCTACTCTCACATGGCCGGAGCCA
>NZ_JAGBKN010000008.1:0-113945 GCF_017498075.1 Psychrobacter halodurans
TGCCAAACATCGTCAAATAGCGGGTTTATATCCCGATATTAACGGCGCTATTTTCCTTGTTTGACCGCAATTTATCTCATTTTTATCACCATTTTTGAAATAAAGACATGCCCTAGTTTACATTGATAATTTGACTTGATGTGTTTCAAATCCCGTGGAAATATCATGTTTTATTTGTGCCTAATATTTTAGTTTTATTTACAGAAACCCTGATAATACATCTTTCAACGTCTCTAAGCCGCCGCCCATGATGACAAAGAGCAATCCTGCTAAGTTGATAATAACCGTTAAATAATAAACGATACGAAACTCAGGCTTTTGTGATTTGTGGCGCAAATACATCTGTGCCACCAATGCGCCGACCCAGCCGCCAAGCACGCTTAGCAGGTGCAGCGTCGACTCAGGCGTGCGCCAGTCGCCATTTTGGGCAGCGACTTTGTCTTTGGCATAGGTGAGATAAGTGACGATGCCTAGCACAGCGTACCATGCAACCACCAGCCAGCTGAGCTTTTGAGTTGCCGCCAATAAAATTACAACCCCATAAAAACCAATACCAAGGAACAAGCGTTGCTTTTGCCCTGCTGCAAATTCTGCTTGGGCATTACGTTTGCGATTACGCTGACGAATTTGGCGGTTTTTTTCTGCCATTTTTTGTTGGACAAAGCTCAGTTCTTGGACTTGTCTGGCTTGCAGGCGACCTTGGCTATCTTGTCCGACATCAAAGACCACCGCTTCACCAACCTCAGGGCGGCGCTGCGCTCTAAACTCACTAATGTGAAAAAATAGCGACGCCCCGCTTGACGTTTCGATAAAACCAAAGCCTTTGTCGTCTTGCCATTTATGCACGTGTCCCTGTTGTTTGCTGGGTGCTTGACTTGCCATAATCCTGCCCTATTTATAGATATGGCAGATATATTACACCATTTGCGTTACACTATTTGCGCTTACACACCCAGCAAAATGACTTATCATTTCTCTATTATATTTATGACAACTGGCTTTTGATTATGACTGAATCACAATTTATTAACCCCAACGAAGACACGCGCATCACCTTTGGTAGCCTTGTTAGCCTACACTTTGAAGTTTCATTAGAAAACGGCACGGTGATTGACTCCACCTTTGGCCGTGAGGCACCAGTGACGCTGACGGTCGGCGATGAAAGCTTGTTGCCAGGGTTTGAGCAAGTACTTATGAATCTACGCGCAGGCGACACGCGCACAGCTCACCTTGAGCCAGAGCAGGCATTTGGTGAATGGAACCCTGACAACGTTCAGCACTTTAGCCGTCCGCAGTTTGCTCTTATCGCCGATCATCCAGAAGTCGGCATGATGGTTGAGTTTGAGGATAAAGGCAAAAACACCTTACCCGGTATTATTAGCGCGATTAATGAGGATGAAATTGAGGTCGACTTTAACCATCCGCTGGCCGGCCAATCGGTATTGTTTAAAGTCAAAGTCTTTAAAGTAACCCCGCCTGGGGTGACTGGCATCCAAATCATGTAATGCCCTGACAACGCTCAATACTCAACGCTCAATACTCAACGCTCAACGCTCAACCCTAAAATCAAAGTCCACAAGGAGACTGACATGCAATATACAACGTTGCCGCAACTCGATGAACAGGTTTCTAAAATCTGTCTGGGCACCATGACATGGGCGCAGCAAAACACCGAGGCGGAGGCACACGCCCAGATGGATATGGCACTGAGCGAAGGCGTCAACTTTTGGGATACGGCAGAGATGTATCCATCACCACCAGATAAAGACAAGCAAGGCGATACCGAGCGTTATATCGGTACTTGGTTTGCCAAAACCCAGCAGCGCGACAAGGTCATACTGGCCAGTAAAATGTCACCCATGAGCTTTTTGCGTGACGGTAAAACGCGCTTTAATGCTGAGCAAATCAGCAGCGCTATCGATAGTAACCTTGAGCGTCTACAAACCGATTATATCGATATTTATCAGCTGCATTGGCCTGAGCGACAAGCCAACTTCTTTGGGCAGCGCGGTTATGATGCCGATATGGCAGCGCAGTCTTTAGAAGACTTAACGCCATTTTTGGAGACCATTCAAGCACTGAATAATGAGATTAAAAAAGGCCGCATTCGTGCTTATGGACTGTCAAATGATACCGCATGGGGACTGATGCGCTATCTGTGGGAAGCGGACAAAAACGGCCTAATCGCGCCGCTGACGGTGCAAAACCCGTATAGCCTCCTCAACCGTCTCTATGAGGTCGGTATGGCGGAGATTGCCCATCGTGAAAACGTCGGCTTGCTTGCTTACTCGCCGCTTGGGTTTGGCGTACTATCAGGTAAGTACTTGGACGGCAAACGCCCAGCTGGCGCGCGTCTGACCATGTATGATCGCTTCAGCCGTTATATCAATGAGCAGGCCATTGCCGCCACCGCTGAGTATGCCAACATAGCGGCCGATGCTGGCTTGGATATGGCGCAGATGGCGCTGGCCTTTGTCAATTCACGCCCATTTGTCACCAGCAACATCATTGGCGCGACCACACTTACGCAGTTAAAATCCAATATCGATAGTATTGATTTAACGCTCACTGACGATGTCTTGGATGCCATTGAAGCAGTGCACACGCGCCAGCCCAATCCGTCACCTTAATAAGCGGCGCCCAATGTGTCACTGACAAAGCACTAAAAAAAGCGCCAATCGCGGTAAGTATTGCTGCGATTGGCGCCTTTTTTATTCAGCGACTTTTCATTTGACTGTACAGCTCAGCTGATTATTGACTAGGCGGCACACTCAGTACCCGCGCATGCAGATCGGCCAACCCTTCTTGCATTTTTCTTTGCAGCAAGTCGGTCAGCTCGCTTTTGCTATAGCCTTTAGGGTCTATCGGCTCTAATGGCAACACATAAGCCATCACATCTTTACTATCTAGCACCTTTTTTAGGCTCTCTTTCATGGTAATCTTGCCATAATACGGCAATGCCTCACTGAGCGCTCCGTCTTTGTCGACATAAGCGATAAGGATCGGTCGCACGGGGACATCTGCATCTATCGCAGCTTGTAGCAGGGTACCGTGGATACGCTTGACTTTTTTGCCATCGGTAGTGGTCGCTTCAGGGAAGAAGATAACCGAAAACCCTTTAGTCAAAAACTCAGCAATCTGCGTGGCCACTGAGCCTGCATCACCGGAGCCGCGCTCAATAAAGAGCGTGCCAGCAGCATGCGCTAATTTACCAAACACAGGCCATTCACCAATCTCCGCCTTGGATAAGAAAAACGCGGGGCTTACCGTCCCCACGACAGGAATATCCATCCATGACACATGATTGGACGCCCACAGGCCATGATGCTGCTGTACTGGCTCGACCTCGATGACTTTGACACCAAAAGAGCCTGCCATCTTACGACAAAACGCCTGAATATAACGGGGTAGCTTTTCGCGTGGCGGCTGCTTAAAGGCACCAAGACGCTGAGCGGCCCGCAGTCCACCGACCATCGTTGTGGTCATACCAGCGATTTGCTTGCCGCGTCCTAGCTGTTGTCTGAGTGAAAAGTTTGACTTAGCTTGGCTCATCTTCGCCCTCATGATTAAATAACTGCTGTTTATATCAACAAAAAAACGAGCTAAGTATAGCAAAGTTATGCGACTCAGTGATAGCCTGTTCACTGAGTCAGTGCCGAGTTTTATACAAACGCGCAATAAAGCCGCTTATAAACGCGCTAACTTACCAGCCGCTCTTCGCGCTAGGAAACACAAACCTGTGTAACATAAATCTATCGCTAATTGTGCCGTTACGCTTTAATATCAATAGATAAGACCACATATAAAAGGTCATATGAACGCCGCCTCGATAGTTGACAGACAAATGGCAGCGATTTATTTACTTTATTAAATAGGTGATATTCTTTGGATTATTTTGAAAGACATGAAGGTGGCGAGCGTGCCATCATTGTACATTTAGACATTCGGCAAATCCAAGACCCTGACGATCTTAGCGAGTTTGAGCTATTAGCAGACTCAGCAGGCGCCGATCGTTTGGCATTGGTGACAGGCTCACGTTTAAAACCGGATGCCAAGTTTTTTGTGGGTAGCGGCAAAGCAGAAGAGATTGCAGAGCTAGTGCGTGAGCACGACGCCGATATTGTTCTTTTTAATCACAGCTTATCGCCCTCGCAGGAGCGTAATATCGAGTCGGTGGTCAAATGCCGCGTGCTGGATCGCACCGGACTGATTTTGGATATTTTTGCTCAGCGCGCCCGCACTTATGAGGGCAAGCTACAAGTGGAGCTGGCGCAGCTCAACCATTTATCGACACGGCTGGTACGTGGCTGGACGCATTTGGAGCGGCAAAAAGGCGGTATCGGTCTGCGCGGGCCGGGTGAGACCCAGCTTGAGACCGATCGCCGCTTACTACAAACGCGAGTCAATCAGCTCAAAAACAAACTCGAAAAAGTACGGCAAACCCGCGCACAAGGCCGCGCCCGTCGACAAAAATCTGACGTACCGACCATCTCGCTAGTCGGCTATACCAACGCTGGTAAATCGACACTGTTTAACCGCTTGGTCGACGAAAATATCTATGCCGCCGACCAGCTGTTTGCCACCCTAGACCCGACGCTACGTCGCCTCGACTGGCAAGGTGTGGGACGTGTGGTACTGGTCGATACTGTCGGTTTTGTGCGTCATTTGCCGCACGAGCTGGTCGAGTCGTTTCACGCGACACTAGAAGAGACGCTAGAGGCGGACTTGCTACTGCACGTCATCGACTCCTCTAGCGAAGACATGCACGAGCAAATCGAAGCGGTAAAAAATGTCTTGGCCGAAATTGATAACGATGTGCCCGTGCTCAATGTGTACAACAAAATCGATATCACAGGCGAGCCTGCTCATATTGGTTATGCCAGCGAAGGCCAACCAAACCGCGTCTACGTCTCATCAAAAGAAAACCTCGGAATAGAAGCGCTGTCGCTTGCCGTACAGCAGCTGCTCACTGGCGCATTGACCACCTTTGATTTGACGTTGCCTTATGGCGCGGGTCAATTTAAAAACACCTTGTATGAGCTAGGCGTCATCTTAGAAGAAAGCTATGATGACACAGGCCACGAGTGTCTAACCATTCGCTTGCCAAGCGAGCGGCTCAAACAGCTGCTTGGACAAGCCAATCTCGATCCTGTAGATGTCCTACCGCTGGCGCAAGCGACGCTACTGATGCCGACGCTTGAGGAGTTTGAAAAGCCAGATGAAAACATAGAGCCTACCTTGACTGCGGCCGAAGAAAAAGCCTTTGATGAGTTTGAGACAAACACAGCACCGTCCTCGCCTCAAAAAAGCAGCCTGCCTGACTCATAACTTATAAGAGCAGGCGGCTCAGCTTTTATTTGCAAACCGCTTTGCTCTGCCTACAGACAAAGCCCTACACACAGACGGTATCGCTGATATCGTCTGTTTTTTATTGCTTCTCTTAAAGCCGTCTCTCTCAAAGCCACCTTTCCTAAAACCTGTTTTCACAATATCATCTCCCATAAGACCATAAGACAGAATAGTGCGATGATACTAGGGCGGTTATCCCTATAGTCAGGTCCATAAAAAAAGGATACCGCGAGACTGAAATAAATTTTTCGTAGCATCTGTCGGCGCAAGCACAGCACGCAAAAAAATTTTGTACCAGTCTAGCGAATGTATGCAGTGTATCTCTTTATCTTATCTCTCTTTATCTCTCTTTTATTTAGTCACGACGATAGGCTTTATTAGTTACGTGACTCTCTATATAATCGCCTATACGATATGCCATATACAAAATACCATAACGACACAATGTACTTATAAGGATGCAGCTGCCATAGCCATGCGCCAACCGTTATCGCTGCGCCTACCCATCTCCGATTTGGCCAAAACTGCTTATGAAGTCCACTCACTCCTCCAACCTACCGCTATGGCTGGCGCTGATATTAACATTAGCGATGGTTATTTTTGTCCGTGAAACAGCGGTGCTGGTCTGTCAATGGGCAGGTATCGAAAAAGCGGCCAATATCGTCGGTTTGGTGGCGATGTTTGTGGTATTGATGGCGTGGCGTTTGCTAAAAGGCCTACCTAGCTGGCTCACTCAAGCCAGCAATACGTTATTGGTTGATAGCGGTTTTGCTTTTTTGCCCGTTTCTGCTGGTGCAGGTTTATTGTTATTTGCCTTAGGAGACGAGCTGTGGGGCGTGATGCTGACGATGCTTATCAGCACCTTGATACCGCTTTGGGGGTTAGCATTATTGGCCAATCGCTGGCTCAATCAAGACTCTGAGTCTGACTCTAATAGTGATAGTGACTCGCAAGCTGGCAACACCGGCAGCATCACCAGCAAGCAATAAGGGCAGCGCTCAGCTGAATGAACAAGGCAGACTTATGACTTTTGATAGCGTATTGACAGCAACCCTTGCGGCGATATTATTGACCTTGGTCGCCCACGTCATTGCCCGTATCTTAGCGCGTAAGCTATCGTGGCTACCGATGGTCATCACGGCCTTAGCGCTGGTTTTGCTGTTTTTGTTTGTGCTGCAGTGGGACTACAATCACTACTATAGCGTCGCAAAGCCTGTGTTTGACCATCTCTTAGGATACGTCACGGTTTTATTGGCAGTGCCACTCGCCGCCATGAACTTTAAAGGCTTACCTGTCAAAAAACTCACCCTTATCGTCATGATTGCAAGCGTGGTCGGTGCTTTGCTGCCAATGTCGCTCGCCTATCTGCTGTCACTCAGTCACGAGACGATACTGGCATTTGCCACCCGCTCAGTGACCACCCCTATCGGTCTTAGTGTGGCGGATTTGATCAAAGCGCCGCTGGCGATGGCCAACCTTATCATCATTGTCTCAGGTATCGTTGGGGGTACTTTGGCGCGCTTTTTATTTCGCCGTGTCGATGATGACCGTGCCAAAGGCTTAGCACTTGGCTTGGCCGCTCACGCTTTTGGTACAGTCGAAGCGTGGCAGATCAGTCATACCGCCGGACGCTATGCAGCCTTTGGACTGGCAGTCAATGGGCTGGTCACCGCGATTTGGGTACCGATATTCATCAGTGCCGTTGCGTTATAACTACTCCCTGACCTCTCATCAATTAAGGACAAACTCAAAGCATTGGCCGCTCTTATCCTCTTGCTCTTATCCCACCGCTCCTAATCACTTATCATAGCCACTTACTACCACCATCAGCCCTTACAGCAGCTGAGCTGGCACTGATATACGTACACTGTAAATGATAGCCTATTGATTTATTTCGTATTATTTACAAAATAACGCTCACTTTTGCATATTATTTTGACAATCCTATGCGTCAAAAATTTATTATATGTTATAGTAAACAACTATTATTTTTTGTATCTATTGCAAATGATTTTAACAAAACATGAAAACGTCAGGGTTGTTGCTAGGTAGCTGGCGACAAAACACAGCAAATAAAATAAGCACTTGCCTTTATAAGCTGGCCGACTCATCAGCGACAGTCATTTGCGACTACTCGATAAAAAGTGATATCTCTATGATAAATACGACTACCATCAAGACTCGCTGTTTGTCTCCGTTTTTATTAAATGCCATCACTGGTATTGCCAGTATCCTTGCTATCTCAAGCTTGAGTGTGAGTGCTCATGCGGGCAATATGTATATCTACAAAGACCAAGGCGGTCAGGTGCTCTTGACCAACGTTAGCCCCAGTGGCAACTTTGATAAGTTCACCAAAAAAGTCAAAGTCACTTATTATAAAGACTCTAAGATGTATGACGGCAGCAGCAATGGCTATGGCAGCAGTCCGGCGAGTAGTAGTGCCAGTCGCAACGCCTATGATAGCTATATTCGCGCGTCCGCGGCACGTCATGGCGTCGATCCTGCCTTGATGAAAGCCATGATGCATACTGAGTCGGCTTTTAATCCAAATGCTCGCTCACCAGTCGGCGCTCAAGGGCTGATGCAGCTGATGCCTGCTACCGCACGGCGATTTAATGTGGGTAATCCTTGGAACCCTGCCGACAACATCGAAGGCTCAGCCAAATACATCGCCTGGCTGATGCGCCGTTTTAATAACAACGTCGAGCACGCTGTGGCAGGCTATAACGCAGGCGAAGGCAATGTCGATAAATACGGCGGCATCCCGCCTTTTAAAGAGACGCGCAACTATGTCAAAAGAGTGATGAGCCGCTATCATAGCTTATACAAAAATGACGCCGGTCTGTCTGACGCCAGTATCAATGCCAGCAATCAAGTCAATATGAGTAGTACAAACAATGGGCTACAAAATGTCAGCTATGGCACGAGCAGTAATAGCAATAGCCCAAGTTATATCAAATCTGCCTACGAGGCCTTACGCTAGTAAGTCCATAAAGGGGTCAAGCTCAGACACAAAAAAGCCCGTTATCGAGTAACGGGCTTTTTTGTGTCTGACGGCAAAACCAATGGCTTAACCGTCCTCATCAGTGCAAGTGCACAGAGATGTTACTTGGATATTACTTGCTAGCCGCCTGAGCTGCTGCAACTTCAGCTGCGAAGTCTTCTTGCTTTTTCTCGATACCTTCACCCACTTCTAGACGTTTGAAGCTTAGTACTTTTACGCCTTCCGCTTTTAGGACATCGCCAACTTTTTTGTCGTTGTCCATGACGTATGGCTGACGTAGTAGAGTTACTTCGTCTAGGTACTTACGTAGGCCACCTTCGATCATTTTTTCAACGATGTTGTCAGGCTTGCCAGACTCTTTGGCTTTGGCTTCGATGATGTCTTTTTCGCGAGCCAACACATCAGCATCAACGCTTTCGTCGTCGACTGCTACAGGGTTGAACGCCGCGATATGCATCGCTAGGTTTTTGCCAGTCTCTTCGCTGCCGCCTTCATACGATACCACAACACCGATACGTAGACCGTGGCGATATGATGCTAGGTTGGCACCTTCTAGAGTTTCTACACGGCGAACCTGAATGTTTTCGCCGATTTTTTGTACCAAAGCCACGCGTGCTTCTTCAACGGTTTGGCCATCGCCATATGGTAGCTCAGAGATAGCAGCAACGTCTGTGACGTTATTTTCTAGCGCGATGTTGGCTACTTTTTCTGCAAAAGCAGTAAAGTTGGCGTCTTTTGCCACAAAGTCAGTTTGGCAGTTTACTTCTAACAAAAACGCTTTGTTGTCGCCTTGAGCGATGATGATAGCGCCGTCAGCTGCGATGTTACCTGCTTTTTTGGCCGCTTTTGCTTGACCAGATTTACGCAAGTTATCGATGGCAACTTCAACATCACCATTGGCTTCTTGTAGGGCTTTTTTACATTCCATCATGCCAAGACCAGTACGGTCGCGCAATTCTTTTACCATTTTGGCAGATACTTTTACTTCTGTCATAAGAGTCACCTTAGTATAGTTATGTATAGGAGGGCTTAATGTCTATTTTTCTCAAGGCTGCTGATGACTTAAGAAAAACGCTCGTACTATCTGCTTATTAATAAAAACAAATCATGACATCGAGCGACTCTACCCACTGGAATAAACGATAATACTCGTTTGGCCAGTTTATGATAGATGACGATCATGTCATCAGCATGTATTTAATATATTTTATGTAATAGCAGTTATTGATTGAGGGCGTTTGACAGCCATCATTTCATCACGTTATGTAATAGCCATGGTTTCAGCGCTATTATTTAACAACAAGGCATGACGAGTAAAACTGCATCATGCCTACTACGAGCTTATCATTAATGACTTTATATGGATGCTGCTAGCGGTGCTATCAAGACATCCTTACAAAGTAACACTTTTAATGCAGCGAATTATTCAGCTGGCGTTGCTGCTTCTTCTGCATTGGCTTCTTCGGCAGGTGCTTGCTCAGCTTTGCCGCCCGCTTGAGTCTGTGCGTATTCTTTACCAGCGATGATCGCATCAGCCATAGACGTGACGTATAGAGTCACAGCGCGGATAGCATCATCGTTAGCTGGGATGATGTAGTCAACGTTGTCTGGGCTAGAGTTGGTATCAACGATACCGATTACTGGGATACCAAGGTTTTTGGCTTCTTTGATAGCGATCGCTTCGTGATCTACGTCTACCACAAAGATAGCGTCAGGTAGGCCACCCATGTCTTTGATACCGCCTAGTGAACGCTCAAGTTTTTCCATATCGCGAGTACGCTCAAGCGCTTCACGTTTGGTCAACTTAGCAAAAGTACCGTCTTCTGATTGCTTCTCAAGCTCTTTTAGACGGCTGATTGACTGACGTAGCGTTTTCCAGTTGGTCAACATACCACCCAACCAGCGATGGTCGACGTATGGCATGCCAGCGCGCTGGGCTTGCTCACGGATAATACCGCTAGCGGCACGTTTGGTACCAACAAACAATACTTTGTTTTTCTTGGCAGCTAGGCCGTTTACGTAAGTCAACGCTTCGTTGAACGCTTTTACGGTGTGCTCTAGGTTAATGATATGGATTTTGTTACGTGCACCAAAGATATAAGGACCCATTTTTGGGTTCCAAAAACGTGTTTGGTGACCAAAGTGAGCGCCGGCTTGTAGTAAGTCGCGCATTTCGATTTTGGTTGGGTTGTTTGTAGCCATGTGAAATATCCTGTTGGTTGGGTTATGCCTCCACATCACAAAAACTGCCTATCTAGCAACACGCATCTGCCTGTAGGTCGTGCCTATAATCATGGCACTGACCCTATCTTGCAAATTAATCAAGTCGCCAAACACCCAGCAATTTTTTGCCATGATGTGTGTGTCATTGGTTGGTGTAAAAAAGAAGCCATGTTGGGGTTTAGCAAAAAACTCAAACCCCTCCTATAAAGCAAATTATAGAAATAGCTGCGCCGTATTTTATCATACAACGCCTCACAACCTCCAGCGCTTTATGAGGACAAACCGCGATTTAACAACTCGTGAGCCTCACGCCTCAAATCGTCGTATCAACAAAAAAGCGATACCATTGTATCGCTTTTTACTGTTGTCGCTTTTTTGTCGCTTTTCGTCGAGGCAAAGCGATAAACGAGGCGCTGTCAATTGATTGTCGTTGATCAGTTAATTGTCATTAAGTGATGCAGATACCGATGACGGCCTTGTGACCACGCCAGGTAAAGGGCGTGATATAGCTTTGCCGATCTTTGGGTAGATACGATACGTTGGGCGCGCTCTCGACGATGTGCGGCGGCGAGATAATAAACTCTGACCCAAACTCCGTCCGAGCGTTACCAGAGATGGTGTTGGCCATCTCTCCGAGCAAATCCTTCAGCATCGTAATAGAGGAGTCGGTCTCGCCCATCGCCTGAACCACCGCACGCAGCATCGCGCTTGGCGCACTGACATAGACGCAGCCTTGTAGCGGACCTGAGATTTTGATAACGCCGCTGTAGTCATAGCCTACCGCTGTCTTATTGTTATTTAAATAAGGCGTATCGATGTCTACTTCTGTCCCATCAATCTGCGTAAAAAACGCATTAATCGAACTTAAAAATACGCCCAATTTCTCTACTTTAATCATAATAACGAACATCCGTATTAGAACGTAATAGCGAGATCATCAGTCCTGCAAACAGACCACAATCTCACCGACTTGCGAATGCCAAGTGATCGGGATGATAAAAGAACGCTCATCGTTTGGTAGGACGATACTTTTGGGCGCTCCTTTAAACACAAACGGTACCGAGATATGAAACTCTGAGCCAAACTCAGTACGGGCGTTGCCTGCGATGGTATTGGCAACCTCGCCTGCTAGATCAATATAATTGTCATCACTTTTATCAGTCTCACCCATGCTATCTAGTAGCGAGGACAACAACTTGTGAGTCGCCGAAAAATACACCACGCCTTTTTGACCACCAGAGATACCAATCACACCAGTGTAGTCATGCACTTTGGGCTGTTTGTTTTCTAGCAAATACGGCGTGTCAGCGACGAGCTCTTCTCCACCAAACTGATCAAAATAATTGCTAATGATGTTTAAAAAAATCTGTAGCTTTTGTTCTTTCATATAGACATTACTCAAGTCGTTGAATAGTATTAATCTTGCACCAGCTCGTGCAAAGACTCTACAAGCTCTTCTTCTGAAAATGGCTTGCACAAAAACCCACTGGCACCAAGCGATAGCGCCTCAATCCCCGTGGCTTTATCAGACAAGGCAGATACGACTAAAATACGGACATCGGGATCCGTGGCGATGATTTTTTCGATACACTCCAGACCATCCATTTGCGGCATGGTCAGATCCATGGTGATCACATCAGGACGATGGATATTAAACTTCTCTAGCGCCTGCACACCACTGGTCGCAGTAGCGACCAGCATAAACTCACCTGAGTCATACGCACGCTGAATACGGTTTCTAATGATATTAGAATCATCAACAATCATTAATTTATGCATAACCTATTACCTGTAATGAGGCACATTGTTGTGGTTAACAATATGCCTAACGTCTCTTATTAAGCTTTTGGTAGTGTAATGACAAATCTTGTCATTTTGCCCCGTTCACTATTTACATTCAGCTTGCCGTCGTAGTCCTTGACCAGTGATTTGATGATATCCAAACCCACGCCGCGGCCACCGTCTTCATCAGCGTCTTCTTTGGTAGAAAAACCTGAAGAAAACAATTGCTTGAGCAAGTCGCTATGCGTCAGCTGACTTGCTGCTTCATTATCGACGTGGTTTTCTGCCACCAATTTATGACGGATACTGTCGTAATCGATGCCTTGGCCGTCGTCCTGCACGATGAGCATAACCTCTTGGCCGTTGTCTTGTACTTCTAGATCAATCTTGCCTGCTGTTTCTTTACCGAGCGAATGACGGACGCTTGGTGCCTCGACACCGTGCACCACGGCATTTCGTAGCAGCTGGATACCAATCTCTTTGATGGGCTTGACCAGACGCTCTGGGATATTGACTTGGGTCAATGTATGGCTGTTGAGCTGTACTTGCTTGCCCTGTCTTGCAGCGATATCTTTGGCAAAATCACGATAAAAAGACAGCTGGTCTTCAGCTTCATTATCACTCAAATCGATATCTTGACCGCCATCCAAACTGATGTTACCAATCGATAAACTGGTTGGTTGGCTTTTGGGTGCGGTACTCTCAGCAAGCGCCATGCTTTGCTGTGCCACGGCATCACTTAATGCGGTGGTAGAGGCAGTAGCGGGTTTACTAGCGGCAGGCTCCGAGCGATTGATCCGCTCACCTAGCGTGGCAATGGTGTTCGATAGGCTGAGTAAGTCATCTAGATGAACCGCCAATGGCAAAAAGTCATTACCTGATAGCTGACCTTGGTTTTGTAAGGCATGCAACTTGTCTTCGGCATCTGAGGCAATCTTGGTAAAGCTGTGCAGTTTTAGCGCTGATGCTTCGCCTTTTAGACTATGCATTTCGCGATAAATGGCTTTTAGTTTGTTTTCCAGCTCGTATTGTGAGCTACCAGGATTTTTTAAGATGTTATTCATCTTATTGATATGCGCATCAGTGTTGGCGATAAACTCATTAATGATCTTAGGATTTACATTTAAGATGGTGGTGAGCATCTCGATTTGCATGTCATTTTGCGAGCGCTCTTTTTCTAAGCGCTGCTCTAGGTAGACGGCATCAGAGACATCATTGACGTTGACCAAAATACGGGCGATGTCTTTTTTGTCATAAACGCGTGAGAATTTAAAATCCAAGAAGCGGCTATCAGCGCCTTTATTTTCGCCGGCGTTATGTAGCATGACCTTATGTAAAGGGTTTAGGGAATCCACCAACTTTTCTTTGACGCGCGGGTTGTATAACTGCTCGATAAACTGCTTGGTGGTGTTTAGGTCTTTATCAGAGATACGACCACGTAAGACACTGGTAAAGTTCTCACCTGCCAAATTGTCAGCACCGATGATGCCATTGAGGGCACGAGAGTGCTGTTGACCAATCTTTAGGTCTTTATCTAGCAAGAATAGACCAGTATTGACCGTTTCCATAATTTCTTGTGTTTCGCGGCGCGCAGCAGCAGCTTCGGCATCGGTCTCACGTAAGCGGCGCACAAAGAAGAATACGAAAATCAAAAAGTAAGCAAAAATCGCCGCAACACCCAACACCTGAATCAGACGAATGGTGGTGGCTTGGCGCTCTGCATTACTAAATACGTCGCGTGTCAGATTATCTAGCGAGTCGTTGATCAGCAAACTGGAGGTTTTGGCTTGCTCAACCGCTCGAGTCAAGTCATCTGCCGACGGCACCATGATGTTATCAGCGTCTTTTAGGTAGGTCTGAATTTTGGGTTCAAGTGCCTGCCACTGCTCTTTGGCAGCGGCAATATTGGCTTGGGCACTATCATCAACCTTGGGTAGATTATAACTTTCGCCTGTACTGTCAGTGATCTTGCCGCCTTGCTCAATAGCAGAAAGAGAGTTAGTAATCAGTGATGTGTTTTCTTCTAAACGATTCAATACTCGCTGAATATGCGGCGAGCTTGTGTCTTCACCATAACTGTTATCTAAGTCAAAAAGATCTTTGATGACCGACTGCGCACTGTTGGCGACTTGGTTGGTCTGGTCGATCAAAGCGGTGTTTCTTTCTAAGAGGCTGGAGGTATAAAAGGTAAAGGCTAGCAAGGCACCGATGAGTGATAAAAACAGTGCAATAGAGATGATCAGACCTTGATAGCGTTTATTGTCGATATTTGGTGTGGTGGCCATGTTTGAAAATCCTTAATTCGCTTGAGTAGAAGTCGGTTCACTGTTGGTGTCTGGCTCCGTTGAACCCAACCACTTTTCTTCAATCTCTTTAAAAGTCCCTTTTTCTTTTAGCTTAGTAATACCTTCATTGACATTTTTAATAAGCTCGTTATTACCTTTAGCCATCAGTATGACTTGTTGCGCCGATGGATTGTCTTCACTTTCGTAGGGAACGATAGTGACGCCGTATTCTGGATGATTTTTCGCTGTGTACTGCAAAATAGGCATATCATGCAGAATTACATCAACCCTGTCTTGAACCAAATCTTCATACAATAAAAAAGCAGTTGTGTTAGTGGTCAGGTTGTCCTCATACCCACCTAGTTCATTTAACTGATCGACAGGTTTAGCACCTTCCATTGCCCCGATTCTTACATTCTTTAAATCTTGTAAGCTTTTGGCATTGAGCTTTCCCTCTGCATACATCATTGCAGAAGGGTTAAAGAAATATGACTTAGATAGTCCGTAACGAGTATTACGATCATCCTTGTATGAAATACCTGAAATGGCGATATCCCTTGATCCTGACTCCACGCTATCAAACATGTTTTGCCACGTTTCTTTATAAAACTCGACTTTGAACCCTTGCTCTTCACCGATAGCACGGATCGAGTCAATATCAATACCCTGCATATTTCCATAATCATCTTGCAATGAAAAAGGAGGCATCGTACCTGTTGTAGCTACTTTTAGTGTCGGTGCTGTATCCGGCAAGCTACTCACAAAGTTATCTTTGCTTTCCGTCACTGGTGTGCCAGCTGCATTGGTATTTTCTGTGGTAGAAGAATTACCACAACCAAATAAACCAACGCTTAATATAACTGGCAATACTCGATATAACTGCATCATGTTTTGTCCTTAAAATCGCAAAGCTTATTGTCTTAACATCACTGGACAGCAATCTATAATTTCAAAAAGTATCACAGTGTAAACATAAAGTTACAATCTACACTAATTTTTTTCTAATTGAAATACTTCTGATAAATTTGTTTGGTAACAACAAACTATTTATTTTCAATCAACTACGATTAAATATGACACCTCAGTCATTATAAGGCGTGTCTTATAAAATCATCAGGCTCTACATTAACCACGCGTAACGCCCATGTATCAAAGCCCTTTTATTAAGACAAAAAAAACACCCAATATTGGGTGTCTCAAAAACTTGCAGCCGCTACTCTGCGTCATCGAGGTCTAAATTACGATCTATCTGCCAGATTAAAAACGCACCCAAGCTCATCAGGGCAAAAAGTGCAATACCGATTTTTAACACGGGATTAAGCGGGAATAAGTTTAATAATAAACCACCAAAAATACCCACTGAAAACATCAGCGAGCCTTGCAGCGCGCTTGCCATACCCGCACGCTGCTTTTGAAAAGCCAGCGCAATCGCCGAGGCGTTTGGCTGGGTCAATCCCAAGCCTGCAATACAAAAGAAAATACACGCCAGCACCAGTGGCAACCAAGCATCGGTCCCTAAAAATATACCGACAACAAACAACGTGCCTGCAGAGAGCACCTGCATCATCGCGCCGAAACGAAGGATGCTCAAGATACGAAAGCGATTGGTCAGCCATTGGTTGAGCTGGGTGAGACCCACAAACCCTGCCGCATTCATGCCAAATAGCCAGCCAAAATGCGTGGCCGAGACGCCATAAGTATCCATGATTAATTCAGAAGCTGAGCTGATATAAACAAACATTGCGCCCATCAACAGCCCGCCGCCGATCGCAGGGTAGTTAAAGCTGGGATCTTTTAACAAGTCCCAATACTGGCTCAGCACTTCTCTGGCAGGGCGTACGTTACGGTTCTCTTCGGTAAGGGTTTCAAAAAAGAAGAACTTGGTGAGCAGTAAGTTCAGCACTCCAAAGGCGGCCAAAAACCAAAAGATAGAGTGCCAATTAAAAAACTGTAAAAACAGTGCGCCCAGAGACGGCGCGAGTATCGGTGCCAGTCCCATTACCAATATCATGATAGAAAAAGCTTTTGCGGTTTGTTTAGCCGTTAGCCGATCACGAATCGCAGCTCGAGTTACCACTGCCCCGACGCAGGCACCAAGAGCCTGCATGGTACGGCCGACAAACAACACATACTCATTATCCGTGGTGGCACAGATAACAGAAGCAATCACATAAAGCGTCATGCCCATATACAGCGGCTTGACTCGACCAACGCGATCGCTAAAGGGGCCGTAAAACAACTGACCAAATACCAAACCCACAAAATACGCTGGGACTGAGTTGGCCATAAAAGCGGTTGACACACCAAAATCATCTGCCATCGACGGTAGTGCTGGCAGATACATATCAATGGATAAAGGCCCTACCGCGACGATCAGCCCGAGCATCATAATCCAAGCAACGGGCAAATCAGCCGAGCGAACGCGCTCGGCGGCGATGGGTTTGGGAGGTGGGGAGGATTTTGGAGCAGACATATTTAGACCAGATTATATAGTGATTATTGTTTTATATCTTATGGCTTTACGATAGCGTTTTTGGTTTGCTGCCGTCATAAAATGGCAGCTTATAGCAATAGTGCATACTTACCAACGTCTATGCAAGCGGACAATGTTATATCGTGGTTATATCGTAATTTTGACCGCCATTGCAATAGACGCCTAACGCGAATAAAACAACCCTTAACCACTAAAAACACTCAATATAAAACATAAGACTCTGTCTAAATTTTTCTACCTCTGATGTAAACCCTTATGATTTATGACTCATTATAAAAGACTAGCGAAACTGTCGCTTGGCAAAGGCGGTGCTGGCTTGCTTGGCTTTTCTCAGTGCAAGCTTGCGATTACGGCCCAGCATCATTTTTAGCTGCCACATCTTTTCTTTATAGAGCGTGGTTGCAGGCTGATGATGCATGGCATTGATCACACGCTTACTGGCAAGTACCGCATCTGGTGAGCGCTCGGCAAGCTCAGCGGCGAGCTGCTGTGCTTGCTCAAGCGGCGTCTCGCTGCAATGACTGACCAGACCCAGCGCTTTGCCTTCGCTGGCATCGACGATGCGTGCTGTCATCGCTAGCTCTTTTAGCACGTCTTCTCGTACCACACCATACGCCGATTGCGTCAGACCCATGTCTGGCACCAGCCCCCACTTGGCTTCCATGATAGACAGTTTACACTCAGGATGGCTGATGCGTACATCACATGCCAGCGCCAATTGTAGCCCAGCGCCGATACAGTAGCCTTCTAAGACCGCGATGACCGGTACTGGCACATCGCGCCAGACCAAGCAAACACGCTGAAACGAGCTTTGCCACGGCTTCATCAGCTCCCACACTGCAAACGCTTGATTTTTTGGATGGTTCAAATCGCCCAAGTCGATGCCAGCACAAAACGTCCCTTCCGCACCGTTTAAGATGACCGCTCGTATTGTCTTATCTTTGCTCACTCGGCCTGCCACAGCGATTAGCTCTTCTACGACCTTAAAGCTCATGGCGTTTTTTTTGTGCGGACGATTTAGCGTCACAGTGAGTATATTATCAGTGACACTCACTTGTAGCGTTTCGTATTGGTAAGTTGCAATGGCGTTCATAACGATCCTTATTTATGAATGGGTAAAAGATAGACTGATAGCGATAATGTTAGCAGGCTTATCCATATCCTACCTTAGCAATAACTGACTGCCACGATACTTTATAGCGAGACTGTATTGTCAACTCTACATAAAAGAAGTACGTGATTTTTTGCGCGCGACTGGTATCAATTTTGCTTGCTGTGCGATGCAGGCAGATGCTGCGCAAAATCACTCCCAGTCGCACGGTATTTATTTTATGGTGGATCGACCATACGAGCATGGCAACATGAAGTTGCGTTTTTTATTGCCTCTCAATCACTGTTACTTCATCACTACTTCTAAACCACTACTCCTAAATCATTTTCCACGTCATGTCGTTTTCGCTTAGACGATGGTAATTGAGCTGCGGATAGGCGGACAAATCCAGCGTTTGCAAATTATTTAATGCGGTCAGTAGCTCTTCGTAATAAGGCTGGAGCATGGCAAACTGCGCAGGCGTGGTATGCTGGATATTCAACAAACACTTATCTTCTAAATCTTGGCTGGCCTGACGCAGCTGCGGCACGCCAGTATAGCGGCTACCGCCCAATATACGATGGGCAATTTGCGCCAGCATACTACGGTCACGCGCCTCCCATGCTTGAGTCAACGCTTGCTTTTCATCATTGATGGTGTCGAGCATCATGATGATCAGCTTGGCTGCCAGATCAGGCTTGTTGGCTGAGCGAGTCAGCGCATCTTGCCAGTCCAAAATCTCTGAATACGGGCTGTCTATCGCTGTATCCTTTTGCTCCTGCGGCCGCGCGGCTAGATCAATATTTGGTTCGCTGGTATGATCCATTGACCCTGATGGCAGGCTCAGCAACGGTGCCTGTCCTTGCTTTTGTAAGCGTAAGCTATCGTAGCGCGGCTGAGTCTCTCGCGGTGTCTCTCGTCTATAGTCTTCGCGCGGCTGACTGTCACGCAAATAGTCATCACGGATTTTTTTGAGTGATAATGGTCGCGTTATTTTTGGCGGCTCGCTAGCATCGGTAGTGCGCTCGCTTTTACTGACAGGATACGTGCTGGTCGTCGCGCCCAGCGGCCATTCAGAGAAGGTTTGCGTGTCGATGTCTGTTGATGCGTCGATGTGACTAGAGGCCGCATCCGTGTCTTGCAAGCCCAGTCCTTGTAGATTGGCTTCAGATAGCGCGGTTAGTTGCGGCGTGGTCGAGGTGCGGCTCAACCATTTTTGCAGCACTTGTAGCAGCTGCGGCTGACTAATGGGTTTGCCGACATAGTCGTTGATACCACTAGCTATTAGCTTGTCACGCTCATCAGCCAACCCATGCGCTGTCAAGGCAATGATAGGAATATGACTGTCATCGCTTTCGATACTGCGGATTTGCTTGGCCGCTTCATGCCCAGACATACGCGGCATTTGGATATCCATAAATATCAAGTCGATGCTGTCTTTGTGGGTGTCTTTATAATTGTCTTGGTTGCTGCCTTTATCTTCATTGACCGTCTCCTCTGCATACAGCGCAGAGTTTGACTTTTTGGTCATGTCATCTCGCGCTTCGGCTTTAGAGAGCTGGGTTTTGTTTGACAGGCTTTGCTTTTGGTTTTTGGCAGTTTTCAGATTTTTGGTTTGCTGCTTACTGATAATCTCTATCGCATCAAAACCGCTACTGGCGGTGACGACATGAATACCCAGCTCGCTAAGCAGCGCATCGAGTACCAAGAGATTGGGCAGATGGTCATCAACCGCCAACACCGTCACCCCTTTCCAGCGCGGCTCTTGCAGACTCGTTGGCTGGCGGCGATTTTGTGTATCGAGCATGGCATACAGCTGCCTTTTATCCAAAGGCTCATATAAGATATTGGCATGATAACGATTGAGCAGAGCCTGATCGGCGGCCACTTGATAGCCAAAAACAGCAAGCTTACCCTGATAGTGCAGACGAATCTGTTTTAATAGCGCCATCATATCGTCTTGGGTATCATCATCGACGATGACCCAGTCCCAGTAATTACCATGCTCTTTTAACGACTCAAGCACACCTGGCAATGAGTTGGCTTGGGTCAGCTGAATTGGTAGATATTGCAGACTGGCTTTGAGCACTTGTATCGAGGCTGGATGGTTGATCCACACCAGCACATTAAACTCATCAGTTTCGCTAGCAAGCGGCGCGAGCACAGGCAGCTCAATGGTCTGCCCTGTCGCCGCCTCGAGCACATCGACGTGCGCTGGCATGCGAAACCAAAACGTTGCTCCTTGATTGGCAATGTTTTCTTGCGCATTGTCATAAAACCCAATATCACCGCCCATCAATCGCGTCAGCTGCTTGGAGATGACCAAACCCAGCCCAGTCCCGCCATACTGACGCGTGATAGAAGGATCGCCTTGACTAAAGCTTTGAAACAGCATTTTTTGATCAGCAAGCGAGATGCCCTTACCGCTGTCTTGCACACTTATCATCAGATAATTATCACGGTGATCATCAAGGCTGACCCGCACCACCACATCACCACTGTCGGTAAACTTAATCGCATTGCCAACGATATTGGTCAGTACTTGCTTGAGGCGTAAGGCATCGCCATTGATACGCATCGGCACATCGTTATAAAACAGCACTGCCATGCGCAGGCCTTTTTCGGCGGCGACTGGCGAGAGCATATCGACCACATCATAAATGGTGTCATAAAGATCGAACTCATGACGATCAAGCACCAGCTTGCCCGCCTCGATTTTAGAAAAATCCAAGACATCGTTGACCAGCGCCAGCAGATGTGCTGAGGATTTACGAATGGTCTGTACGTACAAATCTTGCTCAGGATTTAGCTCGCCGTGACGCGCCAGTAGGTTGATAAAACCATCAATACTGTTGAGCGGGGTGCGTAGCTCGTGGCTGATATTGGCCAAAAACGCCGATTTGGCTTGGCTGGTTGAGATGGCGGCATCACGCGCGTTTCTGATCGAGATGTTTTGCATTTCCATCTCATCAAACGCCAAACGCAAATCATCCTCAGTCTGCTCGGCATGGTCTTTGAGGTCTTGAAAGCTTCTGTGCAAGCGGCGCAAGGTATTGACCAAATCTTGCTGCAATAAATTTAGCTCGCCATCCGACTCCACCGGAATCGGCTGATATAAATTGTCGACGTGAGTGCGCTGCAACTGCAAGCGCAGCTCATAAATCGGTGCGATCCAGCGTTTTGAGTAAATATTTAAACTCAACAGCAAAATCAGGATGGTAAACAACCCCGTAATCACTAGCGCCATGGCGATGCGATAACGCGCGATATACAGCGGCTCGTTGTCCATATCGACGAGCAACCACAGCCGCTGCCCTTCAAATTCACCAAGCACACTGCCATAAGCGGTGCCGATCGGCGTGGGTTTTTGCGAGATAAATTGCGCTGAAGCATCAATCAATGGCCAAGGCTCATTGAGCCCGTAACCGACCGTGGCCAGCACCTTATTGTCTTCATTGACAATCGCGATGCGCTGCACGTGCTGCTCGGACTGCATGCGGCCTAGCCTGTCACGAATGCCCTCTAGGGTCGAGACGGCAGCCTTGGAGGCACTGCCCGCCTGCTGGCGCTCTTGCTCTAACAGCTCAGGAATCAGATCTGCAATCTCTGGGGTATAACGAATCAGCACCGCCTCGGCCAACACTTCTTGCTCAGAGTCGCTGGCACGCATGGTCTCATGAAACACCAAAATACCGCCGACAGCGGCCAATATACATATCGGCAAAAACACCAATATGATCAGCTGACCATAGGCGCTACTGGTATCAAAACGTTTTTTGTGTGCCATGCAAGCTCGCTCTCATCTCAATGTTTTGCTAGGGCGTGTCCTCATTTTAAAATAATGATAAAAACAAGATAAGATGACTATCAATTGAATGGAGGACATACGCTAGATTTATCACAGCGACTTTGCGCCATCGCGTCCTGTACTATAGCGCTATCGTTATCACTTGGCTATAGCTATCAGTCGTTGGGTATCAGTCATGGCGATAAGTGTGGTGGCTGCATCATAACGCCTCTGAATCATACAAGTATTTTAACAGTATTTGTCTCAACTACCATTTATAAGCACCATTCATTTACCAAAATCTCTGCATGCATTCAGCGTAGGCAAAAACAAAATGATATAATGGCGCAGCTTTTTACTTGCCGCTATTTTTGCGCGCTGTGTCACGCTTTGCAAGTGCATAAATCAGGTTTGAACATTCATATTAACAATAAGGGTATCTTATGTCAGCTACGGCCACGTCAAACGCCACCTTCATCTCTCAAGTTACCGCCCTTGCCGATTGCGTCGGGCAGACACCCTTGGTGAAATTGCAGCGCCTGCCTGAGCAAGAGCAGATTGCGGGTGGCACGGCGGTCTTGGCCAAGCTAGAAGGCAATAACCCAGCAGGCTCGGTAAAAGATCGCCCAGCATTTAATATGATTTATCAAGCAGAGCGGCGCGGTGATATCAAACCAGGTGATATGCTGATTGAGGCCACCAGCGGCAATACGGGCATCGCGCTCGCCATGGTTGCCGCCATGCGCGGCTATCCGATGACGCTGCTGATGCCGACCAACTCAACCCAAGAGCGCAAAGACGCCATGACGGCTTATGGTGCCACCCTCATCGAGGTCGATGAAGGCATGGAAGCGGCGCGCGACTTGGCTCTGCAGATGCAAGCCGATGGCAAAGGGATTGTGTTGGACCAGTTCAACAACCCTGACAATAGCCAAGCGCATTATCTCACCACAGGCCCTGAGCTGTGGACACAAACAGACGGTAAAATTACTCACTTTATCAGCTCTATGGGGACCACAGGTACGATTACTGGGGTGTCTCGCTATCTAAAAGAGCAAAACCCAGATATTAAAGTGATTGGCCTACAGCCTGAAGAAGACGCCTCTATCGCAGGTATCCGCCGCTGGCCTGCTGAATATATGCCGGGTATCTTTGAGGCTGATTTGGTCGATGAGGTGATGGATGTCGATCAACGTATCGCCGAAATCTATATGCGCAAACTGGCCAAAACCGAAGGCATTTTCGCTGGGGTGTCATCTGGTGCCGCTGCATGGGCGGCACTGCAAGTCGCCAAAGAAAACCCTAATGCCGTCATCGCCTTTATCGTCTGCGACCGCGGCGATCGTTATTTATCGACTGGTTTATACAATGTAGATGACGACAAGGTTAATGACGACAGTGTTAATGACGACAATGTCGTTAACGGTACAGAAAACGCCGCACAATAAGCCAACAATTAATTAGGTTTACCTATGTCACAAGCCTTACCATCCGACCCGATACTGGTCTTTGATATCGAGACTGTTGCCGATACTGATGCGGCGCGCCGTATCTATCCGCAGTTGGCTGAGCTTAACGATGCCGATGCCCTCAGCGCACTGACAGCGATACGCACACAAGAAGCGGGACATGATTTTATGCGTCTGCCGCTGCAGCGTATCGTCTGTATATCAGCGCTGTATATCAAAGACGGTCAGTTTTCTTTGTTTTCTTTGACGGCGGACAAATTTAGCGAAAAAGACATTCTTGCTAAGTTTTTTCGGGCGTTTAATGATCTTGAAAAACTGCCGCAACTGATCAGCTGGAACGGCTCTGGCTTTGATATTCCGGTGCTTATTTATCGCGCCATGCAGTATGACTTGGCAGCGCCATGGCTATTTGAAGAAGGCGAGCGCATCAAAAACATGCGTTTTGATAATTACGTCAATCGCTTTCATACTCGCCATCTAGACTTGATGGATAGATTTAGCCAGTATGGTGCTAGTCGCCGCGAAGCCATGGACGTGGTCGCAAGCCTCTACGGTCTGCCTGGCAAAACCAGTATCGATGGTAGCATGGTGGGGGATCTGGTTAATGATGCAGATTGGCAGACACTGTCGATATATTGCGAGTCTGATGTCATGAATACGTGGCTGATTTATTTGCGCTGGCTACGACTAACCGGACAGCTGTCTTTGCAGGACTTTGATATATGGCAGCAGCAGAGCCTGACTTATTTAAGACAATATACCCAAGCAGATGGCAGTCCACGTCATCATGAGTTTATCGCTGATTGGTCGTCGGCACCCGACGCTTAAACCCTGTGATTGACCATCCGATATTACCGCAGTGCTATGAGCAGAGCTATACACAGTAGCACTCACCCTTATTTTTCGTTATTTATCATTTATTATTAAGGCAGGTTTATGCAGCCCACCGATTCAAAGACTTCTACGGCACCCGAGGCGACGACGCCTGAGAGCGCTCGCCAAACAATCACCATTCCGCCCAACAAAAAAAAGTCCAAACCCTCTTCAAAGACGCGCCGACGGTTAAAAGAAGCTGAGCCGCTGCCTTTTTCGATTGATGGTCTATCACATGATGGTCGCGGCGTGGCGATATATGGTAATGGCTTTGGCGTAGATGACGGCCATATCGAAGACAAGCACGGCAAAAAAGTCTTTGTCAGCTTTGCCTTACCAGGTGAGAGCGCTTTAGTGAAGTTGACCAACAGTCGTGCCAGCTTTGAAGAAGGCGACGCTGTGAGTATTACGGCCAATCCAAATCCTGAGCGCGCGGTTCCGCCCTGCCCGCATTTCGGCGTCTGCGGCGGCTGTAGCTTGCAGCATTGGCAGCCAGATGGCCAAATCAATTTTAAGCAATCAGTACTGGCAGAGATGCTCATCCATCAGGCCAATGCCGAGCCTGATACTTGGCTGGCGCCTGTGGTCGGTGATCGCCTCGGCTATCGCACCAAAGCGCGCTTGGGCGTACGCTATGTCGCCAAAAAAGAAACGGCCTTGGTCGGATTTCGAGAGCGCTCTAGTAACTTTTTGGCGGAGCTAAATGAGTGTCATATTCTAGACCCGCGTATCGGTTTTGAGATTGAAAACCTAAAAGCGCTGATTAGTACTTTAGAGAGCCGTGACAAGATTGCCCAGCTTGAGCTGGCGATGGGTGAACAAATAGACGGACTACCAGACGGCAATCAGCCCGTTGCTTTGATCGTACGCAATTTGGCGCCGTTGTCAGAGGCGGATGTAGAAAAACTAAAGGCGTTTTTTGCAGCGCGCAACTGGCAGTTGTATCTACAGCCCAAAGGTGCTGATAGCATTCAGCGTATCGCCTTGAGCGCTGATGATGATATGAGTCAGCAGTTTGGACGTTTGTATTATCAGCTACCCGAGTTTGACCTGACGTATGAATTTATTCCAACTGACTTTACGCAAGTGAACTTATCCGTCAACCGTCAAATGACCAAGCTTGCTTGCGACTTGTTGGATTTAAAAGCAGGCGAACGGGTACTGGATTTGTTTAGTGGACTGGGCAATTTTAGTCTGCCCTTAGCGCGGCTTGTCGGAGAGACAGGCTCGGTGGTCGGCGTAGAAGGCAGTGACGCAATGACCGCGCGCGCCGCAGACAACGCTCGCCGTAATGGCCTTAACAACACAGAATTTTATAGTCAGGATTTGACGCATGATTGCTCAGATCAGCCGTGGGCCAACCAAGGCTTTGATGCACTCTTGATCGACCCACCACGCTCTGGCGCGTGGGAGATTATGCAGTATCTGCCCAAGTTCAACGCTGAGCGCATCGTTTATGTCTCTTGTAACCCAGCGACGCTCGCACGCGACACCAAGGCTTTATTAGAGCAAGGCTATCGCCTGACGCATGCTGGGGTGATGGATATGTTTTGTCATACCGGTCATGTAGAGTCCATTGCCCGTTTTGAGAAGGTTGCGGTCTGATATTACTGGCGTGTCCTTACCAAACAAGGACACGCTGTCTTTATCAAAACTATAGATAATATCGCGAGGCAAACCCGCTAGTTCAACCTATCAACAACAGACATTACATAGCCTCGCTTGATTTGTCGCCTCAAAATGAGATAATAATAAACAATCTTCCTATGTCTACTCTATCAGCACATGGCGAAGACGTGCACTCATAGCTTTATATATTTTATTTGCATTTTATAGCTGCTAAAAAAGGATTTTTTAGCAGTTGTATTGGTTTATAGCTGACACTTTGTGATCTCATCCAAAGTGCGTGCAGAGTAGATGAAGTTATAATCAATTCAAGATAGCTAAGAGGAGTCGGCTATGGTCAAAATTCGTGAAGGATTGCCGTTGGTGGATGGACAAACCACTCAAGCTGACAGTGCCACACTAGCGGCGCAACTGGTTGCGAGCCAGCGCTCTCACCAATCTGCCAATAGCTATGCCCAAATTCCTCTCGATATCAAATACCAACTGGCCACTCATAAGCTGCACACCACCTTTGATCGCTCCGCCGACCCTGCGCTGCATACACATGACCCAAAGCTTGCCAATGAGTATGCAAACAATCCGCTTTTGGACAAAAACAACACCCTGACCAAAAAAGAGCTGGAGGCGATTAATCTAGATCAAGTCAACATCGACGTCCCAACGTGGCTGGACAATGTCGCCAAACGTATCGGCCAAGATGCGGTGCCCAATCTCAGCGCGGCTTGTGAGTTTATTCGCAGCCATATGAATACCAGTGAGTCCGAGCGCTCAGGTGCTTATGTCACAGGTATTGGCATGACCGATATTTTGACGTACCTGTATCAAGACGAAGATGCCTTGGTGGCAGCGATGCTTTATCGTAGCGCTCGCAAGTCTATCATTAACCTGACAGATATCGAAAAAAACTTCGGAGCAGACATCGCCACCTTGGTCAAAGATACCTTGGCGATGGGTAAGCTGTCGGAGATCATCGAGAGCAACAAGCGTTTAGAAGACCACTTTGTCAACAACCAGCGCGACCAGCTCTCTAACATCTACAGCATGCTCATCTCGGTCACCAACGATGTCCGTGTTGTACTGATAAAGCTTGCCGAGCGTACCTTTGCCATGCGCGAGCTAACGTTTTCTAGTAAGGAGCGGCAAAATCGCGTGGCGCGAGAAGTCATGACCATCTATGCCCCACTAGCGCACCGATTGGGTATCGCCCAATTAAAGTGGGAGCTAGAAGACTTGGCTTTTCGCTATCTGGCACCTGAGCGCTACAAAGAAATCGCTAAGCTGCTGTCAGAAAAACGCAGTGAGCGCGAGTCTTATATCCAGCGCGTGCAAGACAAGCTCAATGAGGCGCTGGCAGACGCCGGTATCGAAGGAGAAGTATCGGGACGCGTCAAACACATCTACTCGATTTATCGAAAAATGAAGCTCAAAGGCTTATCGTTTGATCAGCTTTATGATATTCGGGCGCTACGGGTTTTGGTCACCAGCCCCTCAGATTGCTATCACGTACTTGGGCTCGTCCATGGCTTATGGCGTTATATTCCTGAGCAGTTTGACGACTATATCACCAACCCGAAGTCCAACGGCTATCGCTCGCTGCATACTGCCGTCATTGCCGAAAACAAATCGCTGGAAGTACAGATTCGAACGCACGAGATGCACTTTGAGGCCGAGCTTGGCATGTGCGCGCATGTCAATTATAAAGAAGGCCTAAAAAACAAAAAAGACAACTACCTCAATCAAAGAATCAGCTCGCTGCGGCAGCTTTTGTCCATTAATAACGAAACCCGCAATCAGCCGCGCTCGGCAGTTTTAGCAGGCGAAGAAATAGAAGAGCTGGAGCTTGATGAAGAAGAACAGTTAGTCGATTTCGATGAGCTGGAGCGCATTTATATCTTTAGTCGTGATGGCGATATCACCGAGCTGCCAAAAGGCGCGACCGTCCTTGATTTTGCCTATTATGTCCATACGCAGGTGGGCAACCGCGCACAGGCAGCGCGGGTCAATCAGCGCTATGTGCCGCTGACCTACCAGCTCAAAACGGGCGAGCAAGTAGAGATCATCACCAAAGCCTCACGTGAGCCTAATCGTGATTGGCTGGTGGCCTCGCTTGGTTATATCCATACCAACCGTGCACGCTCAAAACTACGCCAATGGTTTAACAAGCAAGACCGTGACAAAAACATCGAGATTGGGCGGCAAATGCTCAGCAAAGAGCTTGAGCGCTTGTCCGTACATCCCAACAGCATCGATCTCAATGACTATACCCAGTATTTTAATGTCAATAATACCGATGATATCATCGTCGGGTTGGTCACCGGTGACATCGGCTTAAACCAGCTCACCAGTCATATCTCGCGTCAGCTACAGCTAGAGCCGGAGCGACCGCCAGAGGATTTTGTACCCAGCATCGATACCAAAGACACAAGCAAGCTCGATGCCTATAAGATACGAATCGATGGACTGGATAATATCGAAATTAACTTGGCGGGCTGCTGTCACCCTATCCATGGCGAACCCATCGCCGGCTATATCACCTTGTCACGCGGTGTCAGTGTCCACAATCGTGGCTGTCCAGAATATCTGCGTCTCATCGAGCGTGATCCTGAGCGCGAGGTAGAGGCCAGCTGGCGCGTCCAACCTGGCCGCTATCAACCAGTCGATATACATGTAGAGGCCTATGATAGACGAGGGTTATTACGCGATTTGACACAGATTATTGACAAAGAAAACGTCAATATTCGCCAAGTTGAGACGTTAAGTAATGACGACAATATCGCTTTTTTGAAGTTCCATATCGAAGTATCAGGACTGGCGCACTTGTCTAAACTATTGGCCAAGCTCGAGCAGCAGCACGGTATCTTGCATGCCAGACGTGCCGTCGCATAAGGCGCGTATTTTTATAGCCTGTCCCTTGACCTAAGCTTACAAACTTACCTTAATCATAGAGTTATCATAAAACATCATGCCAGAATTGCCTGAAGTAGAAACCACCAAGACCAGCCTAAGCCCCTTACATGGTCAGCAAGTCGTTGACATACAAGTGTTTCAGCCAAAACTGCGCTGGGCTATGCCAGATGATTTGGGAAGTTTGATTCATCATACCTTAGTCAGTGTGGAGCGCCGCGCCAAATACTTGATCCTAAACTTCTCACCCTCTACTTCTGATGATGGCTCTCAGCACGCTCATATAAAGGAGCCAAAAAAGCTATTGGTGCATTTGGGTATGTCAGGCAGCCTGCAACAACACGAGCATACGACCGAAAAACGCAAACACGATCATCTGGTGATCACATTTCGCGATACTGACAACAACAAAACCCAGCTGCACTACTATGACCCTAGACGGTTTGGCTCGGTGCTCTGGTATCGAGACTATCGCACCAAGCTGCTTGATCACTTAGGCCCTGAGCCTTTGTCAGAGGCGTTTACCGCTGACTATCTGTACCATCTGATTCAGCGGACAACTGCACCTAACGACAGCAATGATACAGCGGCTGCCAGTACCACCAAATCAAAGAAACAGCCGATCGCCCGCGCAATTAAATCAGTGATTATGGAGCAGCAGGTCGTCGTTGGTGTGGGCAATATCTATGCGACAGAAAGCCTATATTTATCAGGTATTCATCCCGCCACCCCAGCCCGTCAGCTCTCCTATGAGCAGCTATTGGTTTTGGTCGCTCATATCAAAGATATTTTATTAAAAGCCATAGAGCTTGGTGGCTCGACTCTACGCGACTTTACGGTGGCAAGCGGCACCACGGGCTATTTTCAGCAAACACTCAATGTTTATGGCAGACAAGGAGAAGCTTGTCCACACTGCGATACACCCCTCAAAAACATCAAACTTAACGGCCGAGCAAGTGTCTATTGTGCCAACTGTCAGCCTCTAAACTCTTAGGTGGTGCTCACCTGTTAGCAGCTCAGCTGACTGTTATCTCATTGGCTTTAAACAACCACTCATAATGCTCTACTGTCTATCGATAATACAATCGCCGTTTCTATTTCCGCCGCGCGATTGTACGCATTTTTGTTGCTTATTGACGCACATCTTGCTTTAATAGTGCTAGCACTTACATAAGTTGTGCAAATCATTCATCTATCTGTAATATTCAAGCTATCTATTATTGCGGTAACTTTATAGGGACGCGGTTTCCGAGTTGCTTTAAAAGCACCAGCAAACCATATTAATCATGAGTTTTAGGATATCATTATGACTGTTAGAGCCAACAACCAACGCGCCGTTAAGCAGAAACTTTTTACAGCAGTCGCAAGCTTAGGTTTTATGGCGGCTAGCATGCAGCCTGCGTTGGCAGCGATAGAGATTGATGAAAGCGACTTTGGCCCCTCTTATGAAACCATGGTCGTGGATACCGTCGTAGGCAAGCCTTTGCAACTGGTCAATGCAGTTGCTGGCACTGCCGCTTATATCGTCAGTTTGCCATTTTCTATCATCGGGGGTAACCCAGATCAAGCGCAGCAAAAGCTGTTCGTTGAGCCGTGGAGTGCCATGGGTCGCTGCTTAGGCTGTACCGTCTCCGAAGATAACTATTATAAATCACAAGCCGTCAATGATAACGTCGTACGTATCGTCGTAGACCAGCCATCAGAGATCTTAATCAATACCAATGATTATGTGGTCGTAACCCCTTAGTCTTTGCTTCTTTGCTCTAATCCCCTTGCCTTAGTCTTTGCTCTAAATCTCATTATCTTTGTCCTAACGCATATGCAAAAAAATGGCTAACCCTAGGGTTAGCCATTTTTTTACTGAATTTTGAGCTTAAACAAATTTTCGTACTATATTTTAGCACTGAGTGTTTAAGCTCTGGTTTGTCTTACCCTTTTTTGCTACGGCTGTGACGCTTACGATCACTTTCCGTCAAATAACGCTTACGGATACGAATGGCTTTTGGTGTCACCTCGACCAACTCATCATCTTGAATAAACTCAAGCGCTTGCTCAAGGGTGAACTTCACAGCTGGCGTCAATGTCAACGCTTCATCAGTACCACTAGCACGAACGTTGGTTAGCTGTTTTGCCGTCGTTGGGTTAACGGTCATATCATCACTACGTGAGTTTAGACCGACGATCATGCCTTCGTAGACTTCTAGCTGTGGCTCAGCAAATAGCTTACCGCGTTTTTGTAGGTTAAATAGTGCAAAACCTAGACATACGCCATTGGCCATAGACACCAATACACCATTAGCGCGGCCACCGACATCACCAATTTTTTGAGGACCATAGTGAGAAAAGCTCGATGTCATGATGCCCGTGCCTGAGGTTAGTGTTAAAAACTCAGAACGGAAACCAATCAAACCGCGCGCAGGCATCGTTGCCTCAATACGCATACGACCTTTACCATCAAGCTCCATATTGGTCATCTCGCCTTTACGTAGACCAACTTGCTCCATGATAGGGCCTTGATGCTCTTCTTCGATATCAAAAACCACGTTTTCATACGGTTCTTGTAGCTTACCATCGACTTCTTTTACGATAACTTCAGGACCTGATACCCCAAGCTCAAAACCTTCACGGCGCATGTTTTCGATCAATACTGAAAGGTGTAGCTCACCGCGACCTGATACTTTAAATTTATCAGGAGATTCTGTATCTTCTACGCGCAGGGCGACGTTATGAATCAGTTCGCGCTCTAGACGCTCACGAATATTACGTGACGTCACAAACTTACCATCACGACCAGCAAACGGTGAATTGTTTACTTGGAAGTTCATAGATACCGTTGGCTCATCAACCGTCAACGCTGGTAGTGCTTCTACATGGTTTGGATCACAGATGGTGTCTGAGATATTTAATGCATCGATACCCGTGATACAAACAATATCACCTGCTTGAGCATCTTCTACATCGATACGCTCAAGACCGTGGTAACCCATGATTTTTAAAATACGGCCGTTACGTGTTTTGCCGTTTTTATCAATAATCGTGACCTGTGTGTTGGTCTTTACTTTACCGCGCTGGATACGACCAACCCCGATAACACCAACAAAGCTGTTGTAATCAAGGCTTGAGATTTGCATACGGAATGGCGCATCTACATCTACTTGAGGTGGCTGTACCACATCAACGATGGTTTTAAACAGTGGCGTCATGTCTTCTGCCAAATCATCAGCATCTAAACCTGCAATACCGTTTAGCGCTGAAGCATATACTACTGGGAAGTCAAGCTGCTCATCGGTTGCACCCAAGTTATCAAATAGATCAAAAATTTGATCCATGACCCAGTCAGGACGCGCGCCTGGACGGTCGATTTTATTGATAACCACGATCGGCTTTAGACCTTGCTCAAATGCTTTTTGCGTCACAAAACGAGTTTGTGGCATTGGGCCATCAACCGCGTCCACTACCAACAATACACAGTCAACCATTGACATAACACGCTCGACTTCACCGCCAAAATCGGCGTGACCTGGGGTGTCTACAATGTTGATACGGTATTCGGTACCATCAGTCTGATCTGTCCAGCGGATGGCTGTGTTTTTAGCCAAAATAGTAATACCACGTTCTTGCTCAATATCACCTGAGTCCATCGCACGCTCAGCAATGTTTGCACGGTCGCCAAAAGTACCAGACTGATGTAATAACTTATCAACCAAAGTGGTTTTACCGTGGTCAACGTGGGCAATAATTGCAATGTTACGCAGGTGTTTGATATCGTTCGCCATATAAAATGCTCGTTTCGTCTTAAAAAAATGCAGTAGCAATAAGCGCCGCTGGATAAACTTTTATCATCAATCAGACAGGTATTTAATACTGATTTAAAAAGTCGTCCAATAAGTACCGACTTTCTAATTATTTCAAGAGAATCAAATATCTACACTGATAAATTCATCATACAGATAGCTATGCTAATGTACACTCTGTCAATTTACAGAATGTTTGGGCTGCTAGTATAACATTATTGCCCGATAAATTTATGTAATTACTTGCTTTTCTCAATACATAAATAAAAAAAAGCCACCCTATGGGCGGCTTTTTTTGTAACTATATATGAGTGTTTTTCAATCAAGACTTAAGTCTATCAGTTATTATTTACTGAACAACCATGTCTTTAGTTTGCTCAACAGTCATTGTTTTGTCACCAGTGATGATGGCATAAACACGACGGTTCATAGCACGACCTTCTTCAGTATCGTTTGGCGCGATTGGGTTGTTGTAACCATAGCCAACAGTTGTTAGACGGTTTGGCGCGATACCAAATTCGTTAGTTAGCATAGATTTAACCGCAACGGCACGAGCTTCAGATAGACGTTGGTTATAACGTGCTGAAGGACCAGTCTTAGAAGCATGACCTTCTACGCGAGCGGTAGAATTAGGATACTCACGCATCTTCTCAGCCACTTTAGCGATTTCTGGCTTGTACTGGTTTTTGATCGTTGACTTGTCGTTGTCAAAGAATACGCGTAGTTCCATTTTTAGCTCATCAGTAATATCTACTGGAACTGGGCAACCACGCTCGTCAACGACAACGTTCATTGGAGTGCCTGGGCAAGCGTCGATGCTATCAGGTACACCATCACCATCAGAATCAAGGTCATCAACAACCACGACTGGCGTGTTGTCAACTACTGGCTCTTGCATAGGTGGTACTGCTACTGTAGGTGCTAAATGGCCACCAAGTACAACTTCTAGGCCGGCCAATGCCATGCCTTCCCACCAGTTGTTGTCAAAGTTGTGAATCGCACGAGCTTCACCACGTAGGCTTAGTGCATCGTTGATACGATACATAGCACCTAGACCTAGGTTACCAATAGTGTCTTTAGAGTTTGCTACTTCAGTACCAGCTTCTACAGTTCCACCAGCAGTAGTACCTTGAGCATCAGCTGTTGCTACATATTGCTCTTGGTTTTCTACTTTGATTTTAGATTGACCGGCACCAACCAATACATATGGTTTGAATGCGCTGTCAGTGTAACCCGTGAACTCTTCAGTACCGATCAAGAAGTTACCAGAAAGCATGGTTTGTTCTACGTCGAAACGGTTTACGCCAGCATCTGCTGATCTTTCTGAAGCTTCGCCATTGGTATTAGTAACACCATACTCAACTTGGAACTGCGTAGAAGGTGTCAATTCGATACCAAGAGCAGCACCAGTATAAAGACCGCTTTCTTGCGCTACGCCACCGTTAAGGTTACCATTGCGACCATCGATTGGCTGCGAAGGGGTTTGACCATCCATATATAGGTCTTTACCAGTTCTTAGGATATCACGTTGCTTATCACTAGTATCACTGAACTCTTCAGTCATGTGATAACCAAGTAATAGCGGGCTAATTGTTACGCCAGCATTTGCTGCTAAAGGCGCAGCTGCTACAGCAACCAGAGCTAGAGCAATTTTATTCAATTTCATGGACTTCCTCCAAAGGATAATTTTAGTGATGCGTTAAGCAAAACCGCTTCTCAAGACGCTCTAAAATAGACATCTCTTACGAATTTTAAGTTACAAAGCAAAACCAATTAAGGAGTAGCTTAGCGATTATCAATTCAGTTTACAACTTTTTTCGTTAACGAGCTACACATTATTACACGATAATGTCGTAACTAAAACACAATAACCAGCTTAAGTTACCTAGAACTAACACACCTTACGCTTTTTATCTTTTGTATGTCAGTTCGCAATAGATAGTTCACTTAACAATACCTACTGTCTGAGCGTATTTTAATACAGTTAGTAATTTTTCTCTATTGCTAAAACCCAGCATTCACCAATTGAAACATTTTTTGACAGTAGACATATATTTTGTTTAAACTACATAAGTCGACATTTATTCACTGTAGACTATAGTGTATTTACACAGTTTTATGTAAAGCAAAATAATGGCACTTTGATAAAAAACCAGCAATATATTTGAAAATACAAATATACAATGAAGTAACAAGGAAATAAGTGAGACCCCGTTATTAGATTCCTTCACTTAGTATAGGTTACACGCCTCATGAACTGGCTACTTAGGATAGAGCTACTTAGAATTTGCCGCGTTGGTTGCGCTGGTAAAGTAACGTTGGTCTTGGGTGCACTGTTATTTGACAAAGCAAGACGTTACTTGCTTTATAAGAGAGGTAAAGATAAGAGAGGTAAAGACTATATAGCCTGGTCGCCCCGCTTACCGTATCCAATCACTTCATTAGATAAACCCAAGATCACGAATTGTCCGCACGTATATAAAAGTTGTCAGGGTTTTACCTTAATTCAGCTTATTATCACTGTGGCGATAATGGCTATTATAGCGATGATGGCGGCACCAGCCATACAGACGCAGCTGGCGCGGATGGAAGCTGAACGCGTCAAAAACCAATTAGAGGATACACTTGCTTTAGCCAAGGCTGAAAGTTTTATCAGAAGACAAAACGTGTTGCTGTGCTTATCAAACGCAGGTGGCCGCTGTCATAGAAACAGTGACAAAACCCTTTTATTATTTATCGATAAAAATAACAACAAGCACTTCGATACGCAGGTTGATCAGCTATTGGTGCAGCAGTCACTGAAGCTAAAACACAGTAAGGTCATGTTACGCGTAGGCGGCAGACGCCACTATACTAAGTTTTGGGGAGATAGTGGCAAACCGCGTGGGCACTTTGGTCATATAAAATACTGCCCAACGGCCACTTATAATAAAGCCATGTATCTCATCTCTTTCAACCAAGGCGGCATTGTTAAGCAAAAGCTTAATGAAAACCACCCCACTCAATGTGATAAATGAGCCTTATTTATTATGGTCTCTAAATAGGCAACCTCTAATTAACTAGCTACGCAGGTTTTTTAGCTTTCTTTATACATCGCGTCTTTCATCATCACGACGGCCTGTTCTAGTCCGGCAAATACGGCATCTGCGATGAGCGCATGGCCGATGTTTAACTCATAAATCCCTTCTATCTGTGCAATGGCATGGACATTGTCACGTGTGAGGCCATGACCTGCATTGACCAGTAGCTGGTTATTGAGACGTTGCGCAGTCGCAACCGCCGCTTTGATGCGCGCAAGCTCATTTTGCTGGGCACCTGTATCACCGGCCAAACCTGCTTCGGCATAAGCACCGGTATGTAGCTCGATGGCATCCGTGCCGCACTCGATGGCTGCTGCGACTTGTTTGTCGTCAGGGTCAATAAACAGTGACACTTTAATGCCCGCAGCTTGTAGCTTACCGATATAATCAGTCAACCAAGCCAGTTGCCCTGCGACATCAAGACCGCCTTCTGTGGTTAGCTCAGCACGCTTTTCAGGTACCAGACATACCCAGTATGGCTTGACCTCACTGGCAATTTTTAGCATCTCCTCTGTTGCAGCGATTTCTAAATTCATTCTCGTCGTCAGCTGCTCCGCTATCTCATAGACATCAGCATCTTGAATATGGCGACGATCTTCACGTAGGTGTATCGTGATACCGTCGGCGCCCGCCTTTTCACATAATAAGGCCGCTGCCAAAGGACTTGGATAATTGACACCGCGTGCTTGACGCAATGTCGCTACATGGTCAATATTGACGCCTAACAAAGGTTTTTGCAAAGTACCATGAGCGGTGGATAATGAAGAAGTGGTCATAAGACATCCTTTTAATAACGAGACCTAATAGACAGGCATGACTATTGATAGACGTAACGATTGATTGATAAACGTGACTACTACTAGACGTAATCATTGATAGCGCCGCTGCTGCTGCCACAACAATCGACTTTGCAGGGGCTGATACTCTAATAAATGATCAATCAGATGACGATGTAGTTTTGACCAGTCGTCTAGCGTCGTGGTAGTGATGCCTGACTGCGCCATTGTTATGATATCTGCACCCGAAAACACCGCATAGCCACTGGCACTTGTTAAACGCTCAGACTCTATGGTGTCACGCGATATGGCCAAAAACCCAGCATCTGGCAAAAACCGATATAGTCCCTCAGGCACAATCGCGTCTTGCATACTGTCATGACTGAGAGTCAGGGTAAAACCAAGTTCATCAAATAGGTACTTTTCAAATTGACGCAAGCATAGACGCAGCTGCTGCTGGGTTAAAGGCTGTTTGAGTTGGTATAGGCTGTTTTGGTAGTGCTGCCACAGTGTCGGCATTGGATCTTCGGTTGGCAAAAGACGCCACAATATCTCGTTGAGATACAATGCCGAATACTGCTGCTGACCCGTGATTGTCTCATAAGGCATGGCAGCAAGCGTGTGAGCGTCATCTACCGCTGCATTATCGGGATGAGCATCTAAAGAGGCTTTTCCATCTCTATTACTGTGTACAGCGATGTTGATTTGACTAAACGTCTTTAAATCACGCTTGCCACTGGCAAATAGCTGCAAAGGCATAAATAGCGGTGCGCCTTTTTTGCCAACCCCATGTATAACCCCATGCTGCTGAGAAAAAAGACAATATAATGCGCGCTTTTCTTGATAAGGACGCTGATGCAATAAGTAACCTGTCAACGCTTCGTTACGCATGTCTATTACCTCAGCACCCATGCTTATCAGGTGGCTTAAAAACGGCTATACCTATCGGTATCGCTGCTTATCAATAGCCCAAACTGGTCAAGGCTCGTTCGTCATCAGACCAGCCACGTTTGACTTTTACCCATAAGGTCAGCATGATTTTTTTGTCAAACAGTTGCTCCATATCCTTGCGAGCGTCCATGCCGACTTGCTTGATACGCTGGCCCTTATCTCCGATGACGATGGCTTTTTGTCCGCTACGCTCCACATAGATGGTCGCATCAATAAAGGTACAAGCTTTGCGTGGACGGCCAGTTTTGGCATCTGTATGCGCAGGCTCGTCTTTAAACTCATCAATTTGCACGGTCAAATCATAGGGCACTTCATCGCCTGCACTGCGCATGATCTTTTCGCGAATGATTTCACTGGCCAAAAAACGCTCTGAACGGTCGGTGATTTGCTCGGTGTCATAAATAGGCGACGCCACTGGTAAGTGTGAGGCAATCACCTCTTGTAAGCGATCTAGGTTTTGGTTTTTTAGCGCAGACACAGGAACGATATCAGCAAAGTCAAAGCTTTCGTGGAACGTTTCGATCAGGGGCAAGAGCGTACCTTTATCCTTTAAGGTATCGGCTTTGTTGATGACCAATACCACGGTCAGATCTGTCTCACCAAGTTTTTGCAAGGTAAGCAGATCATCATCACGCCATTGATCCGAATCGACCACAAACAGCACCAAATCAACATCGACCAAGGCTGAAACCGCGGCTTTGTTCATACGCTCATTGATCGCCCGTACTTCGTTACGATGGATACCCGGCGTATCGACAAACACCGCTTGCATCTCATGGTTTGACAAAATACCGTGGATACGATGTCTGGTGGTTTGCGGCTTGCGCGAGGTAATAGACAGTTTTTGCCCAAGCAAGTGGTTCATCAGCGTCGATTTACCCACGTTTGGACGACCAACAATCGCCACATAGCCCGACTTGAAATCTTCCGCGATACGCGTCTGGCTACTCGGGGCAAAAAACGCCTCAATGGCGGCATCGTTTTCTAATGAGACATCTTCTGACTGATTGATCTCGTCTGTGCTCATTGCTACCTGATTTTGGTCTGCGGGCATGGGGGTGTTTTCAGTCATATTGTCAGTATTATCTGCATTGTGTGATGGCAAATCAGAATGATTGCTCATAAGGTAATCCTGTAGGGTTTATCACCAGCCAAACGGTGTTTGATAAAAAATCACTAGGCGTTAAATGGTGCATTATCACCAATATTAAAACATCCATTGCGTTATGGGCTAATAAATCGGTGAACTTTTATAATATATGCGGTCAAGACGAGTAAAATCAATGTGGACAAACTGCCTTGCAATAACCATATTACTTGCAATAACCATATTATATGTAAGGCTGTGGGTTTATCACTTGCTATAAGCGTTTTTTGGCAGAGTTTGGCAGCTTGTGCAACTGATTAATCATCAGCTCGGCCGCTTTTTGCTCAGCGATACGGCGACTCTCACCAGACTCAGTAATGTCAGGGCATTCATTGATATTAACATGGCAGCGCACCACAAATATCTGATGCGGCGCATTCCCTCGAGTCTCTAATAGCTCATAATGTGGTAAATCAAATTGCTTGGACTGTAGCCACTCTTGCAAACGGCTTTTGGCATCTTTTAAGGCTTTTTGATCGTTGACATTGTCGATCAAATCCCCATACCACGACAGTACGCACTGGCGCGTGATGTCCATGTCTTGGCTATCTAGGTAAATCGCCCCAATCAAAGACTCTACAGCATCGGCCAAGATAGAAGCGCGATTGCGTCCGCCACCTTTACGCTCGCCCACGCCTAAAATCAAATGGTTGGAAAGCTCAAGATTTTGCGCGATGATTACCAGCGACTCTTGACGTACTAAAGTGGCTCGCATACGCGTCAATCGCCCTTCATTTTGCGTCGGATAACGATGGTACAAAGCTTCTCCGACGATCATCCCTAGCAGGGCGTCACCCAAAAACTCTAAACGCTCGTAGTTTTTTTTGCTGTCAAAAGAGCGGTGCGTCAGCGCAAGCTTTGGCAAGCTCAAATCGTTGAACACATAGCCTAATTTGCGCGTCAAAACCGCTAATCGTTGGATAAACTCTGTACTCACAACGTGGTTGTCGACAGACGTGCTATTTTTTTTGGGAGTAGTAACCGCTTGGGAATGCTGCGAAGTTGGTTTCATGCGTGGCTTATGGTTATCCCTTCTGTTTTTACTGAGGTGGTGAATGGTTGGAATGATAAATGCGTTATAAAAATCATCGGCAGCTCGGCTGCACTACTCTGCGCTATTCATATCGATATCGGCCTCAAAACGATTGACGATATCGACATTGCCAAAGAAATTATTGGTGACCGCATACTGCTTATGAATCGCCAGTTGACCCGTTTTTTTATTGGTAAAGGTAAAGACGTCCTCTGCTTTGGTGTCATAATCAGCATTGATAGATAGCTGCCGATTGACACGTTCGACGTACTGTCTGGCGGTTTCATTATTCTTATTCGACTCTTTTAGCTGGGCATTCAAAGTCTTATTTAACTGGTAATCACCGATGTGAGCGGGTACGATAGCAACGATGAGTTTGGCAGCAACACCCAAAACCATAATGACTAAAACGATACTGGTCACACTTGCACCGCGCTGCGTTGCCAAGCCAGATATCTGCTGCATGATCCTTTTCCTCTACTGGTCCATATTGATAAATCACTATTTTTAACCGCCGCCTACCTATGAGGCGATTGTTGATTAGATAGTAACAATATTAGCACAAAACTATTATCGATAAAAAAACCAATAGCGGCGCTGCTGCTTTTTATCAGCAGACATATCATGCTTGTACGCGCTGCCTCAAACCAAACCCTAAGTGAAGAGACGCTCTAGTCAGCCTTTACGGTTAGTGAATCGTACCGTTACGTGCAAAAGTGGGCAGGTTTAGGCCTGGTAGCTTATGCATCCAGATGTAGACCGCTTTGCCCGCTAGGTTTTGCTCGGGCACAAAACCCCAAAACCGGCCGTCAGCACTGCGATCACGGTTATCACCCATCACAAAATACTGACCTTCTGGTACCTGGATACGCCACTGTGCACCCTCAGAGCTGACCACTTCTGGCGCTTGTTGCTGCAAAAAAGGCGCATATTGCGCACTATTCATATCGGTCAAATAGCGCACAAGATGCGTCGTATCCCCTTGAGTTTCGGAAAAATACTGCGCTTCACGCTCTTCTTGCTGGCCCATGGCAGCAGCGCTCTCTTCGGTGAGTATTTGACCGGGGGCAATCTGTCCTGGTAAATAAAGCTGAGACGTCAGATCTGTATTGGCCGTAAAGCTGACAGGCTTGGTTTTTACTGGTACGTCATTGATCGCAAGCGTCCCGTTATCATAGCTCACCGTATCCCCTGGCAGACCAATCACACGCTTTATGTAGTAAATACTTGGGTTTTCTGGATAGCGAAACACGGCCACGTCGCCATGCTCAGGCTCGCCTGTGTCCAATACTTTATTGTACGTCAAAGGCAGACGCACACCATACGCATACTTATTGACTGCGATAAAGTCGCCTGTGTACAGCGTAGGCACCATCGATGACGAGGGAATATTAAAAGGTTCAATCAAAAATGAACGTACCACTAACACCACGGCCAATACGGGGAAAAAGTCATAAGCCCAGCGGACCAATAAGCTCTCCTTGCCGCGTCCGCGAGTCTTACGCTGTTTGAGGGTCAACTTATCTAATAGCCAAATGATACCTAAGCCGATGGTTAATGGCACTAAAATTAAATTAAAATCAAAATCCATAATAACTTGCCTATTAACGAGCGGCTTATCTTATTGCAGCCTCGATAAGATCAAACCATATGTGACGTATTTTTTATCAAACCTTTACCAAAGCAGCATGTACTCTTAGCTATCCACTTGCAGCACGGCTAAGAAGGCTTCTTGTGGAATCTCGACGCTACCCACCTGCTTCATACGTTTTTTACCCGCTTTTTGCTTAGACAACAGCTTTTTCTTACGTGACACGTCACCGCCATAACATTTGGCTAGGACATCTTTACGCATGGCTTTGACCGTACTACGACCGATGATCTGGCTACCAATCGCCGCTTGAATCGCCACATCAAACATCTGACGCGGAATCAGCTCTTTCATTTTGGTCACTAGCTGATTGCCACGGAAGCGTGCTTGGTCCTGATGGACAATCATCGCTAGCGCATCAACTCGATCACCATTGATGAGTACATCCACTTTCACCAGCTTATCGACTTGATAACGCTCAAAGTTATAATCCAATGAGGCAAAGCCGCGCGAGACTGATTTTAGACGGTCAAAGAAGTCCATGACCACCTCACCCATCGGAATATCAAAGATCAGCTGGACTTGCTTGCCCATAAAGCGCATATCGACCTGTACGCCGCGGCGCTCGATACACAAAGTCATGACGTTGCCCAAGTAATCTTGCGGTACTAAAATCTGACAACGAGCAATCGGCTCGCGGAACTCTTCGATGTTGTTTGGCTCAGGCAATCTCGATGGGTTATCGACATAGATAATCTCACCGTCTTTTTTGACAATCTCATAAATCACCGATGGTGCAGTGGTGATCAAATCCAAGTCATACTCGCGCTCTAAGCGCTCTTGGATAATCTCCATATGCAGCATGCCCAAAAAGCCACAGCGGAAACCAAACCCTAACGCATCCGAGGTATCTGGCTCAAAGAAAAGCGAGGCGTCGTTGATTTGTAGTTTTTGTAAGGCTTCACGGAATTTTTCAAAATCATTGGCATCGACAGGGAACATGCCTGCATAGACCTGCGGAGTGATTTGCTGAAAACCTGGGATACGCTCAACGTCAGGCGTGCTGGCATGCGTGATGGTATCACCCACCGGCGCGCCTGCGATGTCCTTGATACCAGCGATGACAAAACCCACTTCCCCTGCTTCTAGGACGCCGGTGTCGACAGGTTTTGGCGTAAAGACACCGATAGAGCTGACAGGGTGAGACTCTTTGGTCGATTTGATATAAATCTTATCGCCTTTTTTCACCGTCCCTTCACGGACACGGACCAACGATACCACGCCCAAATAGCTGTCAAACCAAGAGTCAATGATAAGGGCTTGTAGCGGGGCTTCGCGGTCGCCTGTTGGCGCAGGGATAACATCTACTAACGTTTCTAATAGCTTATCGACGCCTAGACCTGATTTGGCAGAGACACGCGGCGCATCAATGGCTTCAATCCCGATGATGTCTTCAATCTCTTGAATCACGCGCTCAGGCTCTACTTGTGGCAAATCAATCTTATTTAAGACTGCCATAACCTCCAAACCTTGATCGACCGCGGTGTAGCAGTTGGCCACCGACTGTGCTTCGACGCCTTGCGCGGCGTCCACCACCAGCAGCGCCCCTTCACAGGCAGCAAGTGAGCGCGACACTTCATAAGAAAAGTCGACGTGGCCTGGCGTGTCAATAAAATTAAGCTGATAGCGCTCGCCATTTGGATGGTCATAAAACAAAGTGACCGACTGCGCCTTAATCGTGATACCGCGCTCACGCTCGATATCCATAGAGTCGAGTACCTGCGCTTGCATCTCGCGATCTTGCAAGGCACCACACATCTGGATAAAACGATCGGCAAGCGTCGACTTGCCATGATCGATGTGGGCAATGATTGAAAAGTTACGAATATTTGCTAATGCAGTCACAAAGCGCCTACTAAATTAAGGGTGATAGAATAAAAGATTCGAGCAAATGCTGTCAGGCGCATGTCACACGGTCGCTATCTAAAAAGTCGCTATCTAAAAACTGGCAGCCCATAAATGAGCCATAAAGATCCAGACATTATCAGACCGACATCCGGTATCACTGTCTTTAATCAACCACTGAAGACGCCAACCGTTATGCGCAAACATAAAAGCGTATTCTAGCAGTTTTCCACTATAAAGTAAGGCGATTTTATTCGTTGGCAGAGGATTTACCAGTGACGTTACAAGCCGATAACGCTACAGAAAAAAAGAAGGCAACAGATTGTTGGCTAATTTGTTTATCGCGTCTGTGTCTTTTGCGATATTTCACGTTTATCCCCGTTATTTTTAGGGCATCTTACTCTCAGAAAACGCTGAATCGGCAGTGTCTTTTGTCGCGCTTAGATACTTATATATCCATGGCGACTTGCCATAAAAAGCACCATTTAGCTGGGTTTGCTCTATCAGATACTCACGAAAGCGCAGATAAAACTCGTTGTCGGGGCCCTTTGGTTGCTGCCAGAATTTATCAAGTGGTTTTTGATCCGTCAGTTTGGGAGTGTCATAGATAGCGCGGCCCATGACCTTGGTCGGTTTTTTATGATATACCGATTGTAGACCCGTGGTGCTATTGATGGTCACCATTCCGATACTGTGCTTCATCAAGGTGGGCAGATGCATATCACAGCCATAAAACACCCGATTTGCGACTTGGTAGCGCGCTGCCAAACTTGCTACCAACTCACGATAATCCCGATGACCTCGGTCTAGCGGATGATGCTTAAATACCAGCAGCTGCGCAGCATCGGCATGATGGGCAAAGCTTGCGATGGCCTCGTCAATAAACTGCACCACATCACGATAGTCACTGTGATGAGTGATTTGCGAGTCATTATGCACCTGTAAGCTAATCAAAAAATAATTGTTGCTGTCTTGCCGCGTTAGCCGCTGTTGTAAGCGCTTGTCAGGTAAGTAGCCACGCAGCTTGCGCCACGGCGCTTTTAGCCAAGCGATTGCCTCTTGCCAGGCGGTCATACCACGATAATGGGAATAATGCGGGTAGCGGCTTTTATACAGCCAAGTGGCCGCATAGTAAACGATGGCCGCGACGCTCAAGCGATAAAAGCGATTATGCGTATAGAGCGGCTGGTCGTTGGCTTTTTTCAGCGCCTTGATATCAGCCGTATTAAGGCGTGAGTAGCCATTGATGCCATGCTCCTGCAAAGTAATGTAATCAGGGCGCAAATAGCCTTCTTCAAATACGAAAAATGAGGTGCCTAGCTGCTCACCGACCCGCGCCGCTTGAGTATGGTGCGGACGGCAGTCGCCAAAGCAGACGATGGCATCAACCCCTTGCTCTTGAATAAAAGCAGACAACCACGACGAAAACTGCGCCAATGTGCCTGTGTATTCGTAAGTATTGGGATGATGATAAAACAGCGCATCGCCAGCATTAAAGTTAATCTTGCTGACCTTGATATCTTGCGTTTGCAAAAAACTTGAGAAACGATGAAAAAAACCGCCCATTTTTCCTTGTAATAGCAAGACATGTCGATGAGTAAGCAGATGAGACATCGAAGCTGTCATAGTATCAAATTACCATTAATCAAAGAAAAAGAAAGTCGCATCAAAACAGGCTAGTATACAAAAAAACCGCATAAACGACAGGCAATTATACCTAAAAAAGGCATGACTGTCGCAGGGGATTTACGTTGATTGTTGAGATAAGGTTAGTGCGGTTTATTGCTGAGACGCTGTTGCCACTGATGGCGATACTGCATAAAACGCGTCGCGGCGCGGCGTTTTAATTGGGTAGGCGTTGGTAATAAAGCGCGCATAGGGCTCTTGGTGCTGGGAGTAATAGAAGTCTCTGGACTGACCATCAAAGCATCGTCATCAGGCGGGTACAAATAGTCGATGACCTGCTCCACTTGCGCCAGCCCATGGCCATCTGGCAGACGATATAACGGGTAGCGAATCAGAGTACAATACAGTAGCTGCTCAAGCGATAAAGGAGTGCCGCGATTACGTCTGGCCAGATACTGAGATTTTGGCGGCAGCTGCGCGTCGATATCTGTGGTCAGCCCCCACCCTGCATAAAATGGCAGACCATAACACGTCACACTCAAACTGCGAAGCAGCGCCTCAAAGCCTGTCAACGAGCTGATGGTGTGCACCGCATCGACCCCTTCTAGGCAATCAGGCATCGCGGTATCATAAGCGACCGCATCTACCAGCTGTAAGCCATCAGCGCCTACCTTGCCAGCGCGCAGTCCTGCCTCCACATCGGGATGCGGTTTATAAATGAGATATGCATCAGGATTGTCTTGCCTAACGCGCGCGATCAAATCACGGTTTTTTTTGATCATTGACCCGCAGTGCTGTACAGAGAGATCATCTTCTACTTGTCCAACGATGAGGAGGCGACGCTTGCCAGACTGCTTTGCCTGTATGAGCCAGCTGCCATCACGACTTGCCTGACGACTGATGCTCGCACCCACATTGTATTTACTGACTCGCTGGGTGAGCAGTTTGGTTTGTAGGTTTTGGACGCGCTGACGCTGCGGCTGACTTAGCGGCTGACAGTAGCGTAGCAGCGTCTCCAAATCCGAGGGCTCGGTGGCGTCGTAATAAATGCCTTGTTTATCTATCACCACAGATAAAGGCGCCAGTAGCGTTGCGCCCAGACCGTTGGAGCGGATAAAACCATCTTCCATACAGTAGATAGCTGGGCTATCTGCGCCAAAACCCACCTGCTTGCGCTGGCGTTTTTGTTGTATCTGCTGCCGCTTTGCTAAGCCCCAAACCAGTAACGGCTGCTGATAATCCACCCGTAAATGATCAGGATGCAGCAGGTTTTTTAGACGAGGTTTTGGTTTGATAAATAAATCAGTACGCGGCAAATCCAAAAAAGCCTTAACAAATGGCAGCTTCCAGCGGCTAAATTCATAAACCGTCAAACGACCTGCCAGCTGCGCTTGCCAGTGACGGTTGGTCACCAGCCACTCAATCGCCGCCTCTATGTCGCACGATTTTCTGCTCGCAGGATCAACATAGTGACTATAATCGACATAAGCACTATAAAACAGTACCTCTAAAGTTGCGCTCACGTTTCTTGTCACATTAGCTTTAGAGGTCGTTTGAGAAAAAGCTGGTGGAAATAAGGCTAAATTAGGCTGAGGGTTTGACGGCGGCAAACTCATCGCAAAGCTTTGACGACGTTGCATGACCGTATGGTACAAGCGTTTGGGCGCACCGCTATCATCTGTCAGCCCCCAGCCGCTATACCAATTGACCCCAAAACAATGCACCTGCTTGCCGAGCATCAGCGCCTCAAAACCCATATGCGAGCTGACTGTATACACATGATCGACCTGCGCCAGTAAGGCGATAGGATTGAGCACCTGTGTCAACACTTGCACGTTTTTGGGTAGTTTGAGACCAGTCAGATAACCTGTGCGGGCGGCAGGGTGTGCTTTTATCCAAATATGGGCATTCGGATGATTGCGGCAAGCAGCTTTTAGCATACGCCTAAACTGACGTTTATCTGCACCAGCCCCTTTGACAGAGGCATCGCCTGCGACTTGATCGATTAATAAGATATGTGGCGGCCGAGGAGTGCTTGCGGTATTGGCGACTTTTCGCTTTGCCGCTTTACTGTTTGCCAACTCATTGAGTGAGGGGCAAGTCGTCACCGCATTATATTTACTCAGCTTTTCTGCACAGATGCGTGACATCAGCTGCTGGGCACGACGGTGATGCAGCGCATGATGCCCAGCACTGTCACGATTGTTATGATTGTCAAAGCTGGCGCGGGCAACGATAAGCTGCTCTAAGCGCGAGCTTTGGGTCAAATCAAAATAAATACCCACATCATCGACGACCACACTGACAGCGTGGCGGCTACTGATGCCAGAGTCTAATGAGCGCAAAAAGCCGTCTTCGATACTCAGCGCAGCACAGCTTTGTTTGCTGGCGGCTTTGCGCGCGCGCTGAAAGCTTTTTTTGCGTCCCCAACCGATAAAAGCCTCAGGCTGAGGCTTCGATATGGTTTTGACCTGATTTTTGATATGGTTTGGTAAGGGCAGCCTAGACAGCAGTGAGGCAGCAGTGGCCATGACACCTTGTTGCCCTGCTGACCACGGATGCCAGCGCTGAATATCAGCACGCAACACCTGTGGCAGCAAACGATTATTACGCTGCATACCTTTGCCAATTACCGCCAGTTGCATCGGCTGCAAGCGCTGGGTTAAGGGCAAAAACAGCGTATCATCAAAGGCCGATATAGAGGCGATTTTGCCTTCATCTGTGACGCTGTTTGCCATTATTTCCCCTTGTCAATCAGTGATTTACCAATCACTGATATTTTAGTATAAACACCTTATCCTATAAAACGCCTATCAGTCGTTATAGATCCAGCACCACTTTTGCAGCGATGGCCAACTGATAGAAAATCTGCGACAGTCCGCGCGCAATCTCTACTCGCTTGGTTTTAACCTTTGGCAACACCATAATCTCATCGCCTTGCTGGATACGATAAGCGGTATTCACCACTTCGCTGGCGCCATTTTGGTGGATAACCAAAATCTCTTTGGTATCTGCATTATCACCGAAGCCGCCTGAATTGGCCACATAATCGCCGACGGTATAATCCGGGTTAAAGGTCAACGCCCCTTGCGCGCGTACCTGTCCATTGACCGTAATCACAGACGTCTGCGCGGGGATCTCGATGACATCGCCTTGCTGAAGGATAATGTCTTGCCATGAGTTTGGTACCACAACGATCTGACCATCTGGCTGTACATTCCGCGCTTTTGCCACAAACTGTTTGACCAAAGCGGCATCATCTTGACGCAGTGCTGCCTCTTCACGGGTCGTTGACTGCGTGGCAAGTGTCAGCTCTTCTAGGCGATCAAGCGACTCATTGATCATGCGTTTTTGCTGCTCAGCGACTGACTGACGATAAATGGTCAAATGCGTCAACTTAGCCAGCGGGCTTGGCTGCAATTGCGGCACGATGTCTTTGAGACGGGCGCCATAGGGCACCACCATCGCGCCATTGCCCGTATGTGCTCCTTTTACCTGCACTGCGATCGTCCCAGCATAGCGATCTGAGGTCACCACCATCTGATCGCCATTATAGACAGGCACGTTTTGCGCCTCTGCCAGTGAGTAGTACTCCGCCGTCTGGGCGCGGCCTGCACTGCGGGTAATACTGACGTTGGTGGCGTTGGCGGCAGGATTGGCCACTTGCAAGACATCACCGATGGTCAGGTCGTTGACATCAAACTCAAAGGTATATTCGTTTTGTACTTGACCACTGACCTCAAAGGTTTTTTTCTGCGGGGCCACTGTAATCACATCACCATCACGAAAGGCAAAAGGCTGCAACTTACCGGCCAATAAAAAATCATAAAGATTGACTTGCTGGAGCATTTGGCCATTGCGTTTGATCTGAATGTCGATAAAGCTGCCGCGTGTCGGGTCGACGCCGCCCGCCCTATCGAGATAAGACAGCACCGAGTCCGCCGCCAGCCCGCCATAATAACCAGGCTGCTTGACAAAACCGGTGACAAATACTTTGACCGGCTGTGCTTGCTCTAAAGAAGCATAGACGCCGACGTTTGAGCGATAAATACGATTGACCGCGCTTTTGACCACGTTTTGTAAGTTGCCGTTTTGAACCCCAGCGATACGTACCGGACCGACGTTTGGCAAGAAAATATTGCCTTGTGGATCGACTGTCATGGTGGAGGCAAATTGATAAGCGCCCCACATGCGTACTTGGACATTGTCGCCTGGGTTGATCACATAGCTGTCGTTAAAGGTCGAGCCGGAGGTGGTCGAAAAAGCCCCGCGAAATAGCTGCTCACCAAACATCATGTCTTGGGTGTTGATGTCTTGGTAAGGGCGGGTGGTGTTAATAACCGACTGACTGGGCAAGCTGGCGGCATTCACCGCTTCTTGGGTGGTGGCCTGCCCGGGTACACCGCCAGCAAACGCTTGGGTTGAGACATTGATATTATTGCGATTTTGATCTTGGCTGGCATTATTGGCGCTTGTACCAAAGCTAGAGCCTGCCATTTGCTCGGCATAACTGACGGCGTTTGCTGACATGCTCATAGCAGCCATCGCCACACTTATCATCATCACGATCGCACGTGGTTTCGTATTCATGAATTAACTTCCTTTACTGATCTGTCGATCATTAGTGATATCTGGTCGGTCAAAGCTGGCAGACCGCAAAACTAGCTACGATGATCGCGGACAACGGCCATCACCAAACGCACAAAACCGTAGAATATCAATAACAATATAAGTGATGTCCAAATAATATAAGCGCGGCGTGGATACAACGCCTCTTCGGCCTCATAAGGGGTTGAGATCACAATCAGGTTTTTCATCTTTTTAAAGGCTTCTAGGCGCGCCTTTTCAAGTGATGATAGCGATAGCTTATACAGCTCTGTGGCAAAGTCCACATCCGCTTTGATGGTCTCAAACTGCACCGCTTGACGGTTTAGCTTGGTGGTATTTGGCGAGGTCAGCTTGGTTTGCTCTTGACGAATTTGCGCTTCAATCGCTTTAATTTGGCTTCTGATCGACACCACTTGCGGCGCATCAGGATTGAGATAGCTAAGCAGTTGCCGCTCCTCAGTACGTAGAGAGCTCAGCTGTCCTTGTAGGCTGCCAATCAGCTGATTGATAATCTGGGCGTTGGCCTGCGGGTCATAAATCTCATTGGTGTTTTGATAATTGAGTAGTTTTTCTTTGGCGTCGTTTAGGCGATCTTGTGACTCTTCTAATTGGGTTTCGGCAAACACCAACTGATCACGCGCGACTTCTTGTGAGATACGGTTTACGAATTGCTCAGACTCGTTCAAGATGGTTTTGTTTAGCTCAAACGCATAGCGTGAATCAAAGGCTTCTGTCGCTACCGACAGCACATAGCTTTGCTCATCGAGGTTGATGTGTACCCGCTTTTTGAAGTAATCGAGTAGCTCTTCTTGCGTGGCATCCGGATCAATCTCATAGATGGGGTCTGAACCATCGACATAATAAGCCTCGCGAAACTTAAACTTATCATCAAGGCGCTTGACCATATCATTCGATAAGATGTACTCGGTCAGATAGGTGGCGTCTTCTTTGCTGGTGCTATTGACACCCAGTAGCGCAGATAGCCCACCACCGGACGGCACACTTGACTCGCTGACTTGCTTTACCACCACATCAGCGGTCGATATATAACGCGGATGAGCCAGCGTCATGACATAAAATATCACGAGCACCCAAGGCAGTATGACTAAGCCGATAAATAACGAGAGGTTAATTATCTTACTTTTTTGCTTTGTGGATATGCTTTTCATAAACCTCAATCGCTTCTGTTGTATCTTCAAAGACGTGTGCTGTCTGATCCATTAATACAATACCAATATCGCAGTTACGCTTAATATCACCGATATTATGCGACACTATCAAAAACCCTGCTTGCTCACGGCGGGCGGCCAAAATCTCTTCGCTGCGCTTACGAAAAGCCGCGTCACCCACCGCCCCAGCCTCATCGAGCATATAATAATCAAAATCAAACGCCAGACTCAGCCCAAAGGTCAAACGAGCCTTCATACCAGATGAGTAGCTTTTGACCGGCATATCAAAATAGTTGCCAATATCCGCAAACTCTTCGACAAAACGAATTTTTTCATCGATATATGCCCCGCTCGAATACAGTCGGCACACAAAGCGGACGTTTTGCCGACCCGTCAAACTGCCTTGAAAGCCCCCTGCCACGCCGACTGGCCATGAAATGGTAGAGTCGGTGATGATCTCGCCATGGTCTGGCTCATCAAGTCCGCAGATGATACGCAGCAAGGTTGACTTACCCGCGCCATTACGCCCGAGCAGGCCAACACTTTGTTTATCACCAATGGTCAGATTGAGATCTTTAAAAAGATAATGCCGACCTTTTTTTGTCATAAATGACTTAGAAATGTTTTTAACTTCAATCATTTATTTACCATAAAATAAAACTAGATATTATAAATATCATAAAAATGAAATACTACGAGCTTTATTTTGAGCGTATTAGATCTTTTTCTACCGCTTTATACATGAGCAAACCTAAGAAGTTGACAGCCACTGTCCACTTTAAAAAATAGGTGATATCAATATGATAAGCGGGATAATTAGGGGCAAAAGCATGCCTGATCAGCTCGATATTATGAATAAAAGGATTATAAAGCAGGTAGCTAAAGTATGGCTCTGGCACCACATGAATCGGGTAAATAATGCCAGAAGCAAAGTACAAGATGGTAAATATAATGGTAATCACCTTGCTAATCTCACCACCATAATAACCAATAACCATCATCATCAGTGCAATGCCAAAACTAAATAAAAACAGTGTGATCCAGCAAAACAGTACGATATGTAGATTCTCTAAGCTGGCATAAATATCAAAAAAGGCCAAACCAACTAACAAAATAATCGAGGTAATAAAATAGATGATCAGCTCTAATACCGATCGAGCAATAATGACATCGATATGACGTATCGAGCGATACATCAACAAGCCTTTGTTTCCTTCAACAGCGCCTAATGCTCTCGTCGCTATCGTTTGAAACATGCGAAAAGGCACCATACCTGTCACCAAAAACAGCGGAAAACCCATCCCTGGTAAAGCGCGCTCGATGATAACGCCAAAGATAACCAAAAAGATAAGCACTTGGAACAAGACTTCAAGCGGCGCCCACAGATAGCCCAGACGATAGCCACCAAAGCGCGTCTGTAGCTCACGCATCAGCAACGCATGAAATGCCGCACCCATGACTTTAAGGCCACTACGGTGCTTGATGGGACGATAAGGAGGCAATTGTACAGACATGGCGTTACAGGACTTTACCGAAAACAGCCCCTATGATAAGTAAGCAGGACATAAGTTACAAGAATTAATCTGTGAGTAAACCGATAAACCAATGATATAGTAAGAAATCCGTAAGCTTAATGGCTCTTTTCTAAGTGGTTTCATGATAAAAACCTCAGCCTGATAGAGTTTTTAAATTATTTTAGGCAAAAAAAAACCAATCATAAAAGATTGGCTTTTTAAAACTGATTAGGTTTTATGATATATGGTGGCGATGGAGAGACTTGAACTCTCGACCTCACGATTATGAGTCGTGCGCTCTAACCAGCTGAGCTACATCGCCATTTAAGGCTCGGTATAATACCGATAGAGGTGGATATCGTCAACCCCTAATTGGCTTTTTTTGCAAAAAAAATGAATTTTATTCAAATTAAGCGCAAAAACATCACTGCTAACTATACAAACGAAGCGTAAAAACAATGCTTAAACACAACGTTTAAAAAACGAAGCATAAAAAAGTTGGTAGACCGATAAGCCGGGTTCTGTCGTGGACGATCATTCCTCTAGGCGCATCATCGCTGATACGCTCAAGCAACCTACCCGCATCGAACGCGGGCCGCGCCATGCCGATGCCTATTTGGTCTTGCTACGCGTGGAGTTTACCATGCCGTGCACCATTGCTGGCCACGCGGTGCGCTCTTACCGCACCCTTTCACCCTTACCTCGCTTGCGCGGGGCGGTCTCCTCTCTGCTGCACTGGTCGTCAGGTTACCCTGCCCAGCCGTTAGCTGGCACGCTGCCCTATGTAGCCCGGACTTTCCTCCCCTGCGCATCTGTTGCCAGTGTGCAGCGGCGATCGCCTAGTCTACCAAGGGCGCTAGTATAGCAAACCCAAGCCTCATCTGGGAATATCTTTTGTGACTAATTTCGCCTCGTCAAATAATCGCTTGTGGCCGCTTCAGATAAAACCATTTGGTAAATAAAAATATGGCAGAGCATGGCGTTGCTTATCTTGCTTTATATAGGGCAGGGTCAGCCAGTACGTGGCCGGATAGTACTGCTGCAGATGGTGTTGTAAAAACGCCATGGTACTCGTCGCAATCTCAGTATCTGTCTGAGCCGCATTATCATGAATGGGATTATAAATCACGCTATGCAGCGTTAAACCGCGCGCCTTGATGGCCTCAAGACTAAGCAAAGTATGATTGATACTGCCAAGGCGACCTGAGGTCACCAAAACTACTGGATAGCCTTGGGTGGCAATATAATCTAGCGTCAGTAATTGCTCGGTTATGGGTACGAGCAAGCCGCCTGCCCCTTCTAGCAACACCACATCGTAGTTTACTTGCAATTGCCGCGTCGCCTGAGTGATGACATCAGGGTCTAACACATCATCAGCCAGTCTGACTGCCAGATGCGGCGACGCTGGTTTTTTATAACGATAAGGGCATGTGGTGTGAGCAAGGTCACACGGCTGTAGCGGTACACCCATCAACTGGCGATGAGTAACAATATCATCAGCAATATTCATCTCACCACTGGCCAAATCAACCCCAACGCCCGTTTGTACCAGCTTTTGGGTGATGATATTTATACCCTGCTGCATCAAGGTCTTAGCCAGCATGCCAGTGGCGTAAGTTTTGCCAATGTCGGTATCGATACCGGAGATAAATAGCACACTCATATAGTAGCTCTATTGGTGGCACAAGTTTGATTTAAATAAGAGGTAACGACAATCAGTAGCGCTTGGCATAGCGTCACCAGCTCATCATCCGTCATGACATAGGGCGGCATGATATAGACCAATTTACCAAAGGGTCTGACCCAAATGCCATTTTTAATCAATAAGGATTGGAAAACGGGCATATCGACCGCTTCATCCAATTCAATGACAGCGACCGCGCCCAAACAACGTACCTCTTTGACACCATCCAATGTCGCTGCAGGCGCAAGCTGCGACTCCATAACAGCTTGCATCTCTGCCGTACGCCTCTCGATATCGTAAGACAAAATCAAATCAATCGACGCACAAGCGACCGCGCAAGCCAGCGGATTACCCATAAAGGTAGGCCCGTGCATCAGTGCAGGATAGTCGCTGTGATGAATGGTATCGGCAATATGGCGGGTGCATAAGGTGGCCGCAAAGGTCATATAGCCGCCCGTTAGCGCCTTACCCACGGTCATGATATCGGGGCTGATATCGGCATGCTCACAGGCAAACAGCTTACCACTACGGCCAAAGCCTGTGGCGATCTCATCGGTAATCAACAGCACATCATGCGCATTACATAACTGCCGCAGTAACTGCAAATACTCCGGATTATAAAAGCGCATGCCGCCTGCGCCCTGAATGACAGGCTCGATAATGAATCCGGCAAGCTGAGCGCTATGTTTAGCAAAAAACTGGGTTAATTCATCGCGCACGTCTTGCGTTAATTTATGTTCAAATCCCAATGGCGGGGCTGGGACAAAATGCTGTACCGGCAGCTGCTTACCGTATAAGCTATGCATGCCATTGATAGGATCGCAGACGCTCATCGCATGCCAGGTATCGCCATAATAGCCTGAATGCGTCGAGGCAAACTGGCACTTTTGCGGACGCTTGGCAGCAATCTGATACTGTAGCGCCATCTTTAATGCCACTTCCACCGCGATACTGCCGCTATCAGCATAAAAAATAGCATCGAGGCCTGTTGGTACGATGGAGAGCAGTTTTTCACCCAAGTCTATCGCCGGCTGATGGGTCAAGCCCCCAAACATCACATGCGCCATTTTGCCGAGCTGATGAGTCATTGCCGCATTGAGCACCGGATGGTTATAGCCATGCACGCTTGCCCACCATGACGACATGCCATCTATGAGGCGCGTGCCATCTTGAGTGACGATATAGATACCTTCGGCATGGTCAATGACGATATTTGGATAAGTAGGCGGCAAGCTGGCATAGGGATGCCACAAGTGCTGGTGGTCGAAGTCGCTGGTAGACATACTCATCGTCCGCTCGCAAACGAAAAGTATGTATGTTGAAAAAAGTGTATAGGCAATTGAATATCCGTATTCATCATATTATTCCTAGGCGTTGTTGGGCAGTAGCATCTCAGCGCATTATTGACCAGTGATACGCTTGTATTTGGCCAATAAATCGCTTTCGGTTTCGACATGATCGGGGTCTTTTGGAATACAGTCGACAGGACAGATAACCACGCACTGCGGCTCATCGAAGTGGCCGACACACTCTGTGCACAGGTCAGGGTCGATCACATATATATCATCGCCCTCAGAGATGGCCTCGTTTGGGCAAGCAGGCTCGCAGACATCACAGTTGATGCATTCGTCAGTGATGAACAATGCCATAAACTGCTCCTTATGTATGACTAATAACAAGCGCGGCAGATTACTCTGGCGAGTTTGGTGAAGGATAAAATAACTGTCAGCAGATAAACGGTGACGGCTAGTTAAGCGTGAGCTTTTTGGCAAAAGCTTGCGAGACACAAGGCGGCACAAATTTATTGACATCGCCGCCAAGCTTGGCAATCTCACGAATCATCGTCGATGAGATAAACGAGTAGTTTTGCGATGGCGTCAAAAACACCGCCTCAAAATTTTCATCGAGCTCGCGGTTCATATTGGCCAGCTGAAACTCATACTCAAAATCCGACATCGCACGCAGGCCACGCAAGACGGCAGTGGCACCTTGCAGGCGCATAAAATCCACGAGCAAACCTTCAAAACCCACCACCGACACTTGCGGCAAATCTGCAAACACCGTCTCGACCAAGGCCACCCGCTCCTCAAAACTAAACAGCGGTTTTTTGTGGTGCCCTGATGCCACGGCAATGACCACCTCATCAAACAATTTGGTCGCGCGCGTCACCAAATCGACATGGCCATTGGTAATGGGGTCAAAGGTGCCAGGGTATAAAATCTTGGTCTGAAGCTTTGAAGCATGGGCGACATTTGCTGAATTCATAGCAGTGTTAATCTGGTCGTTAATGATACTGCACATGCTAGCAAATTTTGCCTACATTTAATACTTATCTGCTACATTTGTCCTAACAGCCGATTTACCTTTTGCCCCTTTGCTTTGCTACAATAAGCGCTTCGACTCATCTCACATAGTAGGCCCGCCGATGGTCTTGGATGAGGAATGGTAAGACAAGGATGCAGTACACTGACATCCTGATGGAGAATTTATGTCAAAAAAAGCAAAAAAACCAGACAATCAAATCTGCGCCAATAAAAAAGCGCGGCACGAGTATTTTATCGAAGAAACCTTTGAGGCAGGCTTGTCATTGCAAGGCTGGGAAGTCAAAGCCATTCGTGCAGGCAAAATGTCCATCACCGAGGCTTATATTACCTTTCGTAATGGTGAGGCTTTCTTGTTTGGTGCTCATATCCAGCCTCTGCTATCTAGCTCGACGCACATTAGCCCCGATAGCATCCGTACCCGTAAGCTGCTGCTCAACCGCCGTGAAATCGATAAACTGTATGGCGCGGTCAATCAAAAAGGCTATGCTTGTGTGCCGCTGTCTTGCTACTGGAAGCGCTCGATGGTCAAGTGTCAGATCGCCCTTGCCGTCGGTAAAAAGCAACACGATAAACGTAAAACCCTGAAAGACCGCGACTGGGAGCGCGATAAGCAGCGCGGCTTTAAGCAGCATTTGGATTAAATGCTCTGGCAGGCGTTGCTCCTATCGAGCTGATAAACAGGACGATTTACCACCGCGTAAATCGTCCTGTTTTATTATAAATATCACCCCAGCGTACGTACATGCGTTAAGCGGCAGCTTTTGTACCTAACGTCTCGTTTTTGGTACCGCGCAGCTGACGGATACCATGGAGCAGTAAACACACAATACCGAGCCAGATCAGCCCATAGCTATATATCATCGCCGACTCAAATGGATTGCCCAAGACCGTGATTGCCAAAATAAACAGCAACGCAGGCTCCAGATAGCTCATCATGCCGTAAACATTGACAGGGAGCAGCTGGCTGGCATCGACATTGGTTCTCATCGCCAGCACACTCAGCACGCCCAATCCTGCCAGCATCAAAATAAAAAATCCAGAGCCGCTCACCAGCGCGACACTGCTCGGCGCAAACAAACATAAATACGCGAGCGCGAATGGCGCAAAAATGGTCAAATCCACCAACAACCCCGTCACCGCCCCGATGCCCTGCCAGCGGCGCAAAATATAATAAATAGGATAGGTGCCGCACACCCAAATCGTCGCCCACGACACGCTGTGGGTACGGACGATTTCACTACCGACGCCGAGGGCGGCAAAGCCAACGGCCAGCCACTGCAAACGGCTCAGCTTTTCGCCAAATAGGACACAGCCAAACACCACCATCATCAGCGGAAATAAAAAATAGCCCATCGCCGTCTGTACGCCCTGTCCATTGACCGGTGCCCACATAAATAACCAAAATTGACTTAAAAATATCGGCGTTGGTAATAGCAGCCATGCCCACTGCTTGGCGCCTGTCAACGCTTTGAGCTTATGGATATGTCCGCCCAGACGCCCACTTATCAGTAAATACCCTACCAGCGCCGCCCACATCGCCAGCATCCGCCAGATAAACACTTGCGTACCCGATAACGGTGCCAAAAAACTGCTATAGGCGTACAGCACCCCAAACAATACATTGGACAATACCGCCAACGCCGCGCCCATTATTAAGGTACGTTGCTGAATGCTGCCTGCTGTCCACATCGTAGGCAATGGCACGCGCGAAACAGTGGTGATGAGTGTATTCGCGAATACGTTAGATAGCGTTGAGATAGACATAGTTAGCACCATAAGTTTGAATAGACGTTTGAGCGTTCAGTTATTATTTTTATTGATGAGCTCTGTTTGTTGCCGACTATTTTACTAAGGCACTATGGGATAGTATCTCTATATAAGTAGAATTTTGAATTTATTTATCGAGTAAGTACTATAAAACTATATTATTTATCAACTTTCGATTTATAGTGATAATACTTTTAACCAGAGGTGAGAAAGATGAGTCATACATTAGACAATATTGATAAAGCCATCTTAAACTTGCTACAAGACGATGCAACGCTGCCGCTAAAGACGGTGGCCGAGCAAGTCCATGTCTCTGTCGCCACCGCACAGCGCCGTATCCAAACGCTTGTCAGTGACGGCGTCATCACCAAACAAGTGGCCATCGTCGACCCAAGTAAGGTGGGCTACGGGCTGACGGCGATTGTGATGGTCGAGATGGCGCGCTCCAACACCTCGATGCAGCATCGGTTTGAGCGCTTGATGCACACGCAGCCTCAAGTGATGAGCTGCTATGAGGTGTCGGGCGATGCGGATTTTATGTTGATGGTCAATGCCAAAAACATGCAAGACTATCATCGGTTTACCACAGGCCTACTCACTTATGACAATAATGTGCGGGGCTTTAAGAGCCAGTTTGTAATGAACTTTACCAAAAGCGGCACCAAAATATTGCTCGACTGACAGTAATGCTGATAACAGTCAGGACAGTAACAATCAGGACAATCAATGCCAACAACGCTTTTGCCTTAGCATTTGATGTGGTGACTTTTCCACTGCAAGTATTGGGCGATTAGCTTGTGTCTTTGACTAAAGCAGTCATGATTTTAAAAACACGGTACAAGCCAGCGGTTTGGTGTCCGCCTTTACGCTCAATATTCTCTTACGCTATCAATAACTTACCCTTTACTCATTAAAACGGCTTTATGACATCCTGAAGACAATTCATGTTAAAATGAGCGTTTTTTAATGAGCCGTTATTATTATTGATAAATAACGGCTTATTTTTTAGTGTCACTTTTTATTTAACAGGTCCGCCCATGTCTGCCGATACCATCGCCCGCACCGCCTTTAAACAAGGCATCAAACCGCTTTATGATTATGACAAACACTGGGCGAGCTGCTACGAGCCTGCGCCTTATCTACCGATGAGCCGTGCTGAGATGGACGCGCTTGGCTGGGATGCCTGTGATGTCATTATCATCTCAGGCGACGCTTATGTCGATCACCCAAGCTTTGGTATGGCGATTATCGGTCGCTTATTAGAAGCGCAGGGCTTTCGCGTCGGTATCATCGCCCAGCCTGACTGGAAGAGCAAAGACGCTTTTATGGCACTTGGCAAGCCGGTCTATGCGTACGGCGTGACCGCAGGCAATATGGACAGTATGATCAACCGCTATACCGCCGATCGCAAGATTCGTAGCGATGATGCGTACTCACCGGGCAACGTGGCAAACAAGCGCCCCGACCGCGCCGCGATCGTCTATAGCCAGCGCTGCCGTGAGGCCTATCCTGATGTGCCGATTATCCTCGGCGGTATCGAGGGTAGCCTTCGCCGTATCGCCCACTACGACTACTGGTCAGATAAAGTGCGCCGTAGCGTCTTGCTCGACGCCCGCGCTGATGTATTATTGTACGGCAATGCCGAGCGCGCCATCGTCGATGTGGTACATGGTCTGTCTAAAGGCTATACGTTTGAGCAGATGAGTAAGCTGCGAGGCACAGCGTACCTACTCTCGCCGAGTCGTCGCCATTGGCAAGCGGATATGACTGAGGTCGCCAGCAACGATGTCGATACCGTCGGCCGCGTCGATCCAATCATCAACCCGTACGTGATGACCGAGGACGTTGATAGCTGTAAAATCGAACAAGAAAAACCATCGGACTCGCCAGTTGGGCAAGCCATGACAGGAATGTCTGCCCAATATGCTGGCTTCGTCGCCGAGCCCGTCACCCACAAAGTCTTAAATGCTGATCAAGTCGATACCGACACGCAAGTGGTACAGATGCGCGGGTTTGATAAGATAAAAACAAACAAGCCGATGACCGCGCGGAAGCATAAGCTAAAAATGCCGCCACGTGATAAGACAGTGATTCGCCTGCCTGACTATGAGCACGTCAAATCAGACCCTGTGCTCTACGCGCATGCCAACCGTATCCTGCATTTAGAGACCAATCCCGGTAACGCTCGGGCGCTGGTGCAACGACACAACAGCGGCGGTGGTAACTCACACAGTGCCATCGATGTATGGCTAAACCCGCCACCGATTCCGCTGTCCACCGAAGAGATGGATTATGTGTTTGACCTGCCCTATGCCCGCTTGCCGCATCCGAGCTATGGTGACGCACGCATCCCAGCTTATGACATGATTAAGTTTTCGGTCAATATCATGCGCGGCTGCTTTGGTGGTTGTACGTTTTGCTCTATCACTGAGCACGAAGGCCGCATCATTCAAAACCGCTCAGAGGACTCCATCCTACGTGAAGTCGAAGCCATCCGTGATACTGCGCCTAACTTTACCGGAGTTATCTCCGATCTTGGTGGCCCTACTGCCAACATGTACCGCCTCAACTGCAAAAATGAGACCATTGAGAAAAACTGCCGCAAGCCGTCTTGTGTCTATCCTGATGTCTGTGAAAACCTCATTACCGATCACAGCAACCTCACCCAGCTATATCGTAAAGCCCGTAATATCAAAGGTGTGAAAAAAATCCTAATCGCCTCAGGCTTGCGTTATGACTTGGCTGTAAAAGACCCTGAATATGTCAAAGAGCTGGTCAGCCATCATGTCGGCGGCTATCTAAAAATTGCCCCAGAGCATTCAGAAGAAGGCGTACTGTCCAAGATGATGAAGCCGGGCATGGGCAGCTACGACGAATTTAAAGCCATGTTTGAGCGCTTCAGCGCCGAGGCTGGCAAAGAGCAGTATCTGATTCCTTACTTTATCGCCGCTCACCCTGGCACCAAAGATGAGGACATGATGAACCTTGCGCTGTGGCTAAAGCGTAACGGCTACCGCGCCGACCAAGTGCAGGCGTTTTATCCTAGCCCCATGGCGACCGCGACCACCATGTACCATACCCACAAAGACCCGCTACACAAGGTCAGCCGTGAGGGTGGTGATATGGACATCGTCAAATCAGGCAAGCAGCGCAAATTGCACAAAGCCTTTCTTCGCTACCATGACCCAAAAAACTGGGCACTACTGCGTAAAGCGCTACAAGACATGGGCCGCAGCGACTTGATCGGTAAAAATCGCGGCTGCCTGATACCGCCATATAACGCCCATCTAGAAGGCCGTGATGCGGTGCAAGACAGCTACCAGTCTGCACGCAAAAAGAATAGCCGCGTCGGCAACGATTCGCTCAAACGCAGCAACCGCGCCTCTGAGCGCCCAACGACCAATAAAGCTGGGAACAAAAATAGCAAAAAGCGCGTCAGTAAAGGCAACTTTCAGACGCAGCATACTGGCCTGCCGCCGCGCAAGACTAAATAGTCTGGACTATGGCTAAAGTGACTATCCCAAGCGCTGTTCAAGCAAAACGCCTATCGACCAACGGTCGGCAGGCGTTTTTTGGTGATTGTAGGGTGTTATATCAAATTAACTATCAAATGTGGCACTGGCGGCGAGCTGGCTATCACTAACGACTGTCCCGTAGCGTTACATTAATCAGTGTTTACGTAACTTAATGAACATGTAACAAACAATTTCTAACACTCATCAAAGGCAGTTTTCGTTACCATAGGCAATATATACTTATGCCTATGTTTAATGCATTTTTGGCTTAATGCATTGTTAATAATAAATACATGATAATTTTTATAAACGTCTTAAGACCTCTTATAATTTTGTTAAATATTTGGAGAATACTATGAACACCCTAACCAAAATCGCCACTGCCTTACCTGCCCTTGCACTGCTAAGCGCTTGTGCCACGACCGCACCAACCACGCCAAACGCTACAAATACGCCAGCATCAGAGAGCGTCACGGATGCTGCTTACGACCGTATGGCACCAGCACCTTATACTTGTACTGATGACAGCCAAATCATGGCAAAACAGTCTATCAATAAAAAACAAGTTATGCTAAACGCCACCATGCCTAAAGTAAAATGGGCAGAGCAGCCAATTATCCTAAACGGCGGCGTACAAGGTGACGTAGCCAGCTATATCAATGACTCAAATCCAGAAGCAGTCTATGCTTGGCATATGAAAGGCGACAAAGGTATCTTTGCTATCAAATGGGCAAACGGTACAGAATATCAAGTAAACTGCCAGATCGGTAGATAATGTTTAAGGTTTAGTCGTTAAGCTTTTGCGTTTAAACGACAGAAAGTCAAAAAGCCAAACCAATAAAGTACGTCAAAAGCAGTCATCAAAAGATGGCTGTTTTTTTATGCGTGTTAATAGTCTCTGTCAGTGCCATGGTTGAAGGTTCAACACGCCCTAATCAAACAACGAAAATAGCGCAGGTAATATCGAGGTATTAGAAAATGTGGAGGACACACCCTAGAGAAGCCAAGCAAAAGCTGGCAAAATAGCACAACGGGTAATCATAACGAGCAATCATAACGACCACTCATAACGACCAATAACAAAGAGGATACATCGATGGGAATGCGCTTAACGAGTATATTACTAATGGCTACTGCTGGTTGGGCGCTAGTAGGTTGTGACCAGCCAACTGAGGTGGCCGAACCTGCGACTGAGCAAGCAGCAGTGTCCAGCGATGGCACTGCAAAAACCTCAGCGCCTGCCGCCTACACCATCGATTGGTCGTCGGTCGCGAGCGGCGAAAAGCCTGCTGAACGCAGTTCCTATGAGTACCCCTTTGCCATCGATAGCCAAAACGTCCTCGATTATGCCGAGTATTTTGATATGGATACTGCTACTGCCCAGCACAACCTCACGGTGAGCATGGCGAGCAATGAAGCACTGTCAAAGGTTCTAGATCAGCTGAGCGAGCGCTATACCTCACACGAGATTATCGATAGTGAAGAGATAAAACTTGTCATTCATACCACGCCTGACGTGGCGGCCAGCCGTTATGATTATGTATTGGCAGATGACTTTGCAAAAGGGTTGGTCTTGCCTATCGTTATTCAGCCGGATGGTAAAAAAGGCGAGGTTAAGACGCATGAGGAGATAGCGGAGTAGAGACTAGGATTTATACTAATGTGACATTCCTAGTCTTTTACTATTTATAATGTAAATCCACATTAATTAGCTAATTTGATGATGCCAATTCCTAAGTGCTCTATCCGCCGAACTCCGATCAATGGCAATATACCGCTGAATTACATCAATATTTTCATTTATTGAAATACTTGGATTGCAAACACTATCTATTACCGCATATAAACTCTGAAAAGGTATTTCTTTAAGTGAATATAAATTGTACTTTCTAAACCAACCTTCTTTTTTATAATATAGTCGAGCTATAGATGCATAAAAATATTTAGAGTAACTACTCGAAAACATATAGTTTAGTTCATTTCTAAATATTGAAGGTTCTACAGGCTTATTATATTTTTGTAACAACTTATTAATACCACCTATATATTTATTTAAATCAATATTTGCGTATGCTAGTTCTGGCAATGTATAGAGCATTCTATCTACTTGAACAACTGTACCAGAGTTAATCATTTCATCCAGATAAAAACCTGCATGATTCAGACTTTTACTTTTCAGTAAATTAGCTATTTCTGGCTTAGTTAGAGGCTTCTCATTCCGTCTCATCGTATCTATGATGACATCTCTTTGAGTAATACTCTTAAAGTCTTTTTTCAACCCTACTGAGTCCGTTTGCGAACGGCCATCAAAGTAGAACCCGTAGTCCTCTCCAAAATGCTTTACAAAATGGCGAATTTCATAATAATCATATTTCTGTAGACTATTGGAAGAACGATAACACTCACCTAAATGAAATACATCTCTTGAGACTGCCTCTCCATATTCCATTATATTAAGAAAAATATCATCTAACACAATATTATCCGTATCAATAAAGTTCGTATGCTTGTAAATGCCTTTGCCACTTAAAAATATATAATCTGGTAGCTCAAAAGCTGTTTGTTCTAAGCGTGCTTCTTGTATTGATGTTTTCGAATAGCTATTGCTATTCACAATTTTTGCAACATCTAACCAAGGCAAACCTTTTTCATGGTTAACCAAAACACATGCTGTAGCTTCTGCCTTGCCAAGCTGCTTCGGCCATACATACTGGCCTTCAATCATAATCGAATCTTGATTTTGCAAAGTAACTATAGCATTATCTATATTTCTAATTTCTACTAATTTTAGGTCATCTAAATACTCTCTAATATCATTAATAAGAGCCGGAGCCCCATTTTCTACAAAATAGATATTTAATATAGCTTTATCTATTTCAGGATATACATATTCAATTAACTTTTCTTGACCACAGACCAAACTTAAAAATTCATAAAACTCTTTTTCTGAATAAAAACAAAGAAACAAGTCTTTGAAATTAATGCTAATATCCGGATTTAGTTTTGGCTCCAGAAACTGCCATAGCATTAATTGACCTAAACGCATATTTCGAATAAAGTTATTATTGATTTTAGTTTCTTTCTGACGAATCCTTTCTCTAGTAAGGCCAAATTTTTCAGAAATCTCTTCAAGAGTTTGTTTATCCTCGATGAAACCCCAACGTTTCTGAACAATCTCTGCTTCTTCAAACGTTAACTTATCGAAATACATATCTATATCTTCTAATAATATTCTTTCTATCTGTGTAAGTGAAAGTTGGTCCAATTTCCTAGGTACAATTAAAGTAGACTCAAACTCTTTATAGTTAATATTTCCTAATATAATAGCCTGAAGTTCATCTTGAATTAATCCTCGAAATTCAATTAATTTGTCTACTACACTAGTACCAAAATGAGGTAACGTAATTAAAGTATGTCGATCAAAATTCAAGATCTCATTTATATGTTCACTTAGATCATTAACATTAATGTATCTAGCATATTTTTCCAATGGCTTCGTAAACTTAGAGTCTATACCTAAGAGACTTATACGCATATTGCTAGTATCGCATGATTGCAAACTATCGCTACTAATAGAATTAGTATATTCTAGTTTTTCATTTTCAGGTGATACTTGTGTTAATAACTTTAGATCTTCGAAAATTTTAACATAAGACGAACCAACTCCTGGCAGATTCGATATTCTAGAAGTGGGTAAACTCAAAAGTTCACCTAAAGTCTCTCCGAGGCTAAAGTTTTCATTAGATAGACTGACATTTCTAAGCCTTTTAATCAATTTTAAATAACTGTCAGAGAGATGCAAATCATCTAATCTCGTTGACATACTAGGAGCTTTATTCCTATTTATTGTTGAAATTGTAGAATCTTCGTCTTTTACATGTTCGAAGATACCTTCAATATTTTTGTCTTGAGAAACCTCTAGGTTACAATGTTCTGGTTCTGGTTCTGGTTCTGGTTCTGGTTCTGGTTCTGGTTCTGGTTCTGGTTCTGGTTCTGGTTCTGGTTCTGGTTCTGGTTCTGGTTCTATGATATTAGTATGTGAATCAACATCGTTGACAATATTTATAGAAAACAATCTAAGAAAGTCAGCAAAATAAACATTTTGCTTTAGAGAAATAAAATCTTCGATACTCATTTTTTCACATAAATCCCAAAGATTTAACTGCTGATGAATATCTATATTCGTGTTTGCAGAAATATTATTTATTAGCTTTTCGATAACAATATCTACATTTTCAAATTGAGCATCAATTTTTAAATATTTCACCTTATTGTACATCCTTCAATTTTTTGAGGAAAACTGAGATCGAACGATACTTATTCTTAATTTCTTCTTGTTCTGACATAGAAAGTTTTTTAATGTCAGATCTAGAAAATACCTTCATTTTAAGGCTATCGATCAAAACACACTCAGTCGTAATAATTTCCACTTGCTCACTAACTCTTGAGCTATCAGATGAGCCTACTTGCAAATCTTCTATAACCTCATTAAAACTAGGCAATAGTATTTGAACTTCCTTATCAGTAAACTCATATAATTGTGATTCCATAAAATGATGTGAGATCGCTCTCAAACTAGGCACTACTTTATACTGCTGGAAATACGACTTGACAAAATCACTTATCTTTTTAGTCATTGGTTCTGTGTCAAAATTATTATTTAATGCAGCGTATAAGAAATTATAATACGATCCAAAATGGGTAGAAATTTGATCTAAACTTACATCCATTAGAACTTTATCTAAATCAAAAATAAATGGGATATTTCCATTTACTTGAAAATAACTGCGTAATTTTTTTAATAGAATTTCTCGGCTATTAAGCTGCAGATTCATATTTTCAATCAACTCAAGTACTTTTGCAGCTTCTGTACTATATTTAACTTCAAGAGAGCCATCATGGAAGACATCTTGTGTTGAGAGCCCTTCCACATCATCAATTAGACTTTCTCTATCAACTGGCATATTTCTAACTGCCCTTGAAAGTTCTTTAACTTCATTTAGCCGCTCTAAAGAGCCAACAAAATCTAAGACATGAACATATTCTTTATTAGGCGTCTTTCTTAAACCACGACCTAACTGTTGAAGCCATATTGTTCGAGAGCCTGTATAACGCATAAAAATAAGAACATTAGTTTCGGGTATATCAATACCTTCATTAAAAAGATCACAAACTAGAATATACTTGTACTCACCTTCTCTGAAGTTTCGAATATTTTCTCGTCGTTCTTGGTCTGACATTTTAGAATGAACCAATGTAGCTGTACCAAGTTCGAAAAAGCCTATTAAATGATTCATATGTCGAATACTTCGACAGAAAATTATTCCTTTAATATTTTCAATTTCCTGTTCAGCTACTGTCCTTTCAATAATCCGAACCACTTCTTGATCTTTTTTATGTAGGAATAGTCTTTTATCTAAATCAGCAATAGAAAGGCCACTATCTAACTGGTCAATTTTATCTTGATCCAGATCATCTAATAAAACTAAATATTTAGGAAATGCAAGTTTTCTATGTTTAAGCGCCCAAACTAAATCAAACTTACCAATATGTGCTTCATCACCCCCAAAAAATCTAATAACGTCTTTATTATCAGCACGATATGGTGTCGCAGTCAATCCAATTAAAAGCCTCGGCTTAAAATTTGTGACAACTTCAGAGTAGGTTCTGGCTGGTGTATGATGGGCTTCATCTACAATTACAAAATCAAAAGATTTTTTGTGGAGCTGAGCTATTTGTCCATAGAGAGTATCAAATGATGCAAATACAAAATCTGTATCCTCTGGGTGTGAGCCAGAGATACAAGCGGAGAAACTGTAATTTCCTATACCTAGGACATTTTTAAAGGCTGTGACAGATTGGAGTAATATTTCTACTTGATGTGCTAGAAATAACACTCTTGGTATTAGACCGTTTTGTTGAATTAACCTTTTGATTATATGAGCTACCGTATAAGTTTTACCTAGTCCTGTAGCCATCTCGATTAATAACTTTGATTTTCCATTCTCATATTGCGTCAAAGCCTCATCAATAACATTCTGTTGATATTTGCGAGGTTTAATGTCACGTCCAATTTCTGAATGTTTCACTACCCACAAGTTTTGCAATTCGTCACGATCTATAAGTTCAACACCAAGCCTTAGTGCTCGAACCTTTACTTCAGATGTGAAATATGAGTTTGTAACTAAAATCTTATTTGCTACGTTGGCTAACCTTGCTCCAGTAACTAGTTGATTAAGAGCTTTTACATCTACTGTAGCTTTCAGATTCCTTTGTTTAACTTCAATAGCAAACTTACGCTTGCCTTTATAGGCAAAAATATCAACACCACCATCACCATATTTAAATTCTTTACCTACTTCTGTAATTACAGCATCTGTCCAGCCAGATGCTACAAATAGATCCCTAATAAATATTTCAAAGTCGGTGGGTGAAAGACTATCAATATCTTTAAATTCGTTGATCATGTTTCAATTTACACTTAAATAATTAAAAGTATTACATAATAATTAAACATTTGTTAATTATAAATCCCTGAGACTAAATATTCATTATTTCAACATAACCAAAAACTCGTCTTCACTCACCACTTTTACCCCTAGCTTTTCAGCTTTGGTCAGTTTTGAGCCAGCTTTATCACCTGCCAGTAGCGCGGTGGTTTTTGCCGAGATGCTACCTGAGACTTTGGCACCGAGCGCTTGTAGCTTGGCTTTGGCTTCATCACGCGCCATGCTATCGAGCGCACCGGTGATGACCCACGTCTGCCCATCAAGTGGTAGCCCTTCTGCTGCGAGCTGCTCGACTTTGTCCCAATGCACGCCCGCCTCGCGTAGCGCGGTGATGACCTCGATATTGTGCGGCGCTCGGAAAAACTCATAAATCAGCTCGGCGGTGATCGCACCGACATCAGGCGTGAGGAGCAGTTTTTCGATACTGGCAGACATTAAGGCATCAAGCTCGCCAAACTGCTGGGCGAGGTTTTGCGCGGTCGTCTCACCCACGCCGCGAATACCCAGCGCGTAGATAAAGCGTGCGAGTGTCGTCTGCTTGCTGGCATCGATAGCACTGATGAGGTTTTGTACCGACTTTTCGCCCAGTTTCTCAAAAGTGATCAGCTCGTCGGTATGGTTGTGTAAGTCATAGATATCAGCGACGGTTTTGATAAGGCCATGCTCAAAAAAACTCATCAGCCAGCGCTCGCCCAGCCCATCGATATCCATCGCCCGCCGTGAGACAAAGTGGATAAGCGCCTCGACTTGCTGCGCAGGACAAAACAAACCGCCGCTACAGCGCGCCAAGGCCTCACCCTCTGGCAGCACCACAGGCGAGTCACACACGGGGCAAGCCGATGGTAGCTCGACTGGCTTTGCGTCTGCTGGACGCTGGTCGTGCCAGACACGCGTGACTTTGGGGATGACGTCGCCAGCACGATGCACACTGACCATATCGCCTGCGCGCACATCCAAGCGCTGAATTTCGCCAAAGTTATGCAAGGTGACGTTGCTGACCGTCACCCCGCCGACTTGCACAGGCTCAAGCTTACCCACAGGGGTGATCTGCCCGGTGCGCCCCACTTGCCATTCGATATCGTTTAAGCGCGTCATCACCGTCTCGGCAGGGAATTTATAGGCCGTCGCCCAGCGCGGCTCACGCGACAAAAACCCAAGCTGCTGCTGCAATGCCAAACGGTTGACCTTAATCACTGTCCCATCAATTTCAAACGGTAGCGCGTCACGGCTCTTGATCACCGATTCATAGTAGGCTTGCGCTTCGCGTGGATTCTGTACTACCTCGACAGCGCTCACGGTAAAGCCAAGCTCTTTTAACCAAGCAAGTGCATCGGACTGGGTTTCAATCGCCGCCGGCAGACCTTGATTGACCGAATACGCATAAAACGCCAACGGGCGGCTGGCGGCGATAGCAGGGTCGAGTTGGCGCAGGCTACCGGCGGCAGCATTGCGCGGGTTGGCAAAGGTTTTGTCGCCGCTTTCTTCTGCCAGACGGTTTAAACGTAAAAACCCCGCCTTTGGCATCAGCACCTCGCCGCGCACTTCTAATAGCGGGATGTCTTTTGCCTCACAAAGATACAGCGGCAAATTCCGAATGGTTTTGGCGTTTTGGGTGATGTCCTCGCCTGTCTGCCCATCACCGCGCGTCACTGCTTGCACAAACTGCCCAGACTCGTATTTGAGTGACACCGCTAGGCCATCTAGCTTTAGCTCCATCTCGTACTCAGGGTTTTGCTGGGCATCGCTCAGGCGATCATTGACGCGGCGCATAAAGCCATGCAGCTCGTCATAATCAAAGACGTTGCCAAGCGATAGCATAGGGATGTCATGGGTCACCTGCGTAAACGCCGACAGCGGTATGTCGCCGACTTGGTTGATGGGGCTATCGGACTGCACCAAATCTGGATATTCTTTTTCGATCTCAAGCAACGCGCGGCGCAACTGATCGTATTCGCTATCATCCAAAATAGGATTATCGAGTACATAATAGGCATAATTGTGTTTTTTGATGGCGGCGATCAGTGTGCGCATTTGTGCCACGAGGTCATCAGGTGTGGCGGGTTGTTGGTTTTTTTGTGCCGTGGCAGGCGATAAGTGCAGGTCAGTCATAGTCAGCGTCTTGATTATTCTAGATGCTGATATCATAACAAGTTTGGCCAATATTGTGATAAACCGCCCATAAAAAAAGCAAAAAACATCACGCTATCATGATGTTTTTTGCCTTTTGGTTTTGTCTTTAATTTCTATTGATTTATTTAGCGTTGGCGCTTAGGCTTCATAGTCACGGACTTGGTTGCGTAGCTGCTGCTTGTATTCGGGCGTGATCGGTTCGTTATTTTCATCCAGTAAGATGGCGTCCAAATCGCTTGCCATCATATAAGCGATGCTCATCATACTATCAAAGCTGCGCAGCGCTTGCGGATGCGGCAATGACAAAAACACCACCACACCGTTATAGACATTGGTCGCGACGCTATGCGGATCAAAAGGGGCGATACCGCTTTCGGTGATGCCCATCATACTAAACCATAGCATGCCTGTACCGTCTTTTTTTTCATAGCGGTGAAACATGTTCATCGCCCCATAACGCAGGCCATATTTGTCAATCAATGCCAGCAAATCACGGCCACGAATAATCGCCGCTGGGCGATCACGATACTGGGTTGGTAAAATAGTGATGTTGATGTTGTCTTTGGCGTTGATAAGCGGCGCGTTTTGCGCTTCATCGACCGGCTCTGAGAGGTGCTGATCTAGTATGGGGCTGTTGCTATCAAAGCTTGGCTCTTCTGCCGTATCAATCGATGGCATCAAGCTGTCAGTCGCCGATACCAAACTTGAGAACGCATCGAGCTCTTGCTCACTGCCCATCTGCGCCGCTGTGTCGGCAAACTCTGCATCGTCACGGCGCAGCTCAGCTTCTTGCCAGCGCATATAGTCTTCATCATTGCTATCAGGCGTATCGGCCAAGTTTTGCACCGTGGCTGACGGGATCTCGGTATTGTGAGGCGCAGTCACAGGCTCTTGCTCAACCACGGTATCTAAATAACTGCGATCAGGGCCGATACTGGTCTCGCCGGCGACAGAGTCTTCTAAATCTGGCTGGTCGACGATGCTGCGCTCATGACGCGGTATGATCGGGATGCCGTTTTTGTCATAATTGACGACAGGAGCGTCAGCGCTGCTACGACGCTTAAAGCTACGAATGACCATATACAGTCCTGCGAGCACGATAAACGCAGCAATGGCAATCAAGATAAACTGAATAGCGGTCATGAGAGATACATCCTAATATATGACAAAAGGGAATACACAAGAAACAATAAATGGCAATAGTCTAGCATGGCTTATGAATATCGTCATCATATAGTCATCGTTTATCATCAGCCTGACACAGTTGTGTGACGTTGCTGGCGTGCTATTTACTATACCATTGCTCGCCGCTTGCTGTTATCACTATTTTATTGCTCCGTGATTTGTTTTGTCTAGCGCCTGTCTTCATGCTCCTTATTATTCACTAATATAGCGCGCCGCCTCATCGAGCGAGACGCTTACCAAACGAGAAACCCCAGCGCTTGGCATGGTGATGCCTTTGAGCTCATCGGCGATCTGCATGGCCAGCTTATTATGACTGATAAAGATAAACTGCAAGTCATCTGCCAGCTCATGAATGAGGCTAGTAAAACGCCCGACATTAGCATCATCGAGCGGCGCATCTACCTCGTCAAGCACACAAAACGGCGCAGGATGCTGCTTAAAAATGGCAAAAATAAGACTGAGCGCTGTTAGAGTTTTTTCGCCGCCTGAGAGTACCGCAAGGCGGCTATTACGCTTGCCTTTTGGCTGCGCCATCAAGGTCAGCCCTGCCCGCCACTGCTCTGATTTGGGCGTGTTTGCTGGTAGATCCTCTAAGTTTAAGGTCAAGCTTGCCTGACCGCCGCCAAAGACTTTGGCAAACAAGTTGGCAAGCTCGGTATTCACCGCCTCTAAGGTCTCGATAAACAAGGTCTTGGTGGTCTCGTCGATAGCAGCAATCGCCTCGCTCAATGTCTCCATACTGGCGGTGATATCTGTGGTCTGCTGCGCGAGCGGCTCTAGACGTTCATTGACCTCAGCCAGCTCTGCCACGGCGGCCAGATTGACCGCGCCAATCTTGCTGATTTTCTGCTCAAGCTTGGACTTTTCGCGCTCAAGCTCGGCGATTTTATCAGGACGCACGCGGCGATCATGGGCGATAAAATCCGCCAACAAACCCGAGACACTCATCAATTGCGCGGTGTCACCCTGTTCGCTGGTACGGTGATACTCGGCCATGGCTTCTTCAGCATAGCGACTCGCCTCCTCTAAACGCGCGGTGCTCAATGCCAGCTCAGTGGCAAGATCGGCCTGCTCGCTTTGCTGCGTCTGTAGCATCTGCTGTAGCGCATCTAAAGTCGCCTGCTGCTGATTGTAGGTCTCTTTTAGCGCGGTCAATGCCGCCGCGCGCTCTGCCAAGAGCGACTGCTGCTCATCGCGCGTTTGTTGCAGTGCCTGCAAGGCGGTCTGCAGCGCGGGCAGTTTGTTTTGCTGCTGCTCATACTGTGTTTTTAAACTTTTCTCGTTTTGTTGCGCCTTATCATATTGCGCATTTGCGCGTTTTAGGCTACTGCTACTGTGCTCAAGGCGCATCTGGCTTTGCTGTACACGCAGCTGCAGGGCTTGCCAAGCGTCGTCATCTGCTTGCTGACGGCGCTGCTGCTCACGGCGCTCAACTTGCAGTTGCTGCATAGTCGCCTGCGCCTCAGTGATTTGCGGCGCAAGGACTGCCAGCTCGCTTGCGATATGCTGCTGCTCATGCGTAAGCGCCTGCTGCTCGTGCGCCAGTTCCTGCTGCTCTTGCTCAAGGGCTGCTTTGTCGGCAGTTAGGCGCTGGCTATCTGCTTGCAGGCGCTCAGCGGCAGCGCGCTGGGTTGTTAGCTGCTCCTGATATTTATATTTATCACGCGTCAGCTGCTCAGCTTGCGCCCGCGCCTCCTCTAAGCCAATCGCCAACGCATCATAGCTTCGCTGATTATTAGCAATGGCTTTGCGCTGCTCTTCTATTTTACTCTCAAGTCCATCAAGTAGCTCTTCTAAGATCTGCAGACGCTCGCGCTGCTGTAAACGCTGCGTCAAAAATTGACTATTGCTGTCGTTTTGACCATCTTGCGCGCCAATAAGCTTGCCAAGATTTATCGTACCTTGACGACTGATAAGCCAGCCATCAGACGTTAGCAAAATCGCTGACGGTGGGAGAGCTTTTAATATATCTGCCAGCACATCGAGGATCTGATGACTGTTTGTTGTAAGGTCTGCGATATATAGATAGCACTGCTGCCAAAGCGCTAATTTAGGTGCAGCTACCAGCTGTGATAAAGGCAGTACTTTATCAGTCAAAGTATTTGGCAATGCGCCAACAAATGGCTTTTCGTTTACATCATTTTGCTTAGCAGATAGCCACAAGCTATGACCCGTTTCTATTGACGAATTGTCCTGTTTATTAGTCTGCGCGTTTTGCGCATTCTGATAAGTAAACAAATCCCTTAAGTTATACTCAAGCGTGTGCCATAAGCTATTCGCTTTTTGCACCTCGCCGTTAACTTTTTCATTACTTGCTTGTTTAGAAGCCAGCACATGACTATCGAGCCATAGTGCTAACACTTTATCGAGCAGCTCAGCATGCTGCTTGCCTACTGCACTCAGCTCAATCTGCTCGCGCAAGGTGGTAATGGCTAAGTCGTTATCGTTATTTACTACTTGATTTGCTAAATCAGTTGTTACTACATCGGTGGTTTTTACCTTAGCAGCCTGTTGTGATTTTGGCGTAGGTGTTGGATGCAGTATCTGATGCAAGGTGTCGTATTCACTGGTCAACGCTGCATGACGTTTTTCTTCCTCGCCCAGCGCGCGCTGCTGCTTATATAAAAGCTGCTGCAAGTCATGCGCGCGCGGCTGTAGCTCGGAGAGTCGCTCATCGACGCTATCTTGTTGGCGCTCAATCTGTTGTAGCTGTTTATTCAGCTCAGCAATGTGCGACGCTAAGGTCGGATTTTGTCCATCTGCGCTATGTGTATTGGTCGCATTTACTTTGGCAGACAGTGACTGCTGTAGCTGCTGCCAGAGGTTTTGCCAGTTCTGCTGGCGGCGCTGCCATTTTTCATGGCTTTGCTGCTGGCGTTTTTGCGCTTGGCTATTAATCGCTTGCTGCTGCTCTAGCACACGATGATTGTCTTGTAGCAGTGACAGCTGGTTTTGCGCATCATGATAGGCGCGCTGTAGCGGCCGCTCGTCACGTTGATGCGTCTCGCGTTTACTCGCTATCTCATCGAGCTGCGGGCGCAATTTTTCTAGCACGTTTTGCTGCTCGGCTTGCTCGGTGGTGATGCGTTCAATCTCATTGACGGCCTGCTCGCGCTGCTGTGCCAAGCTGGTCATCTGCTGCGCCAAACTGGCAAGCTGCGATTTGGCATCGTTTAGCGCGTGCTCGGCATTTTGATAATTGAGCTGCTGCTGATAATGGCGGCTTTGTGCATCGTCTTTGAGCCATTGTTCTTGATTGATATGAGCCGTTAGCTTATCTTGCTTGGCTTTTAGATCCTCATACTGTGCTTGCAGGCGAGCGGTTTCAGCACAGCTTTGCTCATGGGCGCGTTTTTGCTGCTGCTGGCTATGCTTGGCCTGATACAGCTGCTGAATGGCCAGTTGCTGCTTGATGTCCGCCAGTGTCAGTGCCAGCTCTTTATAACGCTCAGCGCTAGCGGCTTGCTTGGACAGGCGTTTTTGTTGGCTTGCCAGCTCGCTTTGCATGTCATGCAGGCGCGCCAGATTGTCTTGGGTTTTCTCAAGCTTTTTTTGTGTCTCTATTCTGCGTGCCTGATAGCGCGATACCCCAGCCGCCTCTTCGATAAACTCACGTAGCTGCATCGGGCTTGACTCGACAATACGCCCAATCATGCCTTGCTCAATCACCGCATAGCTACGCGCACCAAGCCCAGTACCCAAAAACACATCGACCACATCACGGCGGCGCGCGCGCGTGCCATTGATCAAATAGTCTGAACGTCCCTCTTTATTGACCTGACGACGCACGGAGAGCTCATGGTACAGATTCAATTCATGGCGAATACCAGTTTGCTCATCTTGAGTATGCTCGAAGGTCAGCTCGACGCTGGCGACACTTTTGGCCGCTTTGTCTTGTGTACCGGCAAAGATAACATCGCTCATCGCCCCGCCGCGTAGCTGCTTGGCGGAGGTCTCACCCAGCACCCAGCGAATGGCATCGATGACGTTGGATTTGCCGCAGCCGTTTGGCCCGACGATGGCGGTGATACCATGACGAAAGGTAAAGGTCGTAGGATTGGCAAAGGATTTAAATCCTGCCAGCTTAAGAGATTTTAGACGCATGAAGGATCGACAAGCTTAACAAAAACAGGCGGCTATTCTACCGCAAATGATGACGAGTTTTTAGACTTTGTACGGGATGCTATAATAAGGCTTAAAATAATAATGATTCCTCTAAGCACTAAAAATTAAGGGCATTAAAATGACTGATTATAATCCACAAGAATTGCAGCAAAAATATGAGCTGTGGTGCAAGCTATATCGCCAGCAACTAGAGGCGCAAGAGCAGTTCGCACAAGCAGCAGCGCTGCTAAATGACCTAAAAACCTACTATCTGGATCCACAGTGGATGAAAGATCGTGAAGCAGATCTGCCCATCGAGCACTCGGGTGAAGCACACTCTATCTTTAGCGAAGATGCGTTATGGAGTATGCTCACCGACCATGACGAGCTGGCCATGAAATGGATGCGCTTGGGGCTTGATGCGCTTGAAAAGAATTGAAGGTAAAAAACTTTAAATGTTATTGGCTGATTATAAAGACCTGAAACATACCTGTAGTTGATTGAGTTATTATAAACTGCCTAAATATTATTTAGAATAATAAAGCAAAGATAGGTTCTAGCAAAAAATTTTGTGACTTATAGTCCGTGGACTCATAGTATACAAAAGTACATGATTCTTCTATTGTTGAATGGAGGAATTATGAGAAAAGAAGCGATACTATCTCAGTTTGGAACAAAGGTTAAGTTATTTCGTAACGAACGTGATATTAGTCAAGAAAAATTAGCAGAGTTATCTAAACTAGATAGAACTTATATCAGTTCCATTGAGCGTGGTCAAAGAAATATCGGTATTCTTAATATAATTAAGATTGCTGATGCTTTACAAGTCAAGGCTAGTAGTCTTCTAGAGGAAATAGGAGACTTCGATGCTTAGTATTGATAAGGCGTATCAGTTCTATACTCGTCATATATATGATGAAGAAAAAATTAGTTTGTTGAAAACACATAATCTCAAAATAGCAGGTTCTGTCCCTCCAGTTTTATGGGAATTATTTGGAGCTTTACTAACAGAGCGATCAGGTAATGGTTTGACAGGTGCAGACCTACAAGGTTGGGAGGTTAAATCAGCTAAAGAAAGCGGTTCGTACGAATACCAATACCATTTGAACACTGGAAGCTCTAAATTATTAGAAGACTGTAAGATAAATCATTTGTTTTGTATGTACTCTGAAACCTATGAAAATGTCGTTGTGAGAGCAATAAAAGGTGAAGACTTAGCTGAAAACTTCTTTAAGCTGTGGGAACCACATTATATAAAAAACTATGATGTTTCTATAGATAAGAGTCAAAGAAGACAGAGATTTAGAAAAAGTATTTCAGGAGGTTATGTTGAAAGAAATGGTATATTGATAATGGAAGTAAAAGAAGGAAAACTAATGTATAGAGATGATAAAATCATATCTAAACTAAATCAGGTTATATAATGAAAAAATTTGTCGAATTCTTTGCTGGTGTAGGTTTAGTTCGAGAAGGGCTTAGCAAGTCAAAATGGAAATGTGTGTGGGCTAATGACATCTCACCAGACAAAAGAGATACTTATGTTGAAAACTTTGGTGACAGTGACTTTTGGTTAGGAGATATTTGGGATGTAGTCAAAAACTCAGATACTGTTCCAAATAACGTCTTCTTATATACAGCATCCTTTCCTTGTACAGATTTATCAGTTGCAGGCAATCGTGCTGGTTTAGCTGGCAAACAGTCAGGAACCCTAAATGCATTTATAGAAATATTAAGAACTAAAAAAAATATAGGGGCAGCCCCAAAAGTAGTATTACTTGAAAATGTCAGAGGTTTCTTAACTTCTCATAAAGGAGAAGATGTAAAGCTAACGGTTAAATACTTTAGCGAACTTGGTTATTATGTAGATATTATAGAGTTGGACGCAATTAATTTTTCCGCTCAAAGTAGGCCACGTGTATTTTTAATTGCTGTGGAAGAAACTCTTGCTTTACAAACAATGAAAATAAATAAAAACACCCACCTATTTGATGACTGGTGGTTAGATTTTGAAAATCACCCTACCCTAAGGTCACAAAAAATAAAGGATATCATTCTGAGTAGCAAAGATTTGAATTGGGGTCTATTAAATATTAGTTTGCCTAAAAAAGCGGATAAACATTTAATAGATATTGTTGACATTGAAATTCCTAACAACTCAGATTTATGGTGGAATGAAGATAGAAAAAATCACTTATATGAACAAATGAGTAAAAACCATCAATTAACCTTAAATGAAATGTTGAAGCATTCTTATTTCTCTTATGGGACTGTATATCGACGTATGAGAAAGGGTAAGTCAATGGCTGAACTAAGAACAGATGGTTTTGCAGGATGTCTAAGAACGCCTAGAGGAGGTTCTAGCAAACAAATTCTTATACGTGCTGGTCATAATGAATGGAATGTAAGGTTATTAACTCCAAGAGAGTATGCAAGATTGCAAGGCGTAAGAGATACTTTTAAACTTCCAGAAAATAATAACAAAGGGTATTTTGCTATGGGCGATGCTGTATGTGTTCCTGTAATTGAATTTATCGCTGAAAGTATCTTTGATGAACTGTACAAAGCATCTTTAAAAATCAATTAATTTTATATTGAATCAGAAGCTGTATAGTAGCCAAAAATCATAAACACTTTTATAAACATTATTCAATTACATGACAGAATCATGTTTATAAACTAATCCTTAAATCATCCCAATCGCACTTAACAACAGCTGCCCGCCGGCAAACAATAACAACACGCCAAACGCGCGCTTAAGCGTGGCGGCTGGCAACACATGGGCAAGCTTGGCACCGACCTTTGCCATCATAAAGCTGGCGACAGATATGCACAAAAACCCTGTGATATGGACAAAACCGAGCGTACCCTCAGGCAAATTGACCACGTCTTGACCAAACCATGCAAATCCTACCGCGCCTGCCACCGCAATCGGCAAACCACACGCGGCCGAGGTGCCAACCGCTTGCTTCATCGGCAGTCCTGCCCAGTTTAAAAACGGTACGGTCAAGCTACCACCGCCGATACCAAAGATCGAGGACGCCATACCAATCCCTGTGCCCGCGCCAAACTGCACGCCAGCGGGCGGCAAAGGCTTGCCGAGCTGCTCCTTGTTAGACAAAAACAGCATCTTTAGCGCGACCAATAACGCACCAACACCGATGATGGCTTGCAAGACTTTTCCATCGATCATATCGGCGATACCGGCACCGACAAGGCTTCCGATGACCAAGCCCAGCGCCATCTTGCGCCAGACTTCCCAGCGCACACCGCCGCGTTTATTATGTGCTGTCAATGAGCTAATAGAGGTGACAATGATGGTCGCAAGCGAGGTACCGATCGCCAGATGGGTGATGACATCAGGCGAAAAATCATAGGCGGTAAATATCCACACCAAGGCGGGCACGATAATCATACCGCCGCCTACCCCAAACAAGCCTGCACTGACCCCAGCAAACGCCCCTGCAATCATAAACCATACATATAACATCATTAGCTCAGCCTTTTATTTTGGGATTTTGGAGTGTTTTGGAGTATTTTTAGCGCATCTGTGCATTTGCAGGGCGGGCACAGCACGCAAGGAAAACTTATACCAGTAGCACGTTTAAATTTATATAAATGTTTTATTTGCAATTGACTATATATTCCATTTGCCAAACCTGCAGCCGATCTTTATGCTATTTGATTACCGCTACTAAGCCGCGTCACTGTGCTTATTCATGCTCATTCGCGCTTATTCATACCAAGCCGTGACCCGCGCTCAGTATAGCAAAGATTGTCCCTACGACCTTAACCACATCGACGAAACTTATGCCGCCATCAGCCCCTTTATCTGCCGCTTCTTTTGACGCGCCTTTTGACCTTTTAGCCGAGGCATCTACGCCAACTGCGTCAGATACATCGCCAACGCTTGTACATTTGCCTGAGCTCAACCATCGGCACCTCGCTAGTAGCGCCTCGACCAATAGCGAGTTGATCACAGCGGTACAAAATGGCACGCTTGATGCCGCACAGATGCATCTGCTGACTGCCGATACCCAAAGCGCTGGTCGCGGACAGCACGGACGCTCTTGGCAGTCGCCACCTGGTAATGTTTACTTGTCGTTATATCATCCTGTACATCAGCCGATTAACGGTTTGTTGTCTTTGGTCATCGGTGTCGAGCTGGCAAAAATGCCTGTCATTCAAGCGCTCAATGAGCAACTGCACGCGCGCCAGCTGACGCCTATCGGGGTAAAATGGGCCAATGACTTGGGCTTTTATGCTGCCATATCCAAGCCGGCGCTGTCACCCTCTGAGCCAGCAATACAAACTCAGCCGTTCTCAAAGCTTGCGGGTATCTTGATAGAGCCTGTCACCATAGCAGGCAAGTTGGTCGGTGTGGTGATGGGTGTGGGGCTAAATGTACAAGCGGCACCAGCGCTGACCGCGCAGACTTGCGAAGGTATGAGCTATCAGTCGATCAGTCTACAAAATATCTGTCAGATGCTGCCTGACGCGGCGACGATACGCTTGCCAAACCTCAAAACACTCTATCAGCAAATGAGCAAAGCGCTGATGGCAGCGATGACGCGTTTTGAATATTTTAGTTTAGAAAAACCCACCGGTCATACCTACTATCTGGATCGTTTTTTAGAGCAGTTTGATGGCGTCGATGCCCTCGCAGGACGACGCCTACGCGTCACTCAAGAGCACCATGGCAATAGCACTGTAGTGACAGGATATGCCTGCGGTATCGATACACATGGGTGTTTGCAATTGCGCCAAGATAACGGTAATATTTCTGCGCTTTTTACTGGACGCATTGACGTGATTCATCAGGCCTAACGCATAGAGCCTGCGGGCGCTATCGCCCTTATGGCATAAAAGTCTCTGGGTTTATTGACAAGCTTCATCCACAAGCTTTGCCATAACATTTTTTAGTGAATTGACTATATAAAGGGATTTTTATGCTCTGGTTAGATCTTGGCAATACCCGCTTAAAATACTGGCTCACCGATGATATCGGTCAGATCGTCGACCATGATGCCAAGCAGCATTTGCAAGCGCCTGCCGAATTACTCATGGGTCTCACCGATCGCTTTGAGCGATATGCGCCCGATTTTATCGGCATCTCATCTGTGCTCGGCGAAGCGCTCAATATAAAAGTCACCGAAACCCTCAGCCGTCTAAATATCCCGTTTGAGTTTGTCCATGTCGATGCCGCGCACCCATTGATGCGTAGCGACTATAACGATCAGCAGCTCGGCTGTGATCGCTGGCTACAGATGCTGGGCGCAGTCGATAAAAAAAAGCGCCAGTGCGTGATAGGTTGCGGGACCGCGGTGACGATTGACTTGATTGACCATGCGACACATTTGGGCGGCTATATTTTTCCCAGTATTTATTTACAGCGTGAGTCGCTATTTTCTGGTACCAAGCAAATCACCATCTCTAACGGTGCCTTTGATAGCGTCGGTCAGGGCATGACCACCCAAGACGCGGTGCATCGCGGTATACTGCTCTCTATCGTTGGTGCCATCAATGAGATCAGCCATCGTCATCCCAACTTCGAAGTCATCATGACGGGTGGCGATGCCGCCATCATCGCCCAGCATGTCAATCGCCCTGTACGACTACGTGATGATTTACTATTAAATGGTCTGGCACGCTATTTTGACCATAGTAAACAGACATAACATTTTTGATCTAAGATTTTTATAAGACATAAAATAAACATAAAAAAAGCAGGACGTTTTAAGCGACCTGCTTTTTTGGTTTAATATGAAAGTAAGTGTTTCTACTTAGTCTCGTTAAATAACTCACGCCCAACTAGCATACGACGTATCTCACTGGTACCCGCGCCGATTTCATAGAGCTTGGCATCACGCCAAAAGCGACCCAGCGGATACTCGTTGGTATAACCATTTCCGCCGAAAATTTGAATGCCCTCGCCTGCCATCCACGTGGCTTTTTCGGCGCACCACAAGATCACACTGGCACAGTCTTTGCGCACTTCTCGGCTATGACCCGCGCCGCGCGCGTCTAACATATCGAGGTTTTTACCAACGGTGTATAAAAAGCTGCGTCCCGCCTGCAAGATGGTATACATATCCGCGACTTTACCTTGGATCAGCTGAAACTCACCAATCGCTTGACCGAACTGCTTACGGTCGTGGATATAAGGCACGACATTATCCATCACCGCTTGCATGATACCGATAGGACCTGCGGCAAGTACCGCACGCTCATAGTCAAGACCGCTCATTAGCACCTTGACGCCATTGCCGACGCCGCCTAAGATATTATCTTTGGGGACTTCGACATTATCAAAGATCATCTCACCGGTATGGCTGCCGCGCATGCCGAGCTTGTCGAGCTTTTGTGCGGTGCCAAAGCCCTTCATGCCTTTTTCTACGATAAATGCGGTCATGCCTTTGGCACCCAGCTCTGGATTGGTCTTGGCATACACCACCATCACGTCGGCGTCTGGGCCATTGGTGATCCACATTTTGCTGCCATTTAATACATAATGGCCGTCTTTTTCTTCGGCTTTGAGCTTCATACTGACCACATCTGAGCCAGCGCCGGTTTCACTCATCGCGAGCGCACCGATGAATTCACCACTGATGAGCTTAGGCAAATATTTTTGTTTTTGCGCCTCATTACCATTGCGTTTAATTTGGTTGATACATAGGTTTGAGTGCGCGCCATAGCTTAGTGCTACAGAGGCAGAAGCGCGGCTGATCTCTTCCATTGCGACCATATGAGCCACATAGCCCATGTCCGAGCCGCCGTACGCTTCAGGAACAGTAATGCCATGCAGACCTAGGTCGCCCATCTTTTGCCATAGATCCATTGGGAACTCATCGCTGCTGTCGATTTCGCTGGCGCGCGGAGCGATTTCATTAGCCGCAAACTGCTGTACCACATCACGCAGTGCGTCAATATCTTCGCCAAGCTGGAAATTCAATCCGGGTAAACTCATAACCATTCCTTGTATTTTGATGTTTAATTTCTTAAAAATTTAGATCCATTTAAAAAGAGACCATATAGCTGGTACAAATTTTTATCGCTTGCTGTGCGACTGCGTCACTCCAGAGGCTTCAAAAAATTTATACCAGCTATCTATTCATTTACTTCTATTCATTTAGCTTATGACTCGCTTTATTTTTTCGTTAAGACTGACGCTTATTAATCAGCGCACGCGCCACGCTTGAGCCATTGCGGCGACCCAAGAATTCACTGATACGCTCACCAGCGACGACCAGTTTATCCAAATCTATGCCTGTGTTGATACCCATACCATGCAGCATGTAGACGACATCTTCGGTGGCGACATTACCCGTTGCACCTTTGGCATACGGACAGCCACCAAGACCCGCAACCGAGGTATCAAATTCGCTGACACCCATCTGTAAGGCGGCCAAGGTATTACTGACGGCTTGACCATAAGTATCATGAAAATGCCCTGATAGCATGCTGATATCAGCATATTCTAAAGCAGCTTGTAGGGCGCGCTGCACTTTCAGCGGCGTACCAACACCAATCGTATCAGCAATACCAATCTGCTCAGCACCAATCTCTACCAAACGTTTGGTGACATACGCCACTTGGCTTGGGTCAATCTCGCCTTCATAAGGACAACCAACCGTGCAAGAGATGACGCCGCGTACCTTTATGTTCTGCGCTTTTGCCGCAGCGGCAACGGGTGCAAAACGTTCAATACTTTCATCAATACTGCAATTGATGTTTTTTTGACTAAAGGTTTCACTGGCTGAACCAAAGATAACGATTTCATCAGGGCGATGTGCAATCGCATTATCAAAGCCGCGCATATTGGGCACCAGTACCGAATAAATGACGTCATCACGCCTACTATCTGCCAGCGCGGTCATCAGCTCACTGTTGTCGCCCATTTGTGGTACCCACTTTGGCGAGACAAAACTGGTTGCTTCCAGCTTTTTGACGCCTGCTGCGATTAAATCGTTGATAAGCGTTTGCTTAACCGCCTTCGGTACCGTCATGGCTTCGTTTTGCAAGCCATCACGTGGGCTGACATCTACGATGGTGACGTGCTCTGGATACGAATGGCTCATGGTTATTATCCTTTTACTGTCCTTAAACTTCACTAGCTTCGGTATCGATACGGAGCAGCTCATCACCATCGGCCACCGAATCGCCCGCTGCAAATAACAACTCTCCTACCACGCCATCGGTGGGTGCAGTAATGGTGTGCTCGATTTTCATCGCTTCGATGACGGCGAGTGGCTCGCCTTTTTTTACACTATCGCCGACAGCCACTTTAAAGGCAACGACTTGCCCTGGCATCGGTGACTTCAAACTACCGACTGCCGCAGACTCTTCGCCTACATGCGCCATCACATCGACAAGTGTAATTTCATCACGGCCTCGATCGGTGAACACATAGACGGTTTCATGGTTCACCCAGCTCTGCGCATTGATACGTGCGTCATCGAGCCACAATGTATGATTGTGCGCGTCATCGCTGGCGTAGCTGACCTCACTTTCATATACCGTTTCGGTTGGCGCGGCGACATTGGCATTGGTTTTCTCTTCGTCACTCGCAATTTCTTTTTCAATCACTAGGGTAAAGCTGCTGCTATTTTCAGCCCCTTTTTTACTTTCCGAACTATCTGCATTGTGCCAGTTGCTAATACGTGCTTGGTACACTTGCTCATCATAAACCAAGCTAAACGAGCGCGTGTAATCGTTATAAGCACGGAAACCAGTCGGCTTACTAAATGGATCGGCGTCTTGCGCCATGCCTTCACTAGCCAACTGCTGGGCAATGGCCGTCACAACCAGCGTCGATAAATCAAGCGGATGCTGATCAAATAACTCGTCCGCCTCGCGCTCGATAAGCGCCGTATCGAGATTGGCTTGGCTAAACGACTCAGTATTTAAGATATAGCGCAAAAACGCCACGTTATTTGGCAAACCAACGATACGCGTTTGAGCGAGTGCGCGGTCGAGTTTCGCTAACGCTTGCTCGCGGGTCGGCGCATGGACGATAAGCTTGGCAATCATAGAGTCATAAAACGGACTAATCACATCGCCTTCGCGTACGCCATCGTCGATACGTACATCGGCAACATCAAAGGTGCTGTGCTCAGGCTTTTGATACGTAAAGAGTGTACCCGTCGCTGGCAAAAAATCATTGTCAGGGTTTTCCGCACAAATACGCGCTTCAATCGCATGGCCATTAATCGCCAAATCATCTTGCGACTTTGGCAATGGCTGACCGGAGGCGACCAAGAGCTGCCACTCGACCAAATCAACACCGGTAATGGCTTCACTGACTGGATGCTCAACTTGTAGGCGGGTATTCATCTCCATAAAATAAAAGCTCATCTCGCCTTCGCGCTGCTCAACGATGAACTCAACCGTCCCTGCACCGACATAGCTGACCGCACGCGCCGCCTCAATCGCCGCTGTCCCCATCGCTTCACGCATCGCTGCATCGACGCCTGGCGCTGGCGCTTCTTCTAGCACTTTTTGATGGCGGCGCTGCACTGAGCAATCGCGCTCAAACAGATGCACATAGTTGCCATGCGTATCACCAAATACTTGGATTTCGATATGGCGCGGCTTTAGCGCGTATTTTTCGATGAGTACCTGATCATTACCAAAGCTGGTGATTGCTTCGCGGCGACAAGAGTCTAGCATTTCGATAAAATCACTGCTGTGCTCGACGATACGCATGCCTTTACCGCCGCCGCCGGCACTGGCTTTAATCAACACAGGATAGCCAATCGCATCGGCCTTCGCTTTTAAAAACTCGGCATTTTGATTGTCGCCATGATAACCCGGTATCAGCGGCACGCCAGCCGCTTCCATCAAACGCTTGGACTCAGACTTGCCGCCCATCGCGCGAATCGCATCAGCGGATGGACCGATAAACACCAGCCCCGCATCCTGACAAGCCTGAGCAAAGTCGGCGTTTTCACTTAAAAAGCCATAGCCTGGATGGATCGCTTGCGCGCCCACATCGAGAGCAATCGCAATGATCGCATCGCCTTTTAGATAGCTGTCTTTCGGCGATGAGCCACCCAAATAAACGGCTTCATCACAGACAGCGACATGCTTGGCGCTGCGGTCGGCATCAGAGTAAACAGCGACGGTACGGACGCCTAAGCGCTTGGCAGTCGCGGCCACACGGCAGGCAATTTCACCACGGTTGGCGATTAAAATTTTAGAAAACATAACTATCCCTGTGTCTTGTCGTTTTTATTTGTCGGCTTGGCTATCGTTTTTTGTCGCTAGTCTGCCGTCAACCAATCAGGCTTACGTTTGTGCAAAAACGCTTGCACGCCTTCCTTACCTTGTGTGGATGAGCGGATATCAGCGATGCCTGTTACCGTCTCGGCGATCAGCTCGTCGCTAATGGGCGCGCCTGCGATATCATGTAATAGCTGCTTGCAGGTTTTTACCGCATCGGGGCTGTTTTTGACCATTTTGGCACAAAACGTTGCCACCGCATCGTCAAGCGCTTCCTCACTGACGCGCTCATGGATAAAGCCCAGCTGCCGCGCTTTTTTGGCATCAAACACTTCTGCACTTAAAAAGTAGCGATGCGACGCCCTAGCCCCTAATGCTCTTACAACATACGGACTAATGGTGGCAGGCGCTAAGCCCAAACGTACTTCACTGAGGCAGAAATTGGCAATCTTCACCGCGATGGCCACATCACAGGCGGCGACCAGACCCATGCCACCTGCATAGACATCACCTTGAATGGCAGCCACGGTTGGCTTAGGACATTCATAAATGGTCTTGAGCATTTGCGCCAGTTTATCGGCGTCGGCTAAATTTTCTTCATAGCTATAATCCGCCATGGCGCGCATCCAGTTTAGATCGGCGCCCGCACAGAACGCTTTGCCTGCTGCTGCTAGCACGATGACTCGCACATTATCATCAGTGCCAAGCATGGTGAAAACTTCCGTCAGCTCAGCAATCATTTCATCGTTAAAGGCATTACGTATCTCAGGACGGTTTAGCGTCACCGTCGCCACGTGCTGTTCGATATCAACCAATAGGCTTTTATAATTCTTCATATAGCGTTATCTCAATATTTTGTGGTAACTTTTTCATGTCTTTTTTTACGGATATTTTTGCGTAATGTTCTCGGCCTTAGTAACCCAGTTTTTATTTTAAACCAAAGCATTTTCTCATCGAAAATATGGTACCAATCTACATTCTAAAGACCCCAAACTTCGTCTCTTCAATCGGCGCGTTATAGGCGGCGCTTAGCCCCAATGCCAGCACTTGACGCGTATCAGCAGGATCAATCACCCCATCATCCCAGAGACGCGCGGTGGCATAATACGGATGGCCTTGCGCTTCGTACATATCTCGAATCGGTGCTTTAAAGGCCGCTTCGTCCTCGCTACTCCATGTCTCGCCCTTACGCTCGAAGTTGTCGCGCTTAACGGTTGCCAAGACCGAGGCCGCTTGCTCACCGCCCATCACTGAGATACGCGCATTTGGCCACATCCATAAAAAGCGCGGACTATAAGCGCGGCCACACATACCGTAGTTACCGGCACCGAATGAGCCACCGACGATGACGGTAAACTTCGGTACTTTGGCGTTGGCCACCGCCATCACCATTTTGGCACCATGACGGGCGATGCCTTCGTTTTCGTATTTACGGCCGACCATAAAGCCGGTGATGTTTTGTAAAAACACCAGCGGGATTTTACGCTTGCAGCACAGCTCGATAAAGTGCGTGCCCTTTTGTGCCGACTCACTAAATAAGATGCCGTTATTGGCGATAATGCCAACTGGCATGCCCTCGATATGAGCAAAGCCGCAGACCAGCGTGTTGCCAAAGCGCGCTTTAAACTCATCAAAGGCACTGTCATCGACGATGCGAGCGATGATTTCTTTGATATCAAAGGGCTGACGCTTATCGGTCGGAATGATGCCGTATAATTCTTTGGCATCGTAGCGCGGTGGACGCGGTTTGATTTGATTGGGAATTTGCTTGGCAGGACGGTTAAGATGACTGACGATATCACGCGCAATCGATAGCGCATGCGTGTCGCTTTGTGCCAGATGATCGACGACTCCTGACAGACGGGTATGTACATCACCACCGCCCAAATCCTCGGCGCTGACCTCTTCGCCCGTTGCTGCTTTTACTAATGGCGGCCCACCCAAAAAGATGGTGCCTTGCTCTTTGACGATGATGGATTCATCGCTCATCGCCGGTACATACGCGCCGCCTGCCGTACAGCTACCCATAACCACCGCAATCTGCGGGATACCCGCCGCACTCATATTGGCCTGATTAAAGAAGATACGACCAAAGTGCTCTTTGTCTGGGAATACGTCATCTTGGTTGGGCAAGTTTGCACCGCCTGAGTCCACCAAATACACGCAAGGCAGATTGTTTTCTTGCGCAATCTCTTGCGCGCGCAAGTGCTTTTTGACTGTCATTGGATAATAGGTACCGCCTTTTACCGTGGCATCATTACAGACAATCATACACTCAGTACCATTGATACGGCCAATACCGGCAATCACACCCGCGGCGGGTATCTCTTCGCCATACATGTCGTGCGCGGCCATCGGAGCGACCTCTAAAAACGGGGTGCCGACATCCAGCAAACGCTCGACTCGCTCACGTGGCAACAGCTTACCACGCGCTAAATGCTTGGCTCGCGCCCGCTCTGAGCCGCCCTGAGCGACTTTACGCAGGTGTACATATAAGTCATCGACCATCTCTTGCATGGCGGCACGGTTTTGCTGAAAATCGCTGGCGTTTGGACTCAGTTTACTGGTTATGATAGTGCTCATGATATCCCTTTTCTTTGCTGCGTAAGTGCAAGTGATTGATTATATGGTCTATAGTGACTGCTGGTCATACGACTGCTAGCCGATAGGTTGGTAGCCATTTGTCTTTTGTATCACTCACCGGTGTCGTGGATGTTCTGTACCCGAGAAGTGCGCTTAGTCTAAACCCAGTTCTGCTTTCATCTGCTCGATAATCTTATACTTTTGAATTTTACCAGTGATGGTCATCGGATACTCTTCAACAAACCGATAATAAGTCGGTACCTTATAATGAGCAATGTGCTCACTACAAAACTGGCGCACGTCGTCTTCACTCAAGCACCCCGGCTCTTTGGGAATAATCCAAGCGGCCAGCACTTCACCATACCGCTTATCTGGTACGCCAACGATTTGTACATCGCGAATCTTGGGATGGCGATATAAGTAGTTCTCAATCTCAACCGGATAGATGTTTTCGCCGCCGCGGATGACCATGTCTTTACTACGACCGACGATTTTGACATAGCCGTCCTCATCCATGGTAGCCAAATCGCCAGTATGCATCCAGCCATCTTGGATCGCTTCACGGGTTTTAAAGCGGCTGCCCCAATAGCCTTTCATCACCGAGTAGCCGCGTGTGAGCAGCTCTCCTGTCTCCCCTAACGGCACGATCTCACCCGTCTCGGTATCGACAACTTTTACCTCAAGCGCAGGCTGTACCAAGCCAACGGTCGAGACTTGTTTCTCAAGCGGCGTGTGCTCGTTGGTCTGGCAAGAGACTGGGCTGGTCTCGGTCATGCCATAAGCGATGGTCACCTCTTTCATATGCATCTTATCAATGACGCGGCGCATGACCTCAATCGGGCAGCTGGAGCCGGCCATAATGCCTGTACGCAAGGTCGATAAATCAAAGTTTTCAAACTCAGGATGGTCAAGCTCGGCGATAAACATCGTTGGTACGCCATGCAGCCCCGTACATTTTTCTTCTTCGACCGCTTGCAGGACACTTAATGGCTCAAAACCATCGTTTGGATAGACGATACAACCACCATGCGTCAAAATGGCCAAATTGCCGAGCACCATACCAAAACAGTGATATAGCGGCACAGGAATACACAGTCTATCCTCGAAGGTAAGGTTCATCGCCTCACCGATGAAGTAGCCATTATTGAGGATATTGCGATGGCTTAAGGTCGCGCCTTTTGGCGTCCCAGTTGTGCCACTGGTGAACTGAACGTTAATAGCGTCTGTGTTTTTTAGCTGTGCTTGACGCTCGGCCACGCGCGGATCGTTGGCATCGCCTTCCGCCATCCAGTCAGAGAATTTTTGCATAAACCCAAACGTTTCGTCAGAGTCTGGCTCATCAATCCAAATGATACGCTCGATGGTTGGAATCTCGACCAAATCCAGCTGGGTGTAGTCTTTATGATAAATCTCAGGGCACAGCTCACGGATAAGGCCAGCGTAGTCGCTGCTCTTGAAATGGCGCATGAGCACGAGTGCTGAGCAGCCAAGTTTATTGAGCGCATATTGCAGCTCAAAAGTACGATAGGCCGGGTTGATATTGACGAGGATCACGCCGACTTTGGCCGTGGCAAGCTGCATAAGTAGCCATTCGGCGTTGTTGTGCGACCAGATACCGATGCGATCGCCAATCTCCAGTCCCATCTCGATCATACTGCTGGCCAGCTGGTTGACATGTTGCTGCAATTCGCGGTACGTCCAGCGGATGTTTTGATGACGGACGACCAGCGCTTCACGCTCTGGATATTTGGAAACAATGGCATCAAAAAAGTCGCCGATGGTCGCCTCAATCAGCGGCACATCAGGGCCTTTGTCATAGCTTTGGGTCAGTGGCGCATTCGCCGAGCGCGCGCCCATATTTACGGTAGGGATGTTGCTTAATATGTGGTCAAATGCAGTAGGTTGCGTCATAACGAGTCCTTTCGTTGTGCTTTTTATTCTACTCAAAAACCGCCCGTGGGCCAATTTTTCTTCCTTGAGTATCTATCATATATGATTCACTACTATACCGCCTAAAACGAAACTGTCAATAATAGTAATACATTATGTATCATTTAAATTAACCGCTAAAAATATTATCCCAGTAAAAGATAGCATAAAAACCCGCGATTATTGTCGGCAAAAAAGCCAGCTACGTATTTGTTACACAGCTGGCTTTTGAGAAAATTAAAACTAGAAATTAGGGCGTGTTGAACATTCACAAATAGTCTCTGTCAGTGCCATGGTTGAATGTTCAACACGCCCTAAAGCTAAAAGTTAAACTTGCAGCGATGAAGCGGTGATTAAGATTTAACCATTGGCGGCGCTTTAATCGTTACTGTCGCACTGACGTCATTGTTATCATCTAGCAATTCCATGATTAATTCGTCATCCGTGTCAGTCTTTACCTGCCAATTGCCTGTCGCTTGTGGTACGCCAGTGGCCATGACAGAGATGGCTTTATTTTTTAGGCGAATCATTGGCGGTTTATGATCGTAGCCGTCATGTGCCATCCCTAAGATATCATCGGCAATGGTCGCCGCCTGCGCACGCAGCGGGGCAACATAACGGCAGGCAACGCCATTGATAGACATACAATCACCGATGGCATAGATATTTGACGCTTGCGTACGTAAGGTGGTGGCATCCACCACGATACCAGTCCGGCGATCGAACTCTACCCCTGCCGCAGTGGGCAGTCTGGCATCAACCGTGAGGCCAGTACTGGCAATCACATGATCGACGACCAAAGGCTCGGAGGACTGAGCGGCCGCGCTGCCAGCACTGTCTGCCACTGGCGCATAGCGGACTTGTAGCTTGCCGTCCTCCTGACGCGTGACACCCGATACTTGATAACCACCCAAAAAGTGAATACCTTGGGACTGGACCGCCGCCGCGATACGAGCGGCCGCTTTTGCTGGTAGCATTTGTGATAAAGGCGCGTCATTTAAATCAATCAAGGTGACTTCATGTCCAGCTTTGAGTAAATCTTCGGCGATTTCTGTCCCCACCATACCAGCGCCAACGATGGCGACATGCTGACTGCCTGCTGCCAGCTTTTCTTGTAGCTGCCCAAAGCGCTCAATATGATTGACATGCCACACCAAATCCTCCGGCAGGCTCTTTGGAAAAATCGGCTGCGCGCCCATCGCCAGCACCAACTTGTCATAGCTGATGGTGGCATAATTGGTATAAACGGGGTCAGAGCGCAGGGCAGAGACCAGCTGCAACTGCTGCGTAGTAGCATCAACATCCGTGACCTGCGTGTTGGCCAGTAGATTGACGTTTGCCGCTTTGGCAGCGTCAGCGCCAGTTGCGCGTACCAAGTCTGCCGCCCGCTTGTTTTGGCTGATAGCCATTGTCAGCATTGGCTTATGATAACGATCGCCATTATCCGCTGTGATGAGAGTGATGGCGATGTCTTTGTCTTTTGCTCGAATGGCATCGATGACGTGCCAACCTGCCAAGCCGGCACCAACGACGACGATGCCCTTGTTTTCCGCTGACGCATGGTTTTCCGCTGACGCATGGTTTTTCGCTGGTGCGGGGTTTTCAGTATGTAAAGGGTTTTTAGCATTGGCGGGGTTTGTTGAGTTTGCGAGGGTGTCGGCATTTTCTATGCTCATAATAGCTCCAATATAATGTATAAACTTTTCATTGTCGGTATCTTGAGCGCTATTGTAGCAGTAAACAGTCATGCACTCATCTACTTGCTTATCCCCCCCGCTACTGGATCGTTATAGCCAAAAAAACCAAAAAAAAGCGCCTAAATTCATAGACGCTTTTTGGCAAATGCTTAGAACTCATTGAACAGTCTCTACATCAAGGCGCTAAAGTAGCAGCAAAAACGTTGCTATTAATGATTTAAAATCTTGGACAAAAACAGCTGGGCGCGCTCACTTTTTGCCCCTTCAAAAAACTCATTTTTGCTACAGTTTTCGACGATATGACCTTCATCCATAAAGATAATGCGATTGGCGACCTGACTGGCAAAACCCATCTCATGGGTCACACACATCATGGTCATGCCATCGCGAGTCAGCTCGACCATCACATCAAGCACCTCTTGAATCATCTCAGGATCAAGCGCCGAGGTTGGCTCATCAAACAGCATCGCCACAGGGTCCATCGCCAATGCACGGGCAATCGCCACGCGCTGCTGCTGACCACCTGATAGCTCGGCGGGGTATTTTGGTGCCTGTGCACTCAGCCCCACGCGATCTAGATAAGCCATGGCTTTTTGTTTAGCCTCAGACTCTTTACGGCCCAGCACCTTGATTTGCGCGACGGTTAAATTGTCGATAATGGTCAAATGCGGAAACAACTCAAAATGCTGAAACACCATACCGACACGGCTACGTAGCTTGGGCAAGTTGGTTTTGGCCGCACCAACAGAGACACCATTGACCATAATCTCGCCTTGTTGAAAAGGCTCAAGCCCGTTGACCGTCTTAATCAGCGTTGATTTGCCACTACCCGATGGCCCGCAAACCACGACGACATCGCCTTTGTGTACATGGGCGGTGCAGTCAGTCAGCACTTGAAAGTCGCCATACCACTTACTGACATTTGCCATCTCAATGACCATCTCATCACTGGCATGACCATTATTGGTGACCAGCCCGCCAAAGGCATTTACATATGTATCAGCATTGTTCATTACTGGCTCCTAACCACATTATCTTGATAATCATTGTTTAAAAATCTCTTCAACCGCGACCGCGCAGTCTAGGGTATGTCAGAACCGCAAACGCTTTTGTAGCTGCTGCACGCCCATAGACGCACTTAAGCTAATGACAAAATAAATCGCACCAGCGCCCAAGATATAAGGCGTCAGAAGCCCCATCAGCTCACCGCGCACGTAGGCTGCGCGGAAAAAATCCGTCAAACCAATGGCAAACACCAACGTCGTATCTTGGAATAAAATAATACACTGCTGCAAAATCAGCGGCAGCATTTTGCGAAAGGCTTGCGGCAAGATAACCAAACGCATGGTCTGCCCATAAGTCATGCCCAGCGCTTTGGCGGCATTGACCTGCCCGCTGCCGATCGATTGAATGCCAGCACGCACCACCTCAGAAAAATACGCCGCCTCAAACATCATAAAGGCCACCACACAAGAGGCAAACGCCGCATCGAGCTGTAGATATTTACCCGCGATCCAAAAATAAATCATCGGCACGGCAAAATAAAACCACAAAAGCACCAGCAGCAAGGGCACTGAGCGAAAATAATTCACATACAATTTTGCTGGTATCTCAAGCACTTTGATACCCGATAAACGCATCAGCGCCAGTACCGTCCCCAAACTGATACCGCCCAAAATCGCCAAAAACAACACCTTAAGCGTGGTCAGCATGCCGCCCATCAACCCGGGATAGGCGGTGGCAAGCTCAGTCATCATATTCATTTTTGACCTCCTGCAATCAGCCCAGGCACGCGCAGTTTGCGCTCGATCAGTCCCATTATCGCGATTAAGGACAAGTTAAATACCAAGTAGATAATCGTCGCGTAGGTATAGATCTCAATGCTGTTTTGCGTGTATTCACTGATGGTTTTGGTTTGGCTAATCAGCTCCATCACCCCAACGAGCGAGGCGACTGAGGCGTTTTTAAAACAGTTGGTCAGCTCAGAGCTGAGCGGCGGCAAGATGATACGAAAGGCTTGCGGCAGTAGGACTTCTTTGTAGACTTGCGGGATGCTAAAGCCAAGCGCATAGGCGGCGTTGACTTGGCCATCTGGTAGCGACTCGATACCCGTGCGTACCTGCTCGACGATACGGGCGGCAGTAAACAGCCCCAAACCGATACTCGCCGAGAGCATGGCTGAGGTATTGGGCGACAGGTCTTTATACCACCATTCTTGTATCGTCGGTGTCAGCCAACCAGGGGCGATATAAAACCAAAAAAACAGCTGTACGAGTAATGGTATATTACGAAAAAACGTCACGTAAGCGGTACCAATCGCTTGCGCCGTCTTGCTCGGCAACGTGCGCATGATGCCTAAGATGGTGCCGACGATCATGGCGATGGCCCAAGCGATACTGCCAATCAGTAGCAGCCAGCCAAGACCAGTAATCATCCAATGGATATACAGCTCGCTACCGATACCGGTCTGCTCAAACAGTACACCCCAGTTCCAGCTATAATTCATGGTTGTCTCTCCAAGCAGCGATAAAAAAGCCTATGCGTCAAACAACACATGACGTACGCATAGGCCAGCTAGGGTTTGGGACAACGATTACTGTGCTGGCGCCGCTTTTGGCTGCGCACCATCGTGCGGGTTGGCAATCAATGCCTTTAGATTGTCAGACATCTCAAAGTTGAGATTGACGTTTTTTGGCGGGATTGGGTTCAAGAACCACTTATCATAAATGCTATTGATCTCGCCTGAGCTAAAGACATTGGCCAAGGCTTCATCGACCACCGCTTTAAACTCAGGGTCGTCTTTACGCATCATACAGCCATAGATCTCAAACGATTGCGGCTCACCGACGATGACCCATTCATCTGGGTTTTTGGCTTTGGCTTTTTCACCAGCGAGCAGCACATCATCCATCATAAAGGCGTCAGCGCGGCCGTTTTCTAACATCAAGAACGCCTCGCCATGATCTTTTGCTGAGATGATGTTGGTGTCCATCTGATTGTCGTCATTATATTGACGGATATAGCGCTCTGATGTCGTGCCAGCGGTGGTGACTAGCGTCTTGCCTTTTAAGTCGGCAAAGTCATTGATACCGGAGTCTTTTTTGGTCAACAGACGCGTCCCAATCTCAAAAAAGCCATTGGAGAAGGCCACTTGCTTTTGGCGCTCTTCGTTGTTGGTGGTTGAGCCACACTCAAAGTCCACAGTACCGTTTTGTACCAAGGGAATACGCGTCTGCGAGGTAATAAGGTTATAGCGGACATTAAGATCAGGCATATTGAGCCTTTGTTTGACGGCCTCGACGACTTTCATCTCTAGGTCGTGGGCATAGCCTATCGGCTGATTTGGGTCGTCCGCGATATAAGAAAAAGGAATAGAAGAGTCACGGTGACCGACCACGATGGTGCCTGAGTCTTTGATTTTTTGTAGCGTGCCGTTTGCTGCGCTGGTCGCGGTGCTCGCCTCATCGACAGGCGCTGCCTCATTGGTCGCTTGGTTGCTGTTATTACACCCAGCGAGGCCAAACGCCATAAAGGCCGCTAGGGTCAAGCTCTTAGAGAAAGGTTTGGAAGATAGATAGCTCATGAGATACATCCTTTTTATCACATTATCACTAAATTAAACGAGTGCTTGGACGATAAAGGGTTTATAAAACACCCCCTATCGACTGACTGGTTGTCATGCATCCTTGTCGTTGTTGCTATTGTTTATCACAATGCAACTTAATGTTACTGTACAACAAAATTGCAACGGGCGGTAAACTTTTTTGCGCAAAATATAGAATGATGGTTTTTGGCGATTACCCATCTAGCCTGCGGCAGCCATCAAGGGTAATTGATAAGATTGATAAATACGCAACAATCCCCATAAAGTTAGCAACTTCTCAATGACATAAGCCAGTTATGACTCAAGATACTCAAGCACCAAATACTGACACCCAAACCACCAGCTACAACGACATTCGCCAGCGCTTTTTTATTGAAGACTCGCCTGTACGCGGTGATGTGGTGCGTCTATCGCGCAGCTATGCGACCACGATTGCCCAAAAGCCCTATCCTGAAGCGATCAAACGCTTATTGGGTGAGATGATGACGGCGGCAAGCTTGCTGATCAGCACTGTCAAAATCAACGGTCGTTTGTCTATCCAGCTGCAGTCCTCAGACCCTGAGAGCCTGCTCAATTGGGCGATGGCGGAGTGTGACCAAGACGGCATCATCCGTGCGCTTGCCAGCTGGAAGGCCGACACCGACGCGCAAGCACAAGCGTGGGAGAGCATGACCACAGCCAAAGACGCTTTTGCCGAGCTTGGCGCGATGGGTCAAGGCGTATTGTTTATCAATATCCAGCCTGACGGCGGCGACTCTTACCAAGGTATCGTCGAGCGTAGTCATGACAATTTGGCAGACTGCTTGGCGCATTACCAAAAGCAGTCCGCGCAGATTCCAACGCTGATCAACTTAGCATCAGACGGCCTACAAGCTGGGGGTATCTTGGTACAAATGTTGCCACGTACCGCTGAGGAAACCTACGAAGTCGAGCAAAACCAAGACGCCGGCATCGATGACGACCTATGGCCGCGCTTAAACGTCCTCACGCGTACGCTAAAAGCAGAAGAGCTGACCACACTCGATACCAGCGAGATTTTATACCGCTTGTATCATGAAGAAAATATCGTGGCACCTGAGCCTGTGGCGTTATCATTTGGCTGTACTTGCTCACGCGAAAAATGCGAGATGGCCATCGAGCAAATCGGTGAAGCAGAAGCGTTAGATATCGTCGAAGAGCAAGGCGGGACGTTTGAGATGGACTGCGGTTTTTGCGGTGAGATCTATCCGTTCGATAAAGACGATGTGACCGCTATCTTTGCTAAATAGGCAGTATCTGGTAAAGCACCTCTCAATAAAAGGCCCTCAACATAAAGTGTGAGGGCTTTTTTATGATGCTGTGCTTAGCAAAGGCAATCTAGCCTAACCTACCTTTATACCATCAGTCCCAGACTTTTGGGATAAGAATATATCCGCGGCTGCTCGGCGTAGTCACTGCGGCCATTATCTAACAGCCACGCCACTACTTGCTCGCGCACCCGTCTACTATGAATCAGATTCATATGACTGACGCCATAAAACAATGCTTTATGCCCGTCAGGGACAAACAAAGCATGTTCGGCATCATCTTCTCCAAGCGCTGAGGCGACAGAGACCAGACCATCACCCAGCAGGTGCGTCATTCTCGAGTCATAATGGGTCTCGACCAATGCGCTGGCGACAAAATACGTCTTGATACCACTTGGCAAGCGCGCAGGATGCCGAAAGTCTTGCGGCAGCACACTACGACCCTCCAGCGCCCGCCAGTCTGCATCGCGAATACTACCGTGGCGCAGATCAATGATACCCGCGCTGCGCATCTCGCCCAACTTGGCAAGCGAGCCTGCAAACGGCAGCTTGGCGATGATGTCTTGTACATGATGACCGATACGCTCTAGCACCGCGCCGTGGTGCGGTGAGCCGAGGGTGATGAGGTTGCCGGCCCGCTTGACCCAAGCCAGATGGTCTTGCTCGCCATAAAACAGCGCACTGCGAGCGACCAAGCCGCCCATACTGTGACCGACCAGATCGATCTGACTGATATTGGGATGCTGCTCGATCAAGTCTTGTAGTAGCTGGCACAGCTTACGGCCACTGCGCGAGATACGCCGCCCCGTATTATAATCAAGGTACAGTACTGTCGCTTCGGGCTGACTGCGCGCGATGGCCTCCCCCAGATGATTGCCTTCTGCGGACTGCCAACTGAGATGACTCATACATAAGCCATGACATAAGATCACCACTCGCCCTGAGAGCGGCGCTAACTGCGTATCACCATTACCATCATAGAGCTGCATCGGTATGGCAAGCGCGTTTTTATGATTGACCAGATGATCACCCATCACGCCGTTTAGCACATTGACCAGTTTTTTTAGGGTGTCGGGCAACGGCTGAGTGTTTTTTTGGCGCATCATGGTTTTGTAGATACGCAGCACCGCGGCCAGATTGTTGCCCACCAGTAGCATGACTTGGCGTATGGTGCCATATATACGCCCCGTGATACCCCGTTGCCAATTATTAAGGTGGTTTTCATTAAACCGTCCCAAAGGGCGTAAAATCACCTCGCGGTGAATGGCTTCCACAATCTCTGTCACCTCCACCACGCCCATCGTCGCCAGCTGCGCAAGCCCTTCAAAAAAATCGGCATACAGCACAGGATGTGTCGTCACGGCATTGGCATCATCGGCTTGCAGTTTGATGATTTCGTCGATATCGATGGCGGCTAGCTGATCGATTTGCTCATACAGGTCGCGATGCGGCGCTACTGTGTGGTCTGCGGTAGCAGTCTCTGAGGCAAAATGCGCGGCCAGCTCATGACCTGCTTCATCTTCGCTATCAGGCCTCAAGCTGTCTTTATAAATAGTCTCTACACTGTCCATAGTGTTACTCGTTAGTGCATTTATGAAATGGACACATTTGGTCAAAAGATAGTTATATACTAGCCTGTAAACGCTTGAAATAGAAAAAAATGATGTAACCGGTAGCCGCTTTATGATAAAACGTCGTGACATCTGCCGCTACTTACAGAAAAAAACCCCAAGCCAGCGCTTGCGGTTTTAGCTAACATCACTATCCGTATCTGTAATCACCGTGCCGCCGTTTTACCATCGCAGCCACTTCACTACCGCAGCCGAGTCACCCAAGCGCTCTAAGTAAATGACTCTGCCAATATGACATCGCCATCTTCGCGCGTAATCATCACGGTGGCCGAGCGCGGCGTACTACCTCCAGCCACCGCGCCCCACGTGTTGCCAGGATGCTGAATGTTGATAAATAACGTTTTAAAATCTGGCGTCATAGTGATGCCTGTCACCTCACAGCCTTCAGGACCGACAAAAAAACGTTTGATATTATCATCACTAGCAGTCATTCCGACGCGGGTTTGCTGGCCTGCAGATGTGGTGATCGGCGCGCCATCATTGACCTGACCAGGCAACGCGGCCAATAGCATACAACTGCTGGTATCGGTATACGCGCCATCATCGGTCTGAATCCATAATACCCCGCGCGGATCAAAGTACAGGCCATCGGGCGATGACAAGTCATTGTTTTTGTTTAATTGCGATAAGTTTTCTGCCGCCAGCTCACTGGGCGCGGCAAATAAGTAAATATCCCACTCAAAGCGAGTCGCCGCATGGTCACCGCCTGCTTCGGCCCAGCGAATGATATGACCATTATCATTTCCGCGGGATTTGCCGCGCGCTTCGTAGCTGCGCGGGTTGGCTGCTGAGAGAGGCTGATCCTCACGCTCGCCGCGATATTTGTTGTTGGTCAACGTCACATACACCTCGCCTGTCATGGGGCTCACCGACACCCACTCTGGTCGATCCATCTTGGTCGCACCCAAGGCATCGGCGGCAGCGCGCGCAAAGACCAACACCTCATCTTGCCCAGCAAAGGGCAGCTCAGCATTGGTCGCATCAAGTCCATTTTGTCCATGGACCAGTGGCCGCCACTCGCCGCGACCGTCTTCGTGAAACACCGCCACATACAGCGTGCCTTCATTTAGGTATTTGTCGCCAGCTTTGAGGCCGCCGCCGATATCTGCATTGGACCATCGAGCCTTTGAGACAAACTTATAAATATACTCGCCGCGCGCATCATCCCCCATATAAAACACCACAGGTTTACCTGACTCGACGGGCGCATACGCACAGTTTTCGTGTGCAAAACGACCGAGTGCCGTACGTTTTTGCGGTGCTGAGTGCCGATCAAAAGGATCGATTTCGGTGATATAACCAAAGGTATTAAAGCCATTGCGATAATCCTCAGTAGCATCAGCGCCTGTCGCGGTCATATCCCAGCGGACAAACTCATCAGCTATGGTTTCATCTTTGGCATAAGGCGTATGCCACAAATACTCCCAGCCAGGGAAGTTTTCGCTGGCCCCATAGCGCTCACGCCCGTAGTTATGACTTGCGCTTAGCTGCTCGGCGTCTTGACCACGCGCAAATACGCCCAAGAAATTTTCTTCTGTCGTCAGGTAGGTACCCCACGGCGACAGTCCTGCGCCGCAGTTGTTATTGATGCCGCGCGTCTGAAACCCTGTTGGATCAAACTTTGTCTTGACCAAATCAGAGCCTGCCACAGGACCCGTCAGCTGGGCGGGCGTACTGCTGGTGATACGGCGATTGTATTTTGAATCCTTGACCATCTCATAACCCATCCCATCGGCACGGCGCGTCATCTCAACGACAGCGACCCCGTGGCAGTTGACCTCGCGGCGCACGTCACTGGCCAGACGACGGTTTTGATAAATGGGTGCCGCATTGTTATCCGAGATGACATGATAACCAAATGGGCTAAGCTCGCTGCTATTGACATACTCATGGTTCATGACCAGCAGGCCGTTTTTAGAGGCTTTGGCATCGTAGGCATTGCCTTTTTTGCCAAAAAACCACATGCCATCATGGTTGTCGCCCATGCGCCACTCAAACGACTCAGCGGACTGCTCACGGTTGTCCTTCCAGTCGGCGATACCAGACATCAGCGGTGTCCCTAGTGGCAATATCATCTCTGCCTGATAGCCTTCCGCCACACTCATGGTATCGGCTGTCGAATGCGCCACTGCAGTGAATTTTAGGGTATCGGGACGTTTGAGATTCCCTTGTGCTGGGATGGCGGCTTGGTCATCGTCGCTGGGCAGGCGAGATGGGCTGTCGTCATCGTCGTCACTACAGCCAACCAAAGGCAGCGCCCCAAAAAACGCTGCCGCAGTCAGCCCTGTACCGCCTTTTAAGATATGGCGGCGATGCATACGGCGATTGATGATGGTTTGAAATTCGATATTATTGCTCGTGTTTGAGTCTTCTACGGCTTCATGAGCGAGCGGTTTGTTCAATAACGTCATGTTCAGTCACCTTGCTATTTGGCTAGAGTGGCGTAAAGGATGGGTTGCGGCTTTATCAAATCCACCACAACGATATAAGTTACGCACAAGTCTACCGAGCATTTATGACAGTACGTTGACAATAACCGCTCAATCTATCACTCAGCGGCCCACCAAAGGCTGCTAGATTGTTACAGAGATAAGCGTCAACCATGCTCATCAAATAGCTTCCTAAAACACTCTTATAAAAACCAATCCCACAAAAGTCGTTTTCATAAAAAACAGCGCCAATAAAAAATCCCAAGCGGTCACTTGGGATTTTTTAGACAATCTCATTAGATAAAGTACGCACTAGCTAGGCAATGTCCTAGTGTACTTCTGCCTGCCACTCATGCGCGCCAAGCTTTAGGGTCAGCGTATCACCAGCATGTAACACCCCAACACCACTTGGCGTACCCGTCATAATCACATCGCCTGCCTGTAAGCTAAAGGCATGACTGATATTGACCAGCAGCTCATATACCGGAAACAGCATCAAAGCAGTATCGCCGTCTTGCTTGAGGCTATCATTGATATACAGCTGATAGGTGACATTGCGAAAGTCGCCAAACGCTTGGGGATCGAGCCAGTCAGCCAGCACACAAGCGCCATCGAAGCATTTGGCGCGCTCCCATGGATGGCCTTTTGCTTTTAGCTCAGATTGCAAATCGCGCAAAGTCAGATCCAGCCCCACCGTCACCGCACCGATGGCTTGCGTTGCTTCCTCCATCGTCGCAGCAGATAAGTCCGTTGCCAGCTGGATACACAGCTCGGTCTCATAGTGCGTGTCACCAAATACTGCCGGATCTGGACGGACCACACCTTGGCGGATAGATACCACCGAAGAGGCGGGCTTCATAAACAGCATCGGCGAGGTAGGTACCTCATTGCCCAGCTCCCGAGCATGCGCGGCGTAATTGCGACCGACACAAACCACTTTACCAATCGGCGCACGCAAGCTTTGATTGGCATCGGTCATGCTCTCATCATTATTGGCATTGGCGGCGATGGCATTGACCAGCGACATATGGGGCGATTGACTCATACTCGGCTCTCATAGCAAGTTATTCACAAACATCAAAAGTGGCGATGCTGACTGATATCCTTAAGGGATGGTATTGGTTGCCACATCGGGTGGTACATAGCTGGCATGGCGATTCATACGTTTTTCAAACATTCTAAAGCTAAACAAGATCACCCACGACAATAGCAGATAAATGACACCTGCTGCAAAAAACAGCTCCATCAAGGTATAGGTTCGCGCACTGATCGTCCGCGCCACCCCTGTGATGTCCATCAAAGCGATGGTCGAGGCCAGCGCACTACCTTTTAGCATAAAGATGACTTCATTACTATAAGCAGGGATGACGATACCAAAGGCGCGCGGCAGTGTCACGCGGGTCAGCTTTTGCCACTTCGACATGCCCAGCGCATCCGCAGCTTCTAGCTCGCCTACGGGAATGGCCTGAATCGCACCGCGAATGATCTCTGCCAAATACGCACTGGTATTCATGGTAAAGGCGATGATCGCACACCAGTAAGCTTGACTGAGTACCGGCTCCCATAAAAACGAGTCGCGCACCGCCTCAAACTGACCCAGACCATAATAAATCAAAAATATCTGTACCAGCAGCGGCGTGCCACGGAAAAAGAAAATATATAAAAACGGTAATACCTGTATCGCCCAATTTTTCGATAGGCGTAACAGCGCTAAAATCAGACCAAAAAACAATCCGATAATACCTGATACCACCACCAGCTGTACGGTCAGCACCGCACCACCCATCAAATCAGGGATATGGTCAAAGATGACCTGCCAATTCCAATCCATAGTCTCTCTCCTCTACCCTATGGTCGATTGACGTTGTGTTGACTGACGGCTGATTTTTTTGGCGTAGCGCGCCGCTGGATTGGCACGCCACTCAAGCCACATCATAAAACCGGTAATCAACATGGTCAGACCCAAATAAATAATGGCCGCCGCCATATAAAACGTAAATGGCTGCTGTGTCGACTGCGCGGCCCGCGAGGACTGATACATGATATCCTTGAGACCCACAACTGAGACCAGCGCTGTGTCTTTGAGCAGTACCAAAAACAAATTGCCCAAACCTGGCAAGGCAATCTGCCACACTTGCGGCAAAGTGATACGATAAAAAGTCTGCAGCGGACGCATACCAATCGCTTGCGCGGCCTCGCGTTGCCCGACTGGAATCTCTTGAATCGACATGCGAAAAATTTCGGTCGCATAAGCACCAAAAGCAATCGAGAGCGCCATGACCCCGCCCCAAAACGCGCTAATCTCGATATAATCGTTATAGCCAAATTTTTTGAGGATGCTCATCAGCAGTATGGAGCCGCCATAATAAATAAACAGCACCAACAACAGCTCAGGTATGCCGCGCATCGTGGCAGTATAGACAGTCGCCAGCTTACGCAGCACCCAGATATTGGACATCTTTGCTGTCGCGCCGAGCAAGCCCAAAGCCATGCCGATGACTAGGCTAGTCAACGCAAGCTTTATGGTGACGGTAGCGCCGCTTAATAAAAGCGCGCCAAATCCTTGTAAATCAAACACAATTATCCACTCAGTCTCTTTATATTAGCAAGTTGCAAAATATGAGTTAAAAGAATCAGCATCAATAGCTGAGCGCGGCTGATAGTCGTATAAAAAACCGCATAGACGGGCGGTTTTTTGCGTCATAGAGTGACGTGATATTCATACGACTATGGCGACGGTAATTGACACAGTAGAAATGAGCGCTGATTTTATCATATTCGCTCGCCGCTATGTTAACACTCAGACGTAAAAGCGTTGCCTAAATAGACACTTATCAGGATAAATAGCAAACAAATCAGATAGATTTGATAAAAGTCGACCCTTCTTTGTAGCCATCACGCACCGATTTGCCCAAAACAAAAAAGACATCGCCACTGGCAATCCAATGGCAATGTCCTTGTGCTGACTAATTAATAGCTAATGACTTTATAATGACTTTATAATGACCTTATAAAGACAACCACGCCATAAAATATCTCAGCAGACCTGTGGTTTTACCAAGCATGTGGCGACAAGCTTACTGCGCTGCGTCATCTACTGCTGGCGTTGCCGCTGCACTGGTAGGCACGGCAAAGTATTTTTCATTGATTTTATCATAAGTGCCATTGGCCTTGAGATTGGCCAGTGACTGATTGATTTTGGCTTGCAAGGCTTCATCGTTAGGACGCACGGCAATCGCAAAGTTATCATTGATATCGATCTCCTCGCCTTTGAGCGCATAATTGCTGCCTGATGGCGAGCCGAGCCACTCTAGCGCTGGCAGTTTATCAGAGATCATGGCATCGACGCGATCTGAGCCCAAATCCAAAAAAGCATTACTCAAGGTATCATACAGCTTGATATCGGCCTTTGGATAGGCGTTCTCCAGCCACTGCGATGAGATGGTCGAGCGCTGAGCGGCGATAGAGTGCGCATTGATGTCGCTGCTATTGGTAGGATCAAAGCTGCTGTCTTTTTTGGCCAAAAACACCAGCGCATTACTAAAGTATGGCTCGGTAAATGCCACCTGCTTGGCGCGCTCAGGTGTGACCGACATCGCCGCGACGATGGCATCGTACTTACCTGCCTTGAGTCCTGGAATGATACCATCCCAGTCTTGCGCCATGATCTCACACGTCATCTGCATGTCAGCGCAGATGGCATTGGCGATATCGACATCAAACCCGCCAAGGCTGCCATCAGCATTGGTATAGTTGAACGGCGCATAAGCACCTTCGGTACCGATACGCAGCACCTCACCTGTCGCGGCGGCGGCTGTGTCTTGAGGGTCATCAGAGGCGGTTTCATTTTGACTATTACCACAACCGACCAACGTAACAAGCGCACTTATCGCGACAAACGGTGCTAAACAACGTCGTACGCTGATAGGGCTTTTGGCAAGTACAGTGGCGACGGCGCGGCGGTGGTCAAAACGATTATTCATGATCATCCTTGAGAGTTGTGATAAAAACAATACCCATCGCTACCCTACGCCAGTAGTCACAGAGATGACCCTATGCGCCCAAATAGCGATGAGCGGTAAGATTAGTTCGTTGCGGCTTCTGCTTGCTCTTGGTCAGCGATGACCGCATTGGCATCGACATCGCCATCATCAACGACCAGCACTTCTTCCACACCTTCTGTGGCGATGGCTTTTTGCGCAGCGGCAGTTGAGCTGGTGCCAAAATAGCTGCCCGTGATTTGATCGTAGGTGCCGTTGGCTTTTAGCTCAGACAAGGCTTTGTTAAACTTCGCTACTAGCGGATCGCCTTTACGAAAAGCAATACCCATCGCATCATCGTCGCTGCTGATCTCATTGCCTTTGACTTCGTAGTTTTGCCCAGCTTCTGTTTTTAGCCAGTCAATACCTGTCACTTTATCAGACATCATACCGCGCACGCGACCTGAGGTAAGGTCTAGATACGCGTTGTCTTGCGTGTCATAGAGTTTGATATCCGCATCGCTGTGCTCATCTTGTAGATACTGTGAGGCAACGGTTGAGCGCTGAGACGCAATCGGCTGGCCTTTTAGCGCATCGATAGCGAGGTCATCGCCTTTTTTACCGATCAAGATGATACCGCTGTGAAAGTAAGGGTCACTAAAATCCACCACTTCTTTACGCTCAGGGGTGATAGACATACCCGCGATGGCGGCATCAAATTTTTGTGCATTGAGACCTGGGATCAAGCCATCCCAGTCTTGTGAGATGACTTCACATTCTGCTTTCATTTGCGCACATAAGGCATCGACCAGCTCAATCTCGTAGCCGATCAGTTTGCCATCAGCATCGGTATAGCTAAAAGGCTTGTAGCTCGATTCGGTAGCGATTTTGATGTTTAATGGGGCGTCTACTGCATCTGCCTCGGCGCTGTCTGCTGGTGCCGAGCTATTGTTACAGCCTGCCAGCATTAGCATGGCCGCGCTTAATGGCGCAAGCCAAAGGGTTTTTTTGCTCATAGAGCGAGTCATTGAAATTGTCATAGGGTTATTCCTTAATATATTTACCAGCCGTTTGTCACTCATGACTTATGGGTTACTGTTTGTTTATAAGGCGGGTCAGTATTCGTTTGCTGACACACCCGACAGCTTATTGACCAAAATTCATCTGCTCAAGACGCGCCAATTCACCGTTGCTACGGATTTCGCTCAGGGCTTTGTTAAAGTCTTCTTTGAGTGAGTCACCTTTGCGCACGGCAATGGCAATATTATCGTCATTGTCAATTTCGTCGCCTACAATACCAAAGCCTTCGGTATTGTCTGCCAGCCAAGATTTGGCTGAGACTTTTTCGGCCAATACCGCATCGCTACGGCCTGATTTTAGGTCCAAGTAAGCGTTGTCGTAGTTGTCGTACAACTGGACGGTGTTGCCGTCTTTGCCTTCGTAGTTATCTTGTAGATAAGCGCCAGGCGTGGTCGAGCGCTGACCGCCGAGCGTGAGGTTTTCGACCGAGGTCGGATCAAAGCTACCATCGGTTTTGGTCAGCCAAACCATGGTGTTGGCAAAGTATGGCTCGCTAAAGTCTACTTTTTCTTGACGCTCAGCGGTAATAGACATACCTGCGATTACCGCATCGTATTTTTGTGCCAATAGACCTGGGATAATACCGTCCCAGTCTTGAGCGACGATTTCACAATCCGCCTGCATTTGCTCGCATAGCGCATTGGCCACATCGATATCAAACCCGCCCAAGCTACCATCGGCATTGGTATAGTTAAAAGGAGGGTAAGCGCCCTCGGTGGCGATACGAATGGTCTTGCCAGCGGTTTCTGCTGCCGGTGCGTCAGCATTGGTATCAGCAGTTTCATTGGCTGGTTGGCTACAAGCGCTCAGCATCAACGCTGCAGTAACGGTCATCGACGACCACAATAGGCGAGAATTCGACATCATACATTCCTTAAATTCTGATGAGTTTTTGATATAGGGTTCTGATATTTTGTTCTCTGACGTCCCTGCCAGACAAGCAATATAGATAGCAGAATAGACAGACAGCCGTCATGCACGGCCGCCTATAAACCTTCTGATAATACCTGAGTAAAATATCAAAAACAAACGTTTTACATACGGACTGTTATTGTTGAGAAATAAACCATCAATGCTAATGACCACATAGCCATGACTAAAAATCATGACCAAGCGCTAGATTTTATTATAGAGGTGGTTTTCAGGCTTAGTTAATTAGTTAACTCGCTTTAGGACAGCAACGACCGCGCTATCCTAATTTTTTAATGCTATTTTAGTTTTGTAATACAGTGCATAGCAGCCATGCGGCTAGTTTTGGCGATGAGAGGACATAAAGTCCTTGACGCGCTCAGAGGTAGGATTGTCAAATACTTGCTCAGGCGTGCCAATCTCCTCGATGATGCCTTGGTGTAAAAACACCACCTTACTTGAGACTTCGCGAGCAAAGCGCATTTCGTGAGTGACAATGAGCATGGTACGCCCTTCTTCTGCCAGCTCGCGCATCACCGCCAGTACCTCATTGACCAGCTCAGGATCGAGCGCCGAGGTCGGCTCATCAAATAGCAGTACTTGCGGCTGCATGGCAAGCGCGCGGGCGATGGCGACACGCTGACGCTGACCACCAGAGAGATTGGCCGGATAGGCGTCTTTTTTGTCAAGCAGCCCTACTTTGTCGAGCAGTTTTTCGGCATCACTGATGGCTTGGTCTTTTTTGATTTTTAGGACCTGCGTCGGGCCTTCGATGATGTTTTGCAAAATGGTCTTGTGCGGCCACAAGTTAAAGTTTTGAAAGACAAAACCCACGCGCGCGCGCAAGCTTTCTAACTGCTTGAGATCTGCCGCTTGTAGCTCGCCTGATTTGGCAGGCTTTAGCATCAGCTCTTCATCACCGATGAATATACGACCTTGATTGGGCTTCTCTAATAGGTTAATGCAGCGCAGCAACGTAGATTTGCCTGAGCCGGACGAACCCAAAATCGAGATAACATCACCATCATAGGCGGTGAGCGACACCCCTTTTAGCACTGCTAATGAGCCGTAGCTTTTATGGATATCTTGTAAATCTAAGGCGATAGGCCGAGTCGGATTTTTTGCAGTATCAAGCATGGTTTAGCAGACTTCCAATAAATATGAGTGAAAACACGAATAAAAATGTGCCATTGTCTCTTATTCCGCAGCAAAAAGGCAAATATTATCTATGTCAGGTACCTAGGCGTTTGGCCCGTGTACCACGTTGGCCGCCCTTTACCCACATAAAAAAACCCAGTCTGCATCGACAGCACTGGGCGCTATTTTATCACTTTAGCAGGCTCGGCGTGCTGTTATCTTATCGCCTTTGACGCCTACTTGCTTTGATGCCTACTTATCTGCAAAAAACATCAGGCACCACCTATCATCTAATTATCTTGTCTAGTCAGACCGCTTAATAAGTCGAGATGTGCTCTGAGCTCTCTGTACCATCCAGCACTTCGGCATCGTCAGCAGTTGCCACCGCGACATCGTCATTGTCACCTACCGCCATTGCGTCGTCGACACTGGTATCAGCAGTTGCCACTGCCACATCATCAGAAGACTTTGCAGTCGCAACACCCGTCGCCTCGGTCTCTACTGTGGTTTGTGCGTCGACAGCAGGCTCGGTCTCCATCGGCGCATCGTCTTTTTTGCCACAAGCGCTGAGTGTCAAGGCTGCCGCCACCAATCCAACAGTTAGCCAGTTTTTGTCCATTTTATAGAGCATAGCCATGTCATTCTTCCTCATTAGTACAGAGTATATTGATTCATTTAACAGGGACATTGGCGTTCGGCTGCCCCCTACTTGACCCTTCACTATACTAACGATGTCGTTTGACTACCTTAGTAGTTACAGCACAATTGTGTTAAAAACAGGTAACTGTCATGTAACCGCCCCTGACACACCGCTGAAAGTCGACAAATAGATGCGGTCAAGCGGGCGCTGTTCACAAAATCGTCTTTACTATCGAGGCAATCTCCTCTATGTTAAATAGCACAATGCCATCTGAGCATTTAACCTTCTATATTTGTTAAACTTTTGCCTTGCTAGGCGCTTTTATTATTTATGGCATTGATCGCCCTGTCAGACACTGATAACCATAAGGACATATTTATGACTCAAACCACTACCACAGACGTTACCGCTTATATGCAAACGGTCGGCAAGCAAGCGCGCGCCGCCTCACGTGCCCTCGCGGCAGCCAATACTGGCGATAAAAACGCGGCGCTGATGGCGATTCATGACGCACTAAAAAACGCCAAATCAGACATCTTGGCCGCCAACAAAATCGATATGGACAACGGTCAAAAAAACGACTTGGACACCGCGCTACTAGATCGCCTTGAGCTAAACGACGCGCGCTTCGATGGTATGTTACAAGGCCTAAAAGACGTGGCGGCCTTGCCTGACCCTATCGGTGAGGTCACTGACATGACCTACCGCCCCTCTGGTATTCATTTAGGCAAAATGCGCGTCCCCCTCGGTGTGGTCGGTATGATTTATGAGTCGCGCCCCAACGTCACCTTAGAAGCCGCCTCTTTGGCGCTAAAATCAGGTAACGCCATCATCTTGCGCGGTGGCTCTGAAGCTTTTGAGTCCAATCAAGCACTGGCCAAATGTATCCTACAAGGACTAAAAAAGGTCGGCCTATCTGAGCACAGCGTGCAGGTCTTACAAACGACGGATCGCGCGGCGGTCGGTGAGCTGATCACCATGACAGACTACGTCGATGTCATCGTACCTCGCGGCGGCAAAGGCTTGATCGAGCGCATCAGCCGCGATGCCAAAGTACCGGTCATCAAGCACTTAGATGGTAACTGCCATACCTTTATCGATAGCGATGCCGATGCCGAAACGGCGATTAAAGTCAGTGTTAATGCCAAGACCCACCGTTATGGCACCTGTAATACCATGGAAACACTATTGGTCGATGAGCATGTCGCAAGTGAGCTGTTACCAAAGATTGCCGAAGCCATCATAAAAGCGGATGACGCCATGCAACTGCGCCTTGATAATAAGGCACAAGCCATCTTAAATGACAATGCGACCTTGCAAGGTCATCTATCAGCAGCCACTAGCGAGGACTGGGATACCGAGTATCTGGCCCCTATCTTGGCGGTTAAGGTGGTATCTGGTATCGACGAGGCCATTGAACATATCAACACCCATGGCAGCCATCATACCGACGTTATCATCACCGACAACTATACCAAGTCGCAGCGCTTTATCCGTGAGGTTGATTCGGCCAGTGTGATGATCAATGCTTCTAGCCGTTTTGCCGATGGTTTTGAGTATGGCTTGGGTGCTGAGATTGGTATCTCAACCGACAAAATCCACGCGCGCGGCCCTGTAGGGCTCGAAGGTCTGACCTCACAAAAATGGATCGTCTATGGTCACGGCGAGACGCGCGCGTAACTTATCACATATTTATCGACCACTTATCAAAGGCGAATTGGACGCAAACCTATCATCCATCGCCTAACTTCACGTATAATCCACCAAAAACGTCAGCTAAGTTGCTGGCGTTTTTTGTTAAATTGCTGCTGTGTGGTGTTCAGCAGCCAGGGGTAGCAAACAAAAAATAACTTTTATCTATCTAGGGCGTGTCCTCATTTTAAAAATGGCGACAAAAATGAGATAAGTCGCCGTCAAACAAGGAAAATAGCGCAGATAATATTGAGATATTAGTCAGCTATTTGACACCGTTTGGCCAGATTTAGCTATTTTTAGCCCAATTAGATGGCTATCGATTGAGTTGAGGACACGCCCTAGCATACTCTTACCGCGTTATTACCTTGATCTCCGCCATGAGCAAGGTGTTGATTTTGAGCCGAGCTTACGATATAAACCCACCCTTTGATAACGTTTTGCTCACGTCCGTATCAGTTGTGGCGCAAACCATCATGCGATAGGCTTTGCTGAGATCAGCAATCATGTGATAAGTAGTCCCATCATGTGATGAGTAGTCAATGGCTTCCAACGACCTAAAGGACGATGCCCTTATGCAAAGCGGCAAGCAAAACAATAACAGCCCACGTGCCACGTTATTTGGTGTGTTGGCTCTGATTGTCGCGGCGATTTATTTTTTCGCTGATATAAATACTGGGGCATTGGTCGATCACACTGAAGGTGCTGCGGTCGCCGAGTATCGCGATAGTGCCAAGCCTGATCCGAGTATCGACTCGGCTGCCCTATCGCAGCCAGCTAACAGCGCCAGCCCTATCACCGGTGACGCGCAAATAGATCATACCATCGCGCTGATTCGACAAGGCGGGCCGTTTCCTTATCCGCATAAAGACGGCTCGACTTTTTATAACCGTGAAGGCAGGCTACCGATACAGACACAAGGCTATTACCGTGAGTACACTGTGCCCACACCCGGCGTATCGCACCGCGGTGCTAGGCGTATCGTCACAGGCGGTCATCCGCCCACCATCTACTATCTGACCGTGGACCACTACGATAGCTTTCGCAAACTGGAAGTAAAATAACATGAGCCAAGCCATTTATTATGTCAATCCTGACAGCACCGAGCACGATAACGCGCTACAGCAGGCAACTGTCATCCCTATCGCTGACGTACTCAACAAGCACACGTTGCTAAGCAGTCTGGCAGCAGTGTGCCACTTTCCCAGTTATTTTTCGCACAACTGGGACAGCGCTTGGGACTGCTTGACCGACAGCGATGTGACCAAGCTTGTGCTGGACTTGACGACGGTAACCAACATAACGACTAAAGACTTTACGATGTTTCAACGCATCATTGAGGACGCCTATAAAGAGTTTGGCAAGCCGCAACTGTGGGTCATAACACCGCCGACAGACTCCGCTTAACCAAAAATCATCACCAAACCTGAATTCGAGATAAAGCCATATTTATCCCGAATTCAGGTTAATTTATTTTTATAGAAAGGATTAACGTATGGAAATTACCTTAAACGGCTATTACACGCTGATACTGGCCACTTTAGTGCTGCTAATGGGGCGCTTTTTGGTCAAAAGGATTAAATTCTTAGAAGATTTTAATATTCCAGAACCAGTGGCTGGCGGCTTGGTCGCGGCAATCGTGGTCTATATTCTCAATACGGTGTGGGGCTATACCTTCAACTTTCATCAGGGGCTCCAAACTGCGACCATGCTGATGTTTTTTGCCTCCATCGGTCTCAGTGCTGATTTTAGTCGCCTAAAAGCTGGTGGCACGCCGCTGCTGATTTTTACGATCGTGGTGTCGGTGTTTATCGTGCTACAAGACATCGTGGGCGTCGCTATGGCCAGCGTGTTGGGACTCGACCCTCTGCTTGGGCTGGTGACAGGTTCCATCGCTCTGACGGGCGGACATGGCACCGCAGGCGCTTGGGGCATTACTTTAGAAGAAGACTATGGCGTGGTGGGTGCGACCACACTTGGTATAGCAGTGGCCACTTATGGTCTGGTCGCAGGCGGTATCATCGGTGGCCCTGTGGCGCGCCGCCTGATTCGGCGGCTCGGTCTCAAGCCAACCCCTGCCAACCCCAACCCTAGTGATATCGAAAAAGTCGCTGGGGCGCAATCGCTCTATAGCACCAAACATGATGAAGACTCTGCCCATAGTAACAAAGAAATCTTTGAAAGACCTGACAGTATGCGTTTTATCACCGCCTCCTCGACCATTGAGACGTTGGCGCTATTTGCCGCCGCTTTGGCGTTTGCCGATGTGATGACGCTGCTGGCCGCCGATACTTGGTTTGAGCTACCTACCTTCGTTTGGGCGCTGGCAGGCGGTGTTATCATTCGTAATGTGCTCACCACTTTATTTAACTTCGATATGTTTGATCGCTCAATCGATGTGTTTGGTAACGCCTCTTTGAGCTTGTTTTTGGCCATGGCGCTATTGTCTCTCAAACTATGGCAGCTGACTGATCTGGCAGGCCCTGTGCTGATCATCCTATTGGTACAGACCGCTATTATGATCATCTATGTTTACCTGATTACCTTTAAGGTCATGGGCAAAGACTATGACGCGGCGGTGTTATCAGCAGGGCACTGTGGGTTTGGTATGGGTGCGACGCCGACGGCGATTGCCAACATGCAGGCGGTCACTGATCGTTACTTGCCTTCGCCTAAAGCGTTTTTGATTGTGCCGATGGTTGGGGCGTTCTTTGTCGATATCGTCAACGCCACGATATTACAGATATTTATCAAACTGCCGTTTATGTAAGCTATTTAATCAAAAGTTAACCTGAACTGCGCTTCATAAGCCTCGATTATTTTTATAATCGGGGCTTTTTTGGGCGTTTGAGGTTTTTTTGGACGTTTAATATAAAAAAGCAGAGCGCTAACAGTACCTAACCCGGTCGTTACGCAACTTCTAATGACACAAAACCCATCAGCCGTTATCAATACCTTATAAAAATAATGAGGCATACTATGTTGATATTTGCAGTGATTGTTGTGGTATCCGGCGCTCTGATTATCGGAGCACTATGGGGGCTTTATGGCCGCTTGCCAAGCTGGCTTGAGGGGAATTTATTGGCGGTCGCTGGTGGCGCGCTAATGATATCAGTGGTCATCGAGCTGGTGCAGCCGGCAGTGACTGACAGCGGGGTTTGGATTACCGCAGCTTTTGCCCTGTTGGGCGCAGTGGTATTTGCGAGTGTCGATTATCTACTCGATGAAAAGCTCAATGCCGATGGCGGCTCGGGGCTGCTGGCGGCCATCACTCTCGATGGCATCCCAGAAAACTTAGCGCTGGGTGTGGCATTAATCAGCGGCAACGTCATGCAAGTGGCGGCACTGGCCGGCTCTATTTTGTTATCGAACCTGCCAGAAGCAGCAGGTGGTGCCAAAGAAATGCGCCGCAACGGTGCCAGCAACAAAAAAGTGCTGATGCTTTGGATTGGGGCCGCGGTTTTGCTATCACTGGCGGCTATCTTGGGCAAGATACTGCTAAAAAATGTCGATGACGCCGTTATTAGTGCGATCAATTGCTTTGCCGCTGGGGCAGTCATTGCCTCTTTGGCCACCGAGGTCTTCCCGACCGCCTTCAAACGCAGCAACCATTGGGCGGGTATTAGCACCACCATTGGCCTCATCTTAGCATTGGCTCTAAACCAGCTTGGTGGCTAAAAGGTGTATTAGATAACTTTGTATAGTCAGTTCAAATTAAAATTGTTATAAACCTAAACGCGCTACTGGTATAAATTTTACTTGCGTGCTGTTATCACAGAGGCTGCGCAAAATTCATCCCAGCAGCGCTATGTCATTTTTAGAATGAATTGAC
>NZ_JAGBKN010000009.1:0-111339 GCF_017498075.1 Psychrobacter halodurans
GACTGGGATGAATTTTTCGCAGCCTCTGTGTATACAGCACGCAAGGAAAATTTATACCAGTAGCGCTATAACATTTTTAAATTGAATCTACTATATTAGGCCACCGTCACTTTTGCATAGGCTTTCTTGCCAGCTTGAATCACAACCGTTTGACCTGAGGTTAAGCTAAAGCCTGCATCGACCACTTCGCCATCGACTTTTACTGCGCCGCGTTTGACCATGTCTTTGGCTGCTGAGTTGTTTTTGGCAAGGGCTGCTTGGTTCAATATCTGCGTGATAAATAACGCATCCGCACCTTCTAGCTCCAACGTCACCTCTGGCAGATCAACTGGCAGCTCGCCATCAGCAAGTACGTTGCCCGCTGACTTGTGCGCATTAGCAGCAGCATCCGCATCATGGAAGCGCTCGATCAGCTCTTCAGCAAGGATACGTTTGATCTCTTGTGGATTGCGACCGTTTTCCATCTCTGTCATCAATGCTTCGACTTCCTCCATCGGCTTAAAGCTTAAAAACTCAAAGTAGCGGCGGATTAAGGTATCTGGCATCGACAGCAGTTTTTGGTACATGGTGCCTGGGGCATCATAGATACCGACATAGTTGCCAAGAGATTTTGACATTTTATTGACGCCGTCTAGCCCTTCTAAAATCGGCACCGTGATACACACTTGCGGCTCTTGACCATAGCGACCTTGCAGGGTGCGACCCATTAGGATATTAAAGGTTTGGTCGGTACCGCCCAGCTCGACGTCGGCTTTGAGCGCGATTGAGTCATAGCCTTGCACCAATGGGTACAAAAACTCATGGATGGCAATCGGCGTTTGCGCCGCGTAGCGTTTGGAAAAATCATCACGCTCTAGCATACGCGAGACTGTCAACTGGCTTGATAGCTGAATCATGTCCCCCGCCGACATGTCGTTAAACCACTCAGAGTTAAAGACAATCTTGGTTTTTTCTTTATCCAAAATCTTAAAGACTTGCTCAGCATAGGTCTGGGCGTTGATTTTGATTTGCTCATCACTGAGCGGCGGACGCGTGGTGTTTTTACCAGAGGGGTCACCAATCTTGGCGGTATAATCCCCGATGAGAAAATAAATCTCATGACCCAAGTCTTGGAAATGCTTGAGTTTATTAATCAATACCGTATGCCCCAAATGCAGGTCAGGCGCGGTAGGATCAAAACCGGCTTTGATACGCAGCGGACGATCCAGTTTTAGCTTGGCAACCAAGTCCTCTTCTGAAAGGATTTCTTGCGTACCGCGCTGAATCAGGGCCAATTGTTCTTCTAGAGTGTGGGTTTGAGTGGTCATGATGCTCTCTTTATTGTCTTTATTAAAAGGGTAACGCGTTTGGGCGAATGCTCCCGAGTGCCAAAATACGATTAGCAGCGTCAAATTCGTTTAGTCTACTAGATATAGCATCTGCTCTATATTAATACCTGCACTTGTTTTTCTTGCTACTCTATTTTTGCAAACGGGATTGGCGTTTCGTAGCCAGTAAAAGATGTTAGAATTTGAGGGATATACTAGCGTTTTTTAAGGTAAATTGCCATGGCCAACCCTGTCCAGACCACGAATGATCCAGAAAGTAATCAGATTTTAGCAGCTGACCCTTTAGCAGCTGACGAAAATGCCCATTATGCATCGCTCACTGATGCGTTAGAGCAAACGGTGTTTGAAAGCTTTGATGACGGTCTATATATCGGCATGATGTCTGGCACCAGCTTGGATGGGATGGACGCGGTGCTTTGTCAGTTTGCCGCCGACATGAGTCATGAAGAGCAGCCGATGCAGCTTTTAGCCACTTATAGCCAAGACTTCCCGCCGCGCCTGCGCGAAGTGCTGCTCGCTCTGTGTCAGCCTAATGGTATTCAAGCATTGACGCCGAGCGCTGGTGAGCCAAACAACCAGCCAAATAGCGAGCTGGACTGGTTTGGCTGGGCAAGCAAAGCCTATGGCGAGTTTGCCAGCGAGGTTGTCAATAATTTATTGCAGCAGTCAAATACCGATAGCGAGTCGGTATTGGCGATTGGCTGTCATGGCCAGACGGTACGCCATCGCCCACAAATGGGTTTTAGCCTGCAATTGGTCGATGCCAATATCATCGCTGAGCGTACGGGCATCAGTGTGATCAGCGACTTTCGTCGCCGTGATATGGCAGTTGGCGGGCAAGGCGCGCCCTTGGTGCCAGCGTTTCATCAGGCATTATTTGCTGATCCTGATAGTACGCGCGTGTTATTAAACTTAGGCGGTATTGCCAATATTACCGTCTTGCCCGCCAGTAATTATACTGACAACGATCATGTGGGCAATGATTATACTGATAGTGATACACCTGATACTCATAGCCATGTCGTTGGCTATGACACTGGCCCTGCCAACTTATTACTTGATGCGTGGACCGCGCTGCATACCGACAATGACTATGACGCAGGCGGCGCTTGGGCTCAGTCTGGCCAAGTAATAGAGCCACTCCTAAATCAGCTGCTAGAGCATCCGTTTTTTGCCAGATCTTATCCTAAGAGCACAGGGCGTGAGGAGTTCAACCTAGAGTGGCTACAAGAGGAGCTACAAAGGTTTGATCAAGCATCGGCGCATATTCGTTACTCGTCCGCTGATGTACAAGCGACCTTAACCGAGCTGACCGCCATTAGCGCCAGCGCGCAGATTCATCTGTTTGTACAGTCTCATAAAAACAGCGCGGTGTATGTCTGCGGCGGCGGCGCGCTAAATGATTACCTGATGACGCGGCTACAAGCACATCTGCCCCATTGTCATGTCACCACGACCGCAAGCTTAGGACTGCATCCAGCTTGGGTCGAAGCCGTTGCCTTTGCCTGGCTGGCGCGGCAAACCTTGATGGGCGAAACCGGCAATCTACCTGCGGTAACAGGCGCCAAAAAGGGCGTGGTATTGGGTCAGGTATGTTTTGCCTAGCCGGTCAAATTTTAGTTTACATACGTACACTTATGTGTTTTATAATGACGGTTAAAATACCTTCTTTTTAGGATCGCACGTACAGGATATATCGCATGAGCCAACATAGCAGTTCACCGAACGCGCAAGCCGCCCCTTCTAATGCTGGCACTACCCAGCAAACACCGCGCCAAAAGCCGCCGCATTACCAGCGCCCAGATGAGATGCGTGTCGTGGTCACGGGTATGGGCGCTATCACGCCACTTGGCCTCGATGTCGATAGCTCATGGACCAAGCTCATCAATGGTGAGAGTGGTATTACCCCTATCAGCCATTTTGATGCCACTGATTACCGTGCGCAAATCGCTGGGGTGATCAAAGACTTCGATGCCAAACAATACATGAACGCCAAAGACGCGCGCCGCTATGATGAGTTTATGCATTATGGTGTGGCGGCCTCAGCCATGGCGTTAAAAGATGCGGGGTTCATCGATGAGGTGAGCGCGGCCGATGCGCCGGTACAAGGCGTCGACGCTGAGCGATTTGGTATCATCTTAGGCTCAGGCATCGGTGGTATTCAGACCATCGAAAACAGCCGCGACACCCTACGCGAAAAAGGCGCTGGGAGAGTATCGCCCTTTATTATTCCAGGCTCGATCGTCAATATGGCCGCAGGATTGGTTGCGATCAAACATACCCTAAAAGGCCCAAACCTCGCCACTTCGACTGCGTGTACCACTGCCACGCATGCGATGGGACTCGCGGCACGCTTGATCGCTTATGGCGATGCAGATGTGATGCTCGCTGGAGGTAGCGAAAAAGGCTCAAGTCCACTTGGCATGGCAGGGTTTGGGGCGATGCATGCGCTCTCTACACGCAATGACGAACCAACCAAAGCCTCACGGCCATTTGATAAAGACCGTGATGGTTTTGTGCTCGGCGATGGCGCAGGGGTGGTGGTACTCGAAAGCCTCGCCCACGCCAAAGCGCGCGGCGCTACGATATTGGCCGAGCTGGTCGGTTTTGGCATGAGCGACGATGCCAGCCATATCACCGCGCCCCCAGAAGACGGTAGCGGTGCCGCTCGCGCAATGAAAAACGCACTCAATGACGCGGGCATCGAGCCTGACGCAGTGGGCTATGTCAATGCTCATGGCACCAGCACCCCCGCCGGCGATGTCGCGGAGTCCATCGCTATCGAAACCGTCTTTGCGCCTGTCAAAGACAGCATCTTGGTCAGCTCAACCAAATCAATGACAGGGCATCTACTGGGCGCAGCTGGAGGTATTGAGGCCATCTTTACCGTTCGCGCGCTGCAGCAACAGCATGTACCGCCCACCATCAACCTAGACAATGTCGAGGACAACTGTAACCTCGATTATGTCGCGCACCAATCCCGAAAAGTGGAAAATTTACAATATGCCGTGTCCAACAGCTTTGGCTTTGGCGGTACCAATGGCTCTTTGATATTTGCCCGCTGGCCTATCACCGCCTAAATACGACCGTCTGATACGGCGCGTTGTAACTTTGGTGTCAGATTTGCTACGTTTGTGCACTTGCAGCCCCTTATCGTACTTGCGTATGATAAGGGGTAATTTTTGTACATTTATGGAAGATACCATGTCAAGCTACTCATTTTCTCATCAGTTTTATCAGCGCTGGACGTGTGCTCCTGAGCCTGTACGCGCCGCCATCACCCAAGAGCTAAAAGACATCATCACCCTGCTACAGACCCAGACGCCGTTTGAAAGCTTTGTATTTAGCACGCCTGATCTAGACACTCATGTCGATGAGCTCTACGACAACCACGATGCCGAGCAGGCCATTGCAAAAGCCATCGCCGATAAGCAAGCGCAAGCGGATGCCAAAGCAAAACAAGAAAAAATAAAAGCAGCAGAGGACGCAAAGCGACAAGAAGAAATAGCCTCAAAAGCACAAGCCGCACAAAAACAACCACCGCATACGCCAGCAGCAACTGATGATAAAGAAAATAGTACCCATCCAGCCGCCCGTCAAGAGCCCCACCAAAGCACCAAATCAGACGCGCCTGACACCGATAGTAAAACTGACACAGCGCAAGCTGGCATAGCAAAAACACAAAGTAATAAAGACGCTACCACCAGCACTCAGCCGCAGACCGTCCGTGCCCCTGAACGCAGCGGTGAGGAAGCGCAAACGGCTGATCAGCAAACCACTCATGATAAAAACCATGATGCCAATGTCAAAGCGGTCAAAGCCATCAAAGATAAGGCCAGTACAGCCATCAAGCTGACACTAAAAGAGGAGCCATCTAGCGCCGCGCATCAAGCGCTCATCCGTGAGCTTGAGATGCAGATCGATGACTATCTCAGTGAACAGATGATGCTGATATCAGAAAACCTCAAATCATGGCTCCATGCTGAGGTGGCACAGCAATTGGGTGAGACAGAGGCTTTAGATCAGCCTGTCGTTAATTCCAAATAGAAAGAGTAAAGTTATGCCAGCATGCTACTGGGTTGGTTTTATAGTAGTTTAAAGATTGGGGATTGGCTATATGCCCAACAAAGACAGCCAAAAACTATAGATATCGTTTGATAATTTCAAAAAATAAGCCCCGTAAACATTTACGGGGCTTATTTATTGGGCGTCTACTAGCGTGTGCTCATTTCAGAAATAAAGACACGCCCTAAGGCTTTCGATTAAATCGATTGAGTACGCTCAGTCAGCCAATCAAGCGCTGCACCAGCAACGCGATCTTTTAGCTCAGCATAAACTTGACGATGGTAGTCGTTTAGCCACTCGATCTCTACTTGATTAAGCAATGATTTATCAAGCAAACGGGTATCAATTGGGCAATAAGTGACGGTTTCGAAGTGTAAAAATTCACCAAATTCACTCTCGGTAGGGTTCGCAACTGGGGTGTTGACCACCAAGTTTTCGATACGAATGCCCCATTTACCTTCGCGGTATAGACCCGGCTCGTTACTGGAGATCATACCTGCTTTCATGGCGCGCTCTTTTGGCGTACTGGCACTATAAGCAATGACTTGCGGGCCTTCATGGACGTTTAGGAAGTAACCGACGCCATGCCCTGTACCATGACCGTAGTCCATCTGTGCTTGCCACAATGGCGCACGGCAGATCGCATCAATGAGTGGTGAGGCGATACCATCAGGGAAGCTTGCACGCGCTAAAGCAATATGGGCTTTGAGTACTGTGGTAAAGTCGCGTTTGTGCTCGCTGCTTACTTTTCCAATACCGACCACACGAGTAATATCGGTGGTGCCGTTTTGGTACTGCGCCCCTGAGTCGATCAGCAACAATCCACCCTCACCCTCAGCGACGTCAAGGTAGCTGAATTTTTCTGGCGTTGCCCGATAATGCGGCAATGCACCGTTTTCATTAAAGCCTGCAATCGTTGGAAAGCTTGGCGATACATAATGTGGCTGCTGACTACGCACCTCAATCAGCATACTATCAACGTCCAGCTCACTTAAACGCTCGCCGTTTGCTAAACGCTGCTCAAACGTGGCAAAAAACTCACACAAGGCCGCACCATCTTGGCGCATGGCTTCACGGACATGCTCGATATCGGCATCGGACTTGACAGATTTGAGTAACGTGCTGGGAGCGATTTGCTCGATAAAGCCCACATCATCCGCCATTTTCGATAGCGTACCCACTGCCACTTTACTTGGATCTAATAACAATAAATCCTCTGGAGTCAGTGCGCTCAAGGCGTCCTGTACTGCGTCATAATCAGCAAGCGTGATACCGCTGTCCTCTAAGGCTTTTGCGATATCGCTGCTGACTTTGCTGTTATCGACAAACAATGTCGCACTGTCTGCACTGATGAGCATATGCGCCAAAAACACGGGATTATAATCGACATCGCTGCCGCGCAGATTGGTCAGCCAAGCGATGTCATCCAAGCTTGAGAGCAGATGATGAGTCGCGCCAGCCTCCTGCATCCCTGAGCGTACCGCAGCAAGCTTGTCGGTCGCAGACTGCGCCACAAACTGTGCATCATGCTGATATAACTTTGCTGATGGCAGCGCTGGACGATCTGCCCATATCTCGGTCAGTACATCACGCTCAGTAATTAAGGTAATATCGTTGGCATCAAACGCATCTAACAGCTTGTCTTGCTCCGCGATAGACAACACATTGCCATCGACCGCCACACTATCGCCTTCTGCTAAATGCGTCGCCAACCAATCGATATGGTTTGGCTGACCTGGTGCCAGTTTTTCTAAGCTGATACCTGTACCCTCCAGCTGGGCGGCGGCGTGTGCCCAATAGCGACTATCGGTCCATAGGCCGGCAAAATCAGCCGTAACAACGAGCGTACCGACTGAACCTGTAAACCCTGACAACCACAAACGCGCCTGCCAATACTCTGGTAGATACTCTGATAAATGCGGATCCGCTGACGGTACGATGATGGCCGTTAGATCTTGGGCGGCCATGCGCTCCCGTAAACTTGCGATACGATCATGAATGTGTTGTTTATTCATTAAAATTTTCCTTATTGGTTTTGAAGACAGTGGGCAAGCGAGGTTGTATTAAAAAAATACGACGACGCGGCGACTATGAGTAGTCGTCTTATTGGCGCGGGTAAATGAGTAAGCGCGCATTGAATCGTATTGAATGATCAATAGCCATTGATGCAAGTACTGACCATGCAGAAGTGATAAATAGCCAGATATTATTAAGATGTTTGGGCAGATAACAAGCTTTCAATGCTGGAATAAAAAAATGCTTGAACAAAAATATGTCATGGCTTGAGCAAGATTGGTCACGGATAAAAACGATAAGACGTGCTACCAACCATGGTAACACGTCTAATCATCAGCCTATTTATTGATGCACAAAATTAGTACTTGGCTATCCTGACCATTTGCTCAAACGCATCCGCTAACTTTTTGGGTGTCGTTTAGCTGACATGATCGGCCTGTTCGCTGTTTTTGAGCATGGTGCTGATGGGCTTGGCCAATAGCAACAAGATAACCGCCGTCACTACCAAAAAGACGGTCATGGTCGTAAATAGCGTTGGCAATCCTTCGATCTTGTCCGCTGAGACATGACCACCGAAAAACGCGGCAACCAAGTTACCCATGGCGACAGAAGCAAAGAACAGCCCCATCATCTGACCTTGCATACCTTTTGGCGCAAGTTTGGTCATCGATGACAATCCTACTGGACTCAGTGCCAGCTCACCAAGCGTCAACAGCAACAAGCTACCGACCAGCCATAAAGGGGATGCTAGGCCAGTCTCATTGGTCAAAATGTTTTTTGAGGCAATAATCATCAAGCCAAAACCTGCCGCAGTAATCAACATACCAAGCGCAAACTTGACCATACTATTTGGCTCGATACCTCTATTACCCAGCTTGACCCAAAGAATACTGACAATAGGAGCGAGTAATAAAATAAACAGCGGGTTTAGCGACTGAAACCAAATACTTGGTATCTCAAACCCTAAGACATTAAGGTCGGTATAGCGATCAGCAAATAAGTTAAATGAGGTCGGCTGCTGCTCAAAGCTTGACCAAAACAGCGTCGAGCCAATAATCAAAATAAAGCAAATCAATAAACGCAGCTTATCGGTTTTATCAAGGCGCGGTGAGACAAACATCACGGCAAAATAGCCAATCACCACGGCAGCGATGATATAGGTCATATACTCTGCGACCATGCTTGCCTCAAACGGCATGATACCAGTGGCGACCAGCACAATCACAGCCACCAATAATGCCACAAATCCTGCGACCCAGCGTCCGACATTATGATAGCGGTCGTTAGAGCGCTCCCACTCAGCACTGATGCCTTTGGCTTTGGCATAATGGGTCAATGTTTTTTGGGCAGAAAAACGATAGATAAGTAGCGAGATGAGCATCCCCAAACCACCGACCCCAAAGCCGACATGCCACATGCCCTTTTCTTTAAATATCCCAACGATCAGCGCGGCCAATAACGCGCCGATATTGATACCCATATAAAACAAGGTAAAACCACTATCACGGCGCACATCACCTTTGGTATACAGCGCCCCGACCATCACCGAGATACAGGTCTTAAATAACCCTGAGCCCAAAACAATACAAATCAAACCGACAAAAAACAGCGTCATACCAAACATCGCCGAAAGCGCGATACATAAGTGACCAAGGGCAATAATGATACTGCCCCACCACAGCGCGCGCTCTTGTCCGAGCCAGTTGTCTGCCAGCCAGCCGCCAGGGACGGCTGCCAAATATAATGAGCCAGCAAAGATACCATAGATAGCAGAAGCGGTGACTTCATCAAACCCAAAACCACCACTGCCTACCGTCGCCACCATAAACAACACCAATAGCGGGCGAATACTATAATAAGAAAACCGCTCCCACATCTCCGTAAAAAATAGCGGACGCAGCGGCTTTGGATGCCCCATAAAACCGTTTTCTAGCGATTCTAATTCAGCGGCACTCACCCCTGAACTTGCTTCTTTGCTCATAAGATTATTCCTTTAAAGACCACTTTAACAATGACCAAACCCCTATTTATTCAGATAAGCGGTCATATAGGAGCAATATTGTTTCACCTGTCTATCGGCAAGTAAAGAATTAATTGGTCAATAATTACACAGTGGCTCACAAAAAAAATCGCCCTCATTAGCTGAGAGCGAGTATTTGTGGCATTGCCAAAAGACAAATATCAGTCACTATGACAAGATAACGACCCTGTCATAATGAGAAAAAAACAGCCCGTATCTCTAGGGCGTGTCCTCAATTCAATCGATAGCCATCTAATTGGGCTAAAAATGGCTAAATCTAGCCAAACGGTGTCAAATAGCTGGCTAATATCTCGATATTATCTGCGCTATCTTCCTTGTTTGACGGCGATTTATTTCATTTTTATCGCCATTTTTAAAATGAGAACACGCCCTAGGCAACAACAGCTTATTGTGCGGCAGTTTCACCCGCTTCCACGTCGCCATCCGCTTGCTCTGCGGTCAAATCAGCATCGGCAACCGCCGCTTGGCTGACCGTACCAGAGGCAGTGGCGGTGCCTGCTTCTGCTGCTACCACGGCACTATCTGCATCCGCTGGCGTCACAGTCGCATCTGCCGCTGGCGTAGGGGCGGCCGCTTCTGCTGTTTCCGCTGGGGCTGCATCGTCCTGAGCCTCTGCACTGGCCGCCGCTACTGGCGCTGCTTCGTCAGCGGCGACTGCAGCTTCGGTCGTCTCAGCAGTGATATGCTCGCCCGCTGGACGCAAAAATCCAGAAATACCGATAAGTAAGACAATACCTAAAAACAAGGCTGTGCCGACTAGAGCATATAACAGCTCTTTTTTTGGGTTGTTATTGACGATACCTTCTGACATATCTTATCCACCTTGCACAAAATATTTGAAATATTGACCCATTATATCGCAATTTATAACGATTTGTTAAAACCCTTAAGTATTTAAAGGATTTATTATGGGCAGTTTTTTTCCATGACTTGAGCGCCTTAGCGTTATTATTTGCTTTAATGGCACATCAACGACGGATCAACAGCAAAACTACTTACCCAAGCGCGCTCTTGTCGTTGCCCGTTTGCCCAGATAACTCAATAACAGCAGCAGCGCCACCACAAACAAGACAGGATAATGACCAACACGCATAAACGGTGTATTGCCTGTCCGCGCTTGTACATCACCGCGCAATACGGTGCGCTCAAACTGCGGGGCGCGCTCAACGATACGGCCTTTGTGATCAATGATGGCGGTGACACCGGTGTTGGTCGCACGCATAAACCAGCGGCCATTTTCGAGCGCGCGCATTTGTACCATCTGTAGATGTTGTAGCGGGCCTGCCGAGGTGCCAAACCACGCATCGTTTGAGATGGTCAATAAAAAGTCTGTACCAATGGCGTTTTTGCGCGTGGTATCAGGATAGGCCACTTCATAGCAGATGGCAGCACCCAAATTGTGCCCACGCACCTGTAGCGGCGACTGCGCCTCACTGCCGCGACTATAGCTCATAATCTCTTGACTACCTGCAAGGTTTGGCAAAATATCGAGCAGCCCTTCAAATGGAATATACTCACCAAATGGCACCAAGCGCTGTTTTTTGTACAGTCCCTCTGCCTCTGCACCCAGCGCAATCACGCTGTTATAAAATGGCGGATACTTATCCTGAGCTTCATCAAATGCCGCTTCATCCTTATAAGGAATACCAGTCACCCACGTGGTATTGGTGGCTTTGGCCATTTTGACCATCTCATTGATAAAGCCGATCGCATCGGTCTGAAACATCGGAATCGACGACTCAGGCCACAAGATAATATCACGCCCCCACTCACTGCGGGTCAACGTGGCATAAATCTTGAGCGTCTCTATTTGATACTCAGTCAGCCATTTTAAATCTTGCGGAATATTACCCTGAATCAATGACACCGACACATCAGGGGTGCCTTTGGGTTTGGTCCACTGCGGGTTTAGTAGCCACAATAGTGTGCTGAGCGCTAGCAGGGCAATCGAAGCCACCATATAGCCTGCGCGGCGACGCAGTAGCTCGACTAAACTGGCTGCCAATAATACCGCCACAAAAGACACTGCAAACACACCTGCCACTGGCGCAAGTGACGATAGCCAATACTGCTCTGTAAAGGCGTAACCGACAAACAACCACGGAAAACCAGTAAATAACCACGTCTTCATCCACTCTTGCAGCACCCAAAGCGCGGCAAAAGACAGGGGCTGCTTGCCGACCATCTTATTAAACACCAGCCCCAAAAAGCCATGGAACAAGCCCATGCCTAGACCCATCAGCGCAATCATAATCAAAGCAAGCCACGCTGGCGTATCGCCGTACACATGAATGGAGGTATAGAGCCAAAATGCCCCCACGCACCACAAGCCTGTACCGTAAGCTTGACCGATCAAAAACGCCCGTTTGCCGCTCATCTGTGGCATCAATAAGGCGTACAATATCGCAGGCGATAGCAGTGCTAGTGGCCAGATGTTATAAGGCGCAAGTGCAAAGATAAACACGGCCCCTGCCAACCACGCAATCAATACTGTCAGTGCCATGGGTAAGCCCTTTGGCTTATCGGCATTGAGACGTTTTTGTAAATCATGAGTAGACAGGCGCATAGCAGTTATCCAGAAACATATTTTTAAAATAGTAAGCATTCACTTAGCAACGCTTAGATAAAAAGATAAAAAAAACCAAGCTTAGACAAAGATCAAGCTCGATAAGCGTTCAGTAAAAACTCAGTAAATAAACCCGCCCATGATACCAGCCTACAGCAATTAATGGGTAAAATTGCGTAGCAAAAGCCCACGGCTAGACACAAAAAAAACACGACCGCAATCGTGTTTTTTTATCTATAGACTGGTATAAAGCGGTCAACGGTGCTGTCAAAAGCCTCCGAGGAGCACGCCTAACTTTATAACCATTTTATTATAAACTGACCCTATACCGGTGGAGCGGCTCATCATCGATCAATGACTGCCAATCAATACCTGCTGATCGGCGTTCATATTGGTCAGCTCTAAACTATGAATAAAACGCCCTTCGACATCGGTAATGGTGATTTTCCAGTCATCTATCATTACGCTCTCGCCTTCTAAGTCGCCCACATAGCCGAGCGCCTGCATGACAAGGCCGCCCATGGTATCGACATCGGTATCATCAAAATGGGTGCCAAGCTCATCATTACAGTCTTCGATGACCGTCGAGGCCTGTACACGCCAAGTATGTGGCTTATCAGGATCAGCGATAATATTATTGATATCACTGTCTTCATCAAAGTCATCATGCTCATCGACGATATCGCCGACGATCTCCTCGAGTAAATCCTCCATGGTGACCACCCCTGCAAAGTTGCCAAACTCATCGACGACGATTGCCATGTGCACTTGGGTGCGCTGCAGTGAGCGCAGCAGCGTGTCAGAGCGCGCCGTTTCGCTGATATATAGCGGCTGCCGCACCAGATCTCTGAGACGCTTGCTGTCGATTTTGTCTTCTTGGTCGCGCACCATGTGCACTAAGATAGGAATCAAGTCTTTGGCAAGCAAGATACCGATGACCGCATCATCGTCTTGGCTATCAAATACTGGGTAACGCGAGTGGGTGGTGTCGAGGATGATATCCATCACCTCAGCCAGACTTGCGCTTTCGTGCAGGCCGATCACTTGCGGGCGTGGCGTCATAATCTCGCGGACTTGAGTGGCAGGCAGATCGAGCACGCCTTCTAACATATCGACAGTATCAGGCTCTAAAAACTGACGAGAGTCCTGTACCAAACGAATCAATTCATCACGGGTTTCGGGGGCGGTCGATAGCCAGCGTTTTAAGCCGCGCATCGACCAACTACTCGGGCTGGGAGTGTCGTCAGACATGATGATGTGGTTTAACCTCTTTAGTTAATAACAATGAGAACAGCAAAAAACCTAGATGGGGATAGAAATAACAAATAAAACAGCCGTTTTATGATTAGGCCATCACAACCACGGCCAAATAATACCTATAAATAGACCAGCCTAAATTAGCTTCACTTTATCGCATGGCTCACCGACATTCAACGATAAATTCACGCAAATTGTATTGTCAGTGTGTTATAAACTTTGCTATGGTCAAAGCCTTTATTTATCAATAATAAACGCCATGTCCTTACGCTCGTTTTTTTCTCGTTTACGCCGATTATGTCCAACTAGCCTGCCGCGCTCTCATGGTACAAGCGGTCACGGCCAAACAATGACGGACGCCACAAACCCTAAAAAAAAGACATGGCGCTACTATCTTGTCCAGCTATTTATCATCACCGCGCTGTTATTATCGGCGCTGTGGTTGCTATTAACGATTTGGTATCAGTTTGGCGTGCGCTCGCTCCTCACTTGGCTTGCGGCCATCGTCATCGTTTGCCTGCTGGCAGCCTTACTACGTAGCCGTTACCAGCACCCATCCAAGCACCATACCATCACAAAAAAACCGGCCAGTGCTTGGCTTATGGGTATGTACGCTGCGACTTGGTGCCTCGGGGTTGGCTGGTTTTTTTCTATCGAAGCCAAGCAGCAGCGCGACTGGATGGCAGAGGTCAGCCAGCAAGTCTCCTATGAGCGAGACGCGAGCAACCCTAATATAATTACCCTCAAAAATGTACGCAATTTTGACTGGCATACCGATACAGACGCCACCAAGCGCTGGGACACCCGCACCATTGATATGTCCAAACTTTCAGGCGTCGATGTCACCAACTCATACTGGATGGGGCCACTGATTGCTCATACCTTGGTCAGCTTTCGCTTTGAGGATGACAGACCGCTTGCCTTCTCATTTGAGATTCGTAAAGAAGCAGGCGAGTCTTTTTCGGCGCTGGCTGGGTTTTTTCGGCGTTATGAGCTTAGCCTCATCGCCGCAGAAGAGCGCGATATCATCTATACGCGCAGCAATGCTCGCGGCGAACAGGTGTATCTGTTTCCTATCAGCCACCTCCAAAAACACGAGGTCAAGTCGTTGTTTGAGTCTTATCTCACTGCCGCCGATGAGCTAAACGCCGAACCCACTTGGTACAATACGTTGATTAGTAACTGTACCAATATTATCTTTTATATGGCTCGTATCGTCAGTGGCGAGCGTTTGCCATGGGATTATCGAATTTGGGTATCGGGGTGGCTGCCAAACTATTTATACGATGTCGGTATGCTCGACGCCAAGCCCAACAGCGGCGCGCAGAATTGGTCGATGGATACTTGGTACGAGCGCACTCATATCAATCCAAAAGTGCGTGGTTTTGATAATTTAGCAGGCAGTAGCGTAGTCAATAGCCGCGAGTTCTCCAAGCAGATTCGTCAGGATATTCCTATCCCGCCATTGGCTGACTCAAAAGCGGCGGCTGAAGCCAAAGCACAATCTGCGGCGCAGGCCACGCCATAAACTCACTACTCGCCATAAACTAACGATAAAAGACTAAATGGGTACCACTAGGGCTGTACCCATGTCACCACCCGCTCTTCCATCTCTTTATCTGTCATACCAACCTCAGAGACACAGCGCCCTGCCACCCCGACATTGGCTGCGCGCATCTGTTGCTCGGTGCGCGCCGCATCGCCAGTCAATAACAAATGCCAACTTGGGAGCTTCTGCCCTTTATACAGGCGTTTATAGGCGCAGTGTGATGGTAGCCACATCATGTTGGGTAGGTTTTCCATCGTGAGCTGAATACAGTCAGGCACATACTCTTGACGCGTGGCATAGTGTTGACAATGACCTGTCGCACAGTCCATCAGCTGACAGGTCACATCGGTATACTCAACCAACGCTTCGGCGTCATCATCATCGATATATTTGATAAGACAGCAGCTACCGCAGCCATCACATAAAGCCTCCCATTCAGGATGCGTCAGCTCTGATAAGGCAAATCGTGACCAAAACTGCGGCCGCAAGGTGGCCGCCAGCTCACCATCATTATCGGCAAACAGGCTTGTATTAGCAGGCACAACTGGCTTTGGCGCTGGTTGCGGCTTCAGTGACTGTTCAGTTTGTGATTGTTGGCTGTCGGCAAGTTGGTTGAGCAAATTGAGTGTCATAAAGGTGCAGTAGCATTTTGATAAAGAGCGTTACAGTATTATAGCTGTTTTTGCGAAGCATGGGCGTTAAGGTACTAAAAGTAAGAAAAACGATTTACTATAAATAAAATTCATAACATAAAAAGGGACAGCACTATGTCAATTAAGACGTTTGAACTTATCAGCACCACCAAAAACGGCGTCGAGCTCATCAGCTATGTGGCGCTACCAGAAGACGCATCGGAAGAAAACCCAGCGGCTGGCATCTTGGTCGCACCAGAATGGTGGGGCGTGGTCGATCATCCAAAATCTGTGGTCGAGCGTCTGGCAAAAGCAGGCTATGCAGCGGTGGCAATGGATGTCTACGGTGAAGGTAAATTGACCAGCGATGCGGCAATGGCAAACATGTGGATGGAGCAAGTACTCGCAGACCAAGACATGCTGATGGATCGCTGCCGCCTTATCCTCAATGATTTTAGCGATCAGTTGGCCGTTGATGGTAGCAACTTAGGCGCGATTGGCTACTGTTTCGGTGGTAAAGTCGTGCTTGATATGGCGCGCGACGGTATGCCACTAAAAGCTGTCGCGACATTCCACGGCAACCCATCAGCAAAACAGCCTGCGGACAAAAACTTTACCGCCAAAGTCTTGGTCGCGCATGGCCGTGATGATTCGATGGTATCGATGGAGGCGATAGAAGGTCTAAAATCTGAGCTGGATGCGGCCGATGTCGACTACACCATCGATGTGTATGACAATGCCAAGCACGGCTTTACCAACCCCCACGCCGATGAGGGCGCAGCCAAAAACGACGTCGACCTCGGCTACAATGAAGCTGCCGCCAAGCAAAGCTGGGATAACATGCTTGAGTTTATGAAAAGTAACTTAGCATAGACGGCTATCATGAGAAGGCCGCTATCATAGGGCTTTTATAAAATCCATATAAACCGAAAAAAAAGAGGCGCTGATTCATAAGCGGCTCTTTTTTTGGTTGAGCAGCTCTAGGTACATGACGCTTCTTGTACTCGGACGCAAATCGCGGCATTATCACCTTATCATCAAGCAAATTGAGTGACGAGGATGCTATATCTGTTAATGAATCCGCTGGGCTGGCTGGCTTTTACCATTTTATTCATCATCGCTTCGGTGCTATATATTAGTATCCATAGCCAAATCCAGCAGTTGCGCCGTGAGATGGCAGCGCTACAAGCTGAGCTCAAACAATATAAAGACAGTATAGACGCTGCATCCAACGCGCACTCTGAGCCATCCTCTCAAGATACAGACTCTCAAGATACAGACTCTCAAGATACAGACTCTCAAGATACAGAGCATCAGCAGACAACATCACAACCGTCCGTGCTTTCTGAGCGAGTAAAGTTGCCAGAGTCAGCAGACTGGCCTTCATCCGAGCTACCTACACCGCCTCTACCTGCAGCCTCATCACTATCGACAAAAAATCGACAGGCCACTGCAACCATAGAGCCTGATGAGCGCTCCTTACCTATCGTCACCTCACTGATTTATTCTGTCAAAAGCTGGTTTTTTGGCGGTAACTTGGTCGTGCGTGTCGGGGTAATCGTCTTACTCATCGGTGTGGTGCTTTTGCTGCGCTTACTGAGCGATTATATCGAGATTCCGATTACCATAAAGCTCATTGGTATTGGCCTGATGGGGTTGGGACTGGCGGCGTTGGGGATACAATTGGCAAAAAACCGCTTTGCTTATGGCATCACTTTACAGGGCGCGGGCTTAGCGATTGCTTATTTGACCGTCTTTTTTGCTTATAGCGTCTATCAGGTGCTCGCAAGCGTGCCAAGCTTTATTGGACTTGGCCTTTTATCAGCTGTCACCATCGGTCTCGCTGTGCGTCAAAACGCCTTGCCGCTGGCCTTATTGGCCCTGTCTGGTGGGTTTTTTGCGCCTATATTGACCGGTGAAGACACCGGCAGTCTGGTCGCCTTATTTAGCTATTATCTGCTGTTAAACGTCACCGTTGCTGTCATTGCTCACTACCGTACTTGGAAAATGCTCAATCTGCTCGGCGTGTTGGTCACCTTTGGACTGGCCTACTATTGGGGCGCGACGAGCAATCTAAGCGCTGTCATTGAGGCGCAGCGCTGGACATTGGTATTGCTGGTGACGCTGCATGTATTGCTATATTTGTTTGTCGTCATCCGCTACGCCCAGCACATCATCGCTTATAACACATTAAATGAAGCAGATATCGCCCAAACGACTGTAGGTAGTATGTACGGTACAAACCCCAGCACAGATGCCAGTACGAACAACAGCACAAACAACAATACAAAAAACAGCGCAAACAATACCTATGTCTTCCCCATTGATACAGGTTTATTGTTTTCCGTACCGATATTGGCCTTTGGTTTATTTGCGGCGTTGTTAGACGCTATTCCTCATGCGCTGACCCTCACCAGTGCTGTTTTAGCGGTGATTTATTTGGGCATTGGCTGGGGGTTTGTACAGCGCAGTCAACGATATGCCTTAATCACTGAAGGCATGCTGGCGTTAGGATTTGGATTTTTGGCGTTGGTGATTCCGCTGGCTCTCGATGCTGAGTGGATTGCCTTTGGCTGGTCGGTTCAAGGGCTGGCGTTGGTATGGTTTGGTCGGCGCTCGCTACGCGCATGGTCGGTGCTATTTGGGCTAGTGTTACAGCTGCTGAGTATCGCGATGCTGATGATAACTGTGGTCTTTACGATCAATGACTATCCAACACTGGCCTTGACGATTTCAGCGCTCAGCTACCTCGCCGCCATGTTTGTCTTACGTGCCAGCAACGCCCCTATGGATGACACAAACAGCCAGCGTCACGCCGATCAGACGCTGGTGAAATACGCTAACACATTGGGCATCGGTGAACTCGCTACCAAGCAGTGGCTGGCTTCAATCAATAGCCAAAGTATGGCGTTTAACCTGATGTGGTGCAGTCCAAGGTTGAGCCGTTTTTTGACGTTCACCGCCGTGGGCTGGCTGCTGTATGTATTGGTCATCGATTTTGATCAATGGCTTGCCAACTGGCACATAGCAACGACAGCGCTGCTAGGATTAGCCGCGTTAACCAGCCTTATCATTTATTATGCCGTCAATCAATATCGTCCTTGGTTGGAGATTCGGCAGTTTTGTCATGGTTTACTGCTGTTATTGTATGCCACGCTACTGTTTCAATTACCGCAAAGATATGTATTTGATTATCAATGGTCGACCTTTCATTGGCCGATATTTATCACGCTACTCATAGGCTGGTTGGTCGTTGGGCAGTTATGGCTAAAGACATGGCATAAAGCAGCTGAGTTAACACGTTTTGATAGCGCAAGCTGGCTTGGAGCGGGCATTATCGTTTTAGCAGAAGCCATGCATTATGGCTTGCCTGATTCAAAAGGTGTCATGACTATTTTAGTTCCGGTTGCCTTTATGCTGGCAGGCTTGTGGTGGACACAGCGTCATGCTATGACTCAATACAATGATAAGCAATCAAAAGCAGCAAATTCAGCGCTTACGCCTTATCGGTTTGATTGGCATCAGTCACTATTAGACAGCGCCAAAGTCTTTGTGCCTATCACCTTAGGCTGGGCAATTTTTACCAATTTTACTTATGATGGGGTGATTTGGGGACTACCCTACTTTCCTTTATTTAATTTATATGATCTGACGTTATGGCTGGTGGTGTTTTATGCCTTGGGCGTTTATTTGCTCCGTCAGCCACGTGGTAGCGGTTCGAGAAATCTATTAAAAGCCATTCCTAAAAAGGATATGCTGTTAATTGTGTTAGCGCTGATTGGCCTTTGGATAGGCTCGAGTATGTTGGTCAGGACGCTGCATGCCTTTATCGGCACGCCATTATGGACTGGCAGTGTATATGGAGTTACTGGCGGCGCGTGGAGCAGCGAGCAAGTACAGACGGGATTGACGATTTTATGGACGCTCATTGCCTTGGTCGCGACCATCAGCGCTAGCCGCTATGGACAGCGCACGCTATGGTTTATGGGCATTGGACTACTGGGCGCGGTGGTGCTAAAACTGGTCTTGGTTGACTTGTCACAGACCGAGGCGATTTGGCGGGTGATTTCGTTCCTTGGTGCAGGCAGCTTGATCTTGGTCATTGGCTATTTAGCGCCGCTACCGCCAGCGCGCAAGGACTTAGTAGACTAGGGCGTACTCTCAACCCAATCAAGGAGCCTATAGATAAGCTAAACATAAAGGTACGCGCAAATCTGCATGACAGCCTGCCTGAAGCCTGACATAAAATTGTAACGTGGCAACATGGCGACTGGATAACATTGGGTGCTGACGCTGGTTGTGTAGTAAACTGAACATCATAAAAAAGTAGACACTGATGGTCTTACTTTTAGCATTTTTTATAAAAGGTTATGAAAGCAGATGGATAAAAGAGTGAATATTCAATGGTTCCCTGGGCACATGAACAAAGCCCGTAACGAAATCAAAGAAATCATGCCGCAGATGGATGTGGTCATCGAGGTGATTGACGCCCGTATTTCTTATAGTAGCGAAAACCCCATGGTCGCAGCACTACGCGGCGAAAAACCCGTCATCAAAATATTAAACAAAGCCGATCTCGCCGACCCTGATCTGACCCAAGCATGGATGGCACACCTTGAGCAGCAAGCGGGTGTCAAAGCCATCGCGTGTGACAATAACAAAGCCGATGACGTCAAGCGCATCATCGCTCTATGCAAAAAAATGGTACCCAATAAAGTTGGCACCGGTCGCCAGATCAAAGCCATGATCATGGGCATTCCAAACGTTGGCAAATCGACTTTGATCAACACCTTAGCAGGGCGCGCAGTAGCAAAAACTGGCGACGAGCCTGCGGTGACCAAGTCGCAGCAGCTGATCAAACTCGATGATGACATCATGCTCTATGACACCCCTGGTATGCTCTGGCCAAAGGTCGAAAACGAAAACTCTGGCTATCGACTAGCAGCGACCGGCGGCATTCGTGATACCGCGTTTGACTTCGCCGATGTCGCCAGCTATACCGCTGAGTATTTGCTGAGCGCTTATCCTGAGCTGCTAAAAACTCGCTATAAAATTGACGAGCTGCCCAAGACTGATTGGGAGTTTTTTGAAATGGCAGGGCGTAACCGAGGATTTATCAAAAAAGGCGGAGTCGTTGATACCTACCGCATGTCTGAGATTTTGATTAATGAGCTGCGTAGTGGCAAGCTTGGGCGTATTACCCTTGAGACTCCAGCGATGATCGAAGCGGAAGAAATCATCGTCGCCGAACAACGTCTGGCGGCAGAAGAAAAAAAGAAAGCCCGCGAAGAAGAAAAGCGCTTGCGCCGATTAAAAACGCGGAAGAATCGTAAATAAACTCACTTATTTATATAGCTCGCAGGGTGCGCCTAGCGCCCCTGTTTTATCGTTACGTTTATCTTTTAGCATATATTATCGTTGACCACCATTGATGTTTAGACAAAAACACTCGAAACAAATCTTATCCAATACTGCTTGCAGCAATCCTCATTACGCCCCATAAACCATCTTAGTTACCCCTACAAAATACCAATTTTGCTTTACAAGGAATACTTTTGCCTACTCATTTTTCTCAGTCAAGCTCATCATTAACCACCTTCGCCCCGCGCCTACTCGATTGGTTTGCCGAAAATGGCCGTCATGACCTGCCTTGGCAACAGCACCAGACCGATACCCCCAATCCTTATGTCGTTTGGCTATCCGAAGTCATGCTCCAGCAGACACAAGTCACCACCGTGTTGCCCTACTTTGCGCGTTTTATGGAGTCGTTTCCGAGTGTGCAGGATTTGGCCGCCGCAGAATGGGACTTGGTCGCCGAGCATTGGGCGGGGCTTGGCTACTATGCACGCGCGCGTAATTTGCATAAAGGCGCAAAGCAACTGGCCGAGATAATTGACGAGACCGGTGACTTTCCGCAGACGCTAGCGGGCTGGGAAGCCATCTCTGGCGTTGGGCCGTCGACCGCTGGGGCGATTATGGCCATGGGCTTGCACAAGTATGGTGTCATCTGTGATGGCAATGTCAAACGCGTCCTTACCCGCTGGGCGGCGATCGATGGCGATATCACCAAGTCTGCCACTACCAAGACGCTATGGGCATTGGCAGAGCGTTTAACACCTGTCGATGACTCAGGACGGTTTGCGCAGGCGATGATGGATATGGGCGCAACGCTATGCACGCGTAGCAAGCCTGCCTGCTTATTGTGTCCACTACAAGAGGATTGTCTTGCCCATGCACAGGGGCGCGAAACCGACTATCCAGTCAAGGCAAAAAAACAGCCCAAGCCCAGTAAGTTTAGCAACGCGCTTATCATCAAAGATACGGACGGCAAAATACTATGGCTACAGCGCCCTGACAATGGTATTTGGGGCGGACTATGGAGCTTGCCTTTACAGTTTGTAGAAAAAATCGCTGGCAAAGCAAGCGGTAAGCCAGCACCGAACAAACCAAACACCAGCGCCGAGAGACTACGCCAAGTGACCAGCAATGAAAAAGTCTTTGATGCAGAATTCACCACCGCTGAGCAGATTATTCATGAGTGGTTAGATAAGCATAATGTGATAGCCGCACCCATTAATCAAACCTTGCTTGATGATGCGCCTATCAAGCACTCATTGACCCACTTTCATTGGTATTTGACGCCGCGATCCGTCACTTTAGACAATAAGCAAACAACCGCATTGAGTACAGCCTTGCAAGCAGCAGAGATTAATATTCATTGGTTGACCGCAGACGATGCGCGGGCAACGCTAGGATTACCGCGGGCGATGGTGAAGATTTTAGAGCGGTAAGTACGTATAGTCGAACCACTATAAATAAACACAGTGCTACTGGGATGAATTTTGCGCAGCATCTGGGTACGCAGCACGCAAGGAAAATTTATACCAGTAGCACGCTGGCATAGTTTGTATTTTTTTATTTAAGATTTGGGCACCCGCAGACGCATCAATCCTTCTTGTTGCACCGTTGCGACGAGCTTACCATCTTGCCAAAACTGACCATGATTTAAGCCTTTAGCATTAGAGGTGGTATCACTCCACATGTCGTATAGTAGCCAATTATTTAGGTCAAAGGTACGGTGGAAGTGCATCGAGTGGTCGATACTGGCCGCTTGTAAGCCACTGGTCATAAAGCTGACCCCATGCGACATCAGCCCTGTGCCGACTAAGTAAAAATCAGACGAAAATGCCAATAGCGCTTGCTGAATCGCCACCGGCTGATTGCCCAGCTCGCGGATACGCAGCCAGTTGGCTTGTTTTGGCTTCATCGGCTCAGGATGGATAGGGTCACGCGGTTTGACAGGCTTAATCTCGACATGACGACGACGCATAAAACGCGCTTTGAGCGCATCTGGCACTTTGCCAACGTACTCTTCTTTTAAATCTTGCTCGGCGAGCAGGTCGTCTGGTGGCGGATAGACGGGCATATCTTCTTGATACTCAAGCCCCTCCTCCATCGGCGAAAACGAGGCAATCATCGAAAAAATCACTTGCTCAATAGGCGCTTTGCCGCGTACTTCTTTGTACTGAATCGCGGTCACTTCTCGCGCAGAGAGGCTACGCCCATCGCGTAGACGGCGTACTCGATAAATCACTGGCTGGTTGATATCACCGCCACGCAAAAAATAGCCGTGCAGTGAATGGCAGGGTTTGTCTTTATCCAGCGTATGGGCAGCTGCCATGATTGCTTGCGCCAAGACTTGCCCACCAAAAATACGACTGCCCACATAGTCATGGCTTTTCCCCTCAAAGACATCAGGGCTCACTTCAATAAGCGATACGGTAGCAAGCAGCTCATCAATCAGTTGCGAATAATCAGACATGACGATAGGTTTCCTTATTTTTATCAAAAACGCGGCGCGCCTGCACCAATCCACCTAAGGATAGCTAGGCGATATAGCGGCAAACCTGCTGCGTTTGAATGTAAAATAATATGAAATCACTTGCTAAAAACACACAAGAGAGATGTTAGAACGAAATTTTAGCGTAAAAATACAGCGATAGCAGCGCCATACACGTATTTATTATCCACTGAAAGGCTAAACATATTACCCAATATCCCGCGCTTTGACCAGTTATGAGTCGCTTACCCGCCAGTCTTGACCGCCTTTTTTATCTTATGACAAAAGTACTCGCTGATGGCTTACGCACGCGCTTGGCTATCACAAGGCCTGAGGCAGAGGTATCTATCGCAGCATCAGTGCATCAGCCTAATAAAAAACGAGATGATCGGCGCATCTCGTTTTCATTGCTATGCTTCGTTTATGGCTTAACCGCTACCAACACGCGGATAGAGTCTGGTACCAGCGATAGGTTGCCTAATGCCTGCTCGCCTTGTGCTTTTAGCTGCTCTAAGCGCTCTACTTCTTCTGGACGTACATTGGGGTTGATGGTTTGTAGATGTTTTAGGCGCTTGATTTCACGCGACCACTGCTGATTGAAACGGGCGCTTGCTTGCTCACCGATTTCTGCCAGCTGCTGGCGGGCTATCTCTTCGGCATTGTAGTAACGCTGCTCGATCACATCACCGCGTACTTTGATGACTTGACGGGCGCGGTTTTTGTCCAGTCGCTCGATGTGCGGCATGATCATATCGCTACTGATGCGCGCTGACAGATCATTGCCTTGCTCACTGATAAATACCCGAATATTTTGCGTGGTAATGGTCGCTGGCAGATTGAGCACTCTTGGCGCGATGGCCTCGACACGGAAGTTTACCTCGAGCAGCACCATACCTTGCGGCACGACCGCGCTTTTTAGCATCGCCACCGTGGTATTACCAAAGGTGCTGGTGCTGGCCAACTCATAAATCGCGCGCATCAGCGGATGCTCATGGGTAATAAAGTCGATATCTTCACGCAGCAATGCCTGCTCGCGATCAAAGGTCAAGGTCATCCCATCTTCATCGCCCAGTGGCAGGCCATCGATGTACTCACTGATCTCAGTGCTATCGATAGGAGCGATGACCCACGAGCCATCACGCTGGATACTATGATCGATATTGGCAGAGGCAAAAAAGCGCTCCATAAAGTGTGGCAGCAGATTGTGCTGATCAAAGTCAATCATGGCATCTTTGATACGCCCAGCGACACGTGGACGGCACGAGTTGTACTCCAGCAGACGGTCACGGCCAGCTTGTAGCTGCGCTTCTAGCCCTAGGCGGGTTTTTTTCGCTTCGGTGATGATGTCTTGTAGCATGGCACGGTTGTCGGGCGTATCAGCACTCTCTAGCACAGGCTTTAGCGTTTGGATGTATTGCTCTTGCACACTTTGGGCAGTCGGTGATATCTGATTAAACATATTGAGCGCTTTGTCATACCAATGATATAAACGCTCCTGCGCGGTGCCCTGCACATAAGGAACATGAAGCATAATCTGCTGCGTCTGACCGATACGGTCTAGGCGGCCTATGCGCTGCTCTAGCGTATCTGGATTGGCAGGTAAGTCCCACAGTATCAGCTGGCTTGCAAACTGGAAGTTACGACCTTCTGAGCCAATCTCTGAGCAGAGCAATATCTGCGCGCCCTCAGAATCAGCAAAAAACGCCGCCGCTTGGTCACGCTCAAGCAGTGTCATCTGCTCGGTAAAGATAGCAGTCTTAATACCTGCATGTAAGCGCAGTACCGCCTCAAGACTCTCAACCGTCGCCCCACTACGAGCGATCAATAGCACTTTTTGATGCTTCAGCTCACCGCGCAAGATATCAATCAACCAAGACACACGTGGGTCGTCTTCTAGCCAGCCACCATCGGGCTGGTTTTCTTCGCCCCACAGCTGCTCACGCAGTTTGCCCGTGGTTTGGTAGCTATCAACCCATGCCTCAGGCAGGGGTAGTGGATATGGCTGACGGCTTCGTCCATAAAACCCTTTGACACTCTCACGAGTATTGCGAAATAAGATACGGCCGGTACCATGACGGTCCAGTAGCTCGTTAAGGGCATAAGTACGCAAGCGCTCATCGTCATTGATTGCGCCCAGCTCATCCATGCTAATGTCTAATAAATGGCTCAAAGCCGCAATTTGCCCATCACTCAGCGGCTTGTCTTCTATCAACACGCCAGCGACGGCGGCGGTTTCGGCAAAGGCTTCTTGCCCATCGATAAACTCATCCAAATCATCAAAGCGATCTGGATCTAGCAGGCGCAAACGCGCAAAATGGCTTTGCGCGCCGAGCTGCTCAGGCGTTGCGGTCAGTAGCATCACCCCAGGCGTCTCTTCAGCAAAGTCAGCAATCAAGTCGTATTTATCATTGCCGCCCTGCTCTTCATCCCAGTGCAAATGGTGCGCTTCGTCGACGACCAATAGATCAAATCCTGCCTCCATCGCCTGATCGTACAAATCAGGATGGTCAAGCAACAAATCCATGCCCGCGATGATACATTGCTCGGTGGCAAAGACGTTTTGTTCAGGATCATGCTCTTTGATCGCGGCAGTACGTACCAAATCAAACAACGCGAAATTTAGGTTAAAGCGGCGACGCAGCTCGATCATCCACTGGTATTGCAGACTGTCTGGTACCAAGATAAGCACGCGCTCAGCCTTTCCTGTGATTAGCTGCTGATGAATAATTAAGCCCGCTTCGATGGTTTTACCCAGTCCCACTTCATCGGCCAAAAGCACACGCGGCGCGATACGCTTGCCGACTTCGTGAGCGATATACAGCTGATGCTCGATAATATCGACACGCGCGCCCATTAGGCCTTTGAGCGGATGACCTGCCAGCGCCGACTGCATGCGCAAGATGTCTTGGCGCAGCTCGTACCAGTCGCCACGCTCGATGCGACCAGCGAGCAGACGCTCAAGCGGCTTGGCAAGCGTGATATTGGCCGCGAGTCGGGTTTCCATGATACCGCGCTCATGCTCATCGACGCTGTACTTGAGTACACCCATCACCTCGTCTACCGCATTGACCGTATAGCCGTTGCCATCTTGGTCATAAATGCTATCGCCCGCCTTAAATACCACGCGCGACAGTGGCGCTGAGTTTTTGGCATAAACACGCGTCTCCTCGCTTTGCGGAAACAAGATGTGCACACAGCGATCATCCACATCGATGACCACACCCAAGCCAAGCTCAGACTCTGTATCAGATAAATAACGTTGGCCAACGGCGAATTCAGTACTGTGCAATGAAGCGATAGAGGTAGTCATAAGGCGATGTCTTTTTTGTACTCAGGTAATAAGAAATAAAATAGATAGCAATGGCCGCTAATGATGGCTGTGCATAGGGTAACACCCATTTAGTCGACAGCTAAGGTAGACCATTATATAACGTTAGCGGCTAGATGAGTGCGTTTAGTTGACTTTTCAAGTAGACAATTGTGACAGCGCTTGGGTTTTTATGGTTTGGTTTTTGACTAAACCCACCGACATGCTACATTAAGCCTCAAACCCACAAAGCCTTAAAATCATAGAAAAAATCAATACAACAATCAATTCATCAGGGAGTCACTATGCGAGCGGTTTTTTTAGACAAGGGTACTTTTTCGGACGGTATCGATTTGCCAGCCCCAGCTGGAATTACAGATTACGTGACTTATCATGACACGCCAAAGGACAACCACGTCATCCTCGAGCGCTGCCGTGACACCGATATCATCATCACCAACAAAGTCCAAATAGACGCCGAGGTGATCGGTCAACTGCCCAACCTCAAGCTGATTCAGCTGACTGCCACAGGGATGAACAACGTCGATCAAGACGCTTGTGACAGACATCATGTCACCCTTTATAACGTCGCAGGTTACGCGGTCAAAAGCGTGCCTGAGCATACTTTTATGCTGATGCTCAATGCCATGCGTGCAGGCATTCATTATCATCAAAAAGTCGCCGATGGTACATGGCGCGACAATGGCAATTTTTGCTTGCTCGACATACCGCTGATCGACTTAGAAGACAAGACGCTCGGCATCATCGGCGTCGGTACTATCGGCAAGCGCGTCACCGAGATTGCACGCGCCTTTGGCATGACGGTGTTATGGGCGGAGCATCAAGGGCGTGCACCGCGCAGTGCAGACTATACCGCCTTTGATGACGTACTGGCGCAGTCAGATGTATTGAGCTTACATTGCCCATTGACCGAACAGACCCAGCATCTTATCAATAAGGACACCTTGGCCAAAATGACCAAGCAGCCCTTATTAGTCAACGTTGCTCGCGGCGGCATCGTCGATAGTCAAGCATTGGCAACTGCCATCCATAACGAGCAAATCATCGGCTACGCCAGCGACGTGTTTGAGCAAGAGCCGATCACGGCAGATGATCCGCTACTCAGCCTCAGCGAGCATCCACGGGTGATATTTAGCCCGCACAATGCTTGGGGCAGCAAAAGCGCGCAACAGACCTTATGGCAGATATTAACTAAGCAGGTGAGCGACTTTATCGAACACTGTCATCAACCCTAAATATAGCTGGCAGGCAAGATACTAGGGCGTGCCTTCATTTTAAAGCAGGTAAAAAACGAGGGCTCGCCCTAACCGCAAAACCGTGGCCAGTCGTCCTTTATGTTGCGATAGTGTTGCGATACTTCAGCATGATGCGATCATTGATATCGTTATTGCTCATGTGGTTAAATCATCATCTGGTTCAGTGGCCAGATTAAAACGGGCACGGACTCTCCCAGTCCATCCACGCACCCAGTGTCGGGTGCTTTAGGCGTAACTGCTGTGCGTGCAAGTTTAGCCGCGGGGCTATCATCAGTGCCGCCCCTTCGGCATAAATCGGATCACCTATCATCACATGACCGGCATGCACCATATGCACACGTAACTGGTGACTACGGCCCGTGACCGGCTTTAGTAGCACGCGCGTGACGGTCTGATCATTGCACATTTCGTGAGCCAAGACCTCATATAAAGTCAGCGCCTGTTTGGGCCAATCGTGATCGACGATATGGCGCGGTTTGGTCGTGGGCTCATAACGTACCGGCACCGATATCTTACCGGTCGCCCCAATACTTTCCCATTGGCCAAAGACGCGCGCTTGGTAGCTTTTTTGTGGCAACCGCTCAATAAACTGCTTACTAATATGGCTTTGGGCAGCGGCATTTTTGGCAAAAATCAGCAGCCCTGAGGTATCCATATCCAAGCGGTGAATGAGTTTGACGGCTGGATTGACGCGCTCAAGCCGCGCAAGCAAGCTGACCTTAAGGGTTCTGCCATCGACGCTGAGGAGGCCCGCCGGCTTATCCACCACCCAAATATCATCATCTTCATAGACCGTAATGTCTTGGGCAAATGCTTTAAAAAACGCCAGCGGATACGCGCGCTCTTGTCGGTTTAAGGCGTTGACTTCTTCTTCAGTAAAAGGCATAAAAATCGGTTACTTATATAAATGAGAGTAAAGATGACATAATAGAGGCAATGACATAGAAAAAAAACCAAAAAGTGACAAGTGACAGCGCACTCACTGGCTGTAGGGTTGTGTTTCGATTTATTGTACCAATCGTAATTGTTAAACAATTTAACCAGCCTGCATCTGTCAAGTAAGAACAAACATGTTAATATGATGGCACATTTTCACCATTTCGAAACGACTCTTTAGCCGCTTATCATTACTTTATACCGCTGGTCTTTAGCTACACAACGCAGCGATAATTTGATAAACGACGATAAAGACAATAAAACAAGAGAGATAACTATGTCAGACCTAATCGTAAATACCACCGATGCAAACTTTGACCAAGACGTGCTGCAATCAGACCTGCCTGTATTGGTAGATTTTTGGGCGACGTGGTGTGGTCCTTGTAAAGCCATCGCGCCTATTTTAGAAGATCTAGCCAGCGAGTACCAAGGCAAAGTAAAAATCGTCAAAGTCGACGTCGACAACAACCCACAAGCCGCCAGCCGCTTTGGTATCCGTAACATCCCAACGCTATTTGTCTTTAAAGACGGCGAAAAAGTTGACTCAGTCATGGGCCTACAGCCAAAAGCAGAGCTAGCCAAAGTTCTTGATAAGCATCTATAAGTACTTCTTCAGTGTGGATACGCTCGTGTCAGTCTATCTGCTGAGAGTGTCTATACGTCATAATAGACGCCAATCAGTAAAAAACCGTTGTCCTACTAAGATAATGGTTTTTTGCTCGTTTTTTATGCAAAAAAACCACTAATACGACTTTTTTGGCAAAATTTATTGACAATGCCATTGTGAAGACCGTATAGTCTGCTGACAAGAGAAAACGAACCGTTTTCCTAAGTGTCTTGTCGCTATTCTCCTCGTGTTTATCAACAAAAACACAATCGTCATTATAAACACCATTACTGAACGAAATGACTAAACACAATTACTGATACTGAGTTTTTGACGCAGACTCTTATGTAGCCTTCTGTATCCTTATTTCTTATTACCTTGCACTCTATTCTTGCAACTTGTATATAAGTCAACACGCAATACCCAAACTACATAACTCTGGCTCTGTGCTCGCGCCCTCTATCGCCATACTATCGTTGTTTTAATCAATGTCGTGACTTGTGCTGCTAATGGCATCTCTCATCTGATCAATTGCTAATGACCTACCTATGAATCTAACTGAACTAAAGAAAAAATCAATCTCTGAGCTATTGGCCATCGCCAAAGAAATGGGTCTTGATAATATGGCGCGTAGCCGTAAACAAGACATTATCTTCGCTATCTTAAAAACCCATGCCCGTAACGGCGAAGCCATCTATGGTGACGGCGTGCTCGAGGTCTTGCCCGATGGCTTTGGCTTTTTGCGCTCATCAGAGGGCTCCTACTTGGCAGGTCCTGACGACATTTATGTCAGCCCCAGCCAAATCCGCCGTTTTAGCCTAAAGACAGGCGACAGTATCGCTGGGACGATTCGACCACCAAAGGATTCTGAGCGTTATTTTGCGCTGCTAAAGGTCGGCGAGATTAACTTTGATACACCCGATCGCTCGCGTCACAAGCTAATTTTTGAAAACCTCACGCCCTTATTCCCCACCGAGCAGTTAAAGCTAGAATTAGGTAACGGTACGACCGAGGATTTGACAGGCCGTATCATCGACCTGATTGCCCCGATTGGTAAAGGCCAGCGCTCTATCATCGTCGCGCCGCCAAAAGCCGGTAAAACCATGCTTTTGCAATCGATTGCCCAGTCTATCACCCGCAACAACCCCGAATGCTACCTTATTGTCTTGCTCATTGATGAGCGTCCAGAAGAGGTGACCGAGATGGAGCGCACCGTGCGCGGTGAAGTCGTTGCCTCAACCTTTGATGAGCCGCCGCAGCGCCATGTGCAAGTTGCCGAAATGGTCATCGAAAAAGCCAAGCGCTTGGTCGAGCATAAGCAAGACGTGGTCATCTTACTTGACTCCATCACCCGCCTCGCTCGTGCGTATAACACCGTCATTCCATCATCTGGTAAAGTGTTGACCGGTGGTCTAGACGCCAATGCCCTTGAGCGTCCTAAGCGCTTTTTTGGCGCGGCGCGTAACGTCGAAGAAGGCGGCAGCTTGACCATCATCGCCAGTGCTTTGATTGACACCGGCAGCAAAATGGACAGCGTGATTTTTGAAGAATTCAAAGGTACCGGTAACCAAGAGATCACCCTTGAGCGTGACTTGGCCGAAAAACGCGTTTTCCCAGCGATCAATATCAAAAAATCTGGTACTCGCCGCGAAGAGCGCCTGCTTGATGAAGATAAGCTACGCAAAGTTTGGATCTTGCGCAAATTGCTACAGCCAATGGATGGTGTTCAAGCCACTGAGTTCTTGCTTGAGCGCCTAAAAGAGGCCAAAACCAATGATGAGTTTTTTGAACAAATGAAGCGTAAATCACAAAACTAATGTGCGATGACAAGCTTTACTCATACCAATAGCACCATGTCGTTTTTGACATGACTTGACTATAGATATTAAAGACAAATACCAAAAACCGCCTTAGGGCGGTTTTTGTGCGTTGGGTCGTGGCAATATAGCCAGACGACAAGCTATAGTAAGTGCTAAATAGAAAATTGCAGCCTCTATAGCGGATCGCCTATATCACACGAAGCAAATATAGCTGCCCTATTTTTAAACATAGATAGCGCTGGCAGTGACAAAAACAGTTAGCGTATTATCAATACAAATACAATGACACTAAGCAAAACCCCTACCAAGGATACAGTGGGGAAACATCTTTTACAGCTTGCTTGCAAAGCTTAGCGCTTTTACTACGCCTAGAGACGAATTGATGGGTTACTATAAGCGTTAGTATAGATATACTCTGCTATCGGGTGCGATAGCAGTACACGTATTGAGATATTGAAAACCCTTAATATAATCTTATGTCTTGCGATAGCAATACAGATTATTCTAAGACAATTGCTGGATTCGCTTGGTATGGTTTATCTATATCAAACACATAGCACTAAAAATCTCGTGTTCTTCTTTTGACCCAACTTGATAATTTGACAGGTGATATTATGAAATTTGCTAAAACTATCGCAATGACTGCCATTACTAGCTCTGCTTTAATCATGGGCGGCTGTGCGACCAATGGATACAACTCTGGCTTGAGCAATACCGCTAAAGGTGCAGCAGCGGGCGCAGCAGCGGGCGCTTTGATCAGAAGTGGCGGCGACAGTAAAGATATCGCTCGCGGTGCACTAGGCGGTGCTGCTGTTGGTGGCGCTGGCGCTTACATCCTAGACCAAACCAGATAATCTGGCTTATAACGGATAGACAGCACTTCTAGACAACACTTCAAGCAGTTTGGTTAGACCAGTCTTTTCAAAGACATATCTCCTGAGTGTTTTAAGCTTAGAGAAGTAAAGACACTTTGAGCTTAAAAGACAATGATACGAACTTTGATGTGAGTTTTCTAATAAGCTGTCTAAATAGTATGTAAAGACAAACAAAAGGTCTGCAATCATTGCAGGCCTTTTGCGATTAGCAGGCATGGTTTTTTATTTTAAACAACGGTCAAATCAGGATACATCAGATATATGGCTAAAAAGTCGCTCAATTGAGTATAGTCAACTCAAAACAAAAGGACGATACTGTTAAGTGCGCGACTCGGATACTGCCTTTAAATGTAGGTTGCACCGCTACTGGCTGCGTAGACAACCCTACACATAAGGAAGGTTTATACCAGTGACGTCATATACTTTTTAGAGTGCGTCAACTCTAACCTATCAGCGTTATAGAGCGCCACTAAAGGTATCACATGCCTGTACATTGCCACTCTGCAGACCGCGGGTAAACCATTGCACACGTTGTTGGCTGGTACCATGCGTAAAATTATCTGGTACAACCGCGCCGCCGCTTGCGCGAGCGAGGCGATCATCACCGATTTGACCTGCAGCATTGATGGCCTCATCGATATCACCTGCTTCTAAGAACTGTACGCGCTCCTGATTGCGCTGCGCCCATACCCCAGCAAAACAGTCCGCTTGTAACTCTTGCATGACCGACAGTTGATTGGCCTGTGCGCGGCTGACTTGACGACCAGCCTCATTCACCTGCTGGGTAATGCCAAGCAACGTCTGCACATGATGGCCCACCTCGTGCGATATCACATAGGCTTGCGCAAAGTCGCCTGCCTTACCTTGGTTATCTTGATCCCCTGAGCCTTGCTGATCGCCTGCGATACCTAGGTTTTGACGCATTTCCACAAAAAACGACGTGTCCAGATAAATGGTTTGGTCCCCCGGACAATAAAATGGCCCTGTTGCAGCGCTGGCACTCCCACAAGCAGAGCTGACTTGACCATTAAACAATATGAGCGACGGCTCTTGATACGTACTGCCCGCTTCATTAAATATCTGATGCCAAACGTCTTCTGTATCGGCCAATACGACTTTGACAAACTGCGTATCGCGGTCGTCACTGGTGGCAGGCTCACTCGCCGTACTGCCGCCACCGCCTGTCACCACTTGCCCTGTCTGTAATGCCGTCATGGGGTTGACCCCAAAAACCAACCACAAAATACCCGCGATAATAATACCGCCGATACCACCCCCTATCATCTTACCGCCGCCGCGACTGCTGCGCACGTTTGAGCTGCCTCGCCTACCTTGCCACTTCATACCTTCTCTCCTTAAATATATGATTTATACCATCATACTATCGACCATTTATACAAGTATTTTTAGGTCTTTATTGTCTGACTCATTGTCGTACCTAGCTTTTACGGTGTCCCCAAGCTTTTGCTTATTATGTTTTATGACTTTTATATGCCTATCAGTAGCCTTTAACAGATACAGCACAAAAACAAAGTCGAAATTGATTACGTTATCGTAAAATTTATTGACTGCAATACGCCAATTACCGAATACCAGCCGTCTTCAATGAAAGCACTACACAACACCAACAGTTAAAGAATATCAAGACAGCAAATATGCTTTTATAATAAGCCGATCTTATTGATTATACGCATATTATTTTGTGTCATTTTCTAAGAGATGATGAGAGGTTTGAGATGTAAGATTACATTTACAATTTTATTGTTACTTAATTGTACAGCCTCTTTCCATTCAGAAAGAAAACATATAGAATGCGTGAAAGCTGAGTAGTTGTAACTAAGATTAGTTGAACTCTGAAAAATATCAGATTTCGACCTTTTTTTTGGCTTTTGTTACTACTACTGCTCATTTCATTTTTTCGGAGAAACAACTATGAACCTTAAATTACTTGCTCTAGCTGGTATCATGACTGCATCTATGGGCCTAACTGCCTGTGACAGCAACACTGAAAACGCTGCTGAAGATTTATCTGACGCACAAGAAGAAGTACAAGACGCTCAAGAAGAGCTAAACGAAGCTGCTGCTGACGGCGAAGCTGTACCTGCTGACGCAGAAGCTGCTGCTGCTGAAGCTGAAGCTGACATCGCTGATGCACAAGCTGCAACTGCAACTGACGAAATGGACGCTGAAGTACCTGTAGACGGTACTACTACTAGCGTTGATGTAGCTAGCGAAACTGACACTGCAGCTGTTGATGCAGCTGACGAAGTGGTTGTTGAAGAAGCTCAGTAATTTTATTGGTCACACAATAAACACTGTAGTAAAAAAGAGAGCCTATGCTCTCTTTTTTTATACCTGCTATTTAAGCAAAATGATAGCAGGATAGCCTGCTAACTAGATGGACACCGATTTTTTGTGCTAAGCTAGTAGATAAGAGATACCCAAAAAAGTCCCTGTTAAACAGCGTTATCTTTGGTTCTTTTTTCTCTGAGCAGGCCTATATGTATAGACAAAGGCTAAGCATCAAACAAACGCTCATCAACCTGCTGGCGAAATTTTTGACCTGTCTTAAAGGTCACCACTCGGCGCGCAGATACGGCAACGGGCTCCCCTGTCTTTGGATTGCGACCAGGGCGGCTATTTTTGTCTTTTAGCTCAAAGTTGCCAAAGCCTGAAAGCTTGACCTCTTTGCCATCAATCAAACTCTCTGACAATTCCTCAAAAAAGCGCTCTACCAAACAGCGGCTATCTTGGCGCGTTAGGTTTAGGTGGCTCATCAAGTGCTCAATCATGTCAGATTTGGTTAAAGTGCTCACAGTACGACTCCTATGCTATGTCGTGATGTCGAATATCATGGTTTAGCGGTATGAGGGGATAGCAGTTATTATAAAGGTTTTTTGTGGTCTTTTTAATATAGACGTTATAAAATCTCTTTTATTAATAACCACTTACCATTTTTTAGACAAAAAACGTCTCGATCATAATTTTTTTGACAAATAAGACACCATAGCCTTTTAATTAAAAAAGGCCATGATGCGATATCAGTTTTCGGGTGTAGAGGTTAGCTGTCACGCAGCTGTACTGAATGCTGCTCAATCAAAGCGTGAACGACTTTATCAGTGGCAGCTTTTACTGCCTCGTCAGATAGGGTTTGTGATACATCTTGCCATATCAGAGCAAATGCAAGCGAGCGCTGACCTGCCGGTACTTTATCACCTTGATAGACATCAAATAACCACATATCACTCAATAAGGCTCCAGCAGCACGGCGCACCGTCGACTCTAGCGTCTGTAGGCTAATCTCGGTATCTACCAAGATGGCGATATCACGGCGCACTTGTGGAAACTTACTTGGCGTGGTGATGTCATGCTGCTCGCGGGCCAAGTTAAGCAGCGGCGCAAGCGATAGCTGGGCAACCCAAGTGGCAGGCAGATCCAGCTGTTTTGCGGTGCTCGGATGCAGCTGACCCAACCAGCCGACATAGATATCATCGATATACAGCTTGGCGCTTTGACCAGGGTGCAAAAACGCTAGCTGACTGCGCTCATAGCGTACGCGCGCACGATCGATTTGGGCTGGAAGTAGCTGCTCGATATCGTGCTTGAGATCATAAAAATCTAAAGCTCGGTTTTGGTAAGCTTGTTCATCCCAAATATCGCCAACTGCGACCAGCGCCATGCTCGGCGTCTGCACCAAGTCACTGACACTCTGACCGACAAAGCTCAGACCTGTTTCAAAAAAACGTACACGCGGCTGCTGACGATTGAGGTTGTATTGTACACAAGGCAACAAGCTTGAAAGCAAAGTACGGCGCATGACCGCCAGATCGCTTGAGATCGGATTGGCCAATGCCAACACTTCACCTAACGCTTCATCATCAAGTAGCGTCTCAAGTTTGGCATCACTAAAGCTAAAACTAATCGCTTCCATATAGCCATTATTGACGAGTGCCAGCTTCATCTCATGCGTCAAATCAGCCGTATCGTCATAATCCATGCTGACTTGCAGATGCGGTAGGACGCTTGGAATATTGTCATAACCGTAGATACGGGCGATCTCTTCGATAAGATCCTCGCGAATGCTCATATCAAAACGATACGACGGCGGCGTACAGACTAGACTCTCTGCTTGCTGCGCGACCTCAAAGCCCAGTTGGGTTAAGATACGCACCATGACCGCAGACTCTATCTCGATACCGACGACCTCACGGACTTTGCTGATTGGCAAGGTAATCGGCGTACGGGCTGGCAAGTGCTCGCTATTTTCTACTTTTACTATTTGCCCAGCTTGCCCGCTTGTGACACTAGTAATCAAATCAACAGCACGCGCCAAAGCAAGCGCTGGCAGCTCAAAGTCGACCCCGCGCTCAAAACGCTGTGAGGCATCGGTATGCAAACCAAAACGACGCGCGCGCGCCGCGATAGCCAACGGATTGAAAAACGCACTTTCTAAAATAATATTGGTGGTGCTATCGGTGACGCTACTGCGCTTACCCCCCATGATTCCCGCTAAGGCAAGCACGCCCTCATCGTCGGCAATCACCAGCTCATCACCAGTTAGGGTAATGGTTTGCTCATTTAGTAGCGTCAATGTCTCTGCAGGCTGCGCCAAACGCACCACGATATCGCCTTGAATGGTATCGGCATCAAACGCATGTAATGGTTGACCAAGCTCCATCAATACATAGTTGGTCACATCCACCAAAAAGTTATGCGAGCGTAGTCCTGACTGCACCAAGGCATCAGCCATCCATTTTGGCGTATCGATACTGCGATCAATACTGCTAATTGATTGTAAGAGATAGCGTGGGCAAGCCTCAATGGCACTAACGGTGACCGCAGGCGTTGCATCATTATCCGTGACCGCTACATCAGTGGCAATCTCCGGCTGCTGCATCGGCAGATCATTGATCACTGATATCTCACGGGCAATACCGCGGACGCTAAAGCAGTCGCCACGGTTTGGCGTGATAGAGATATCGAGTATTTGATTGTCTAAACCTAGATAGTCACGGATATCAGTGCCAATTGGGGCATCTTCAGGTAGCTCAAGTAGGCCATCTATGTCGTCAACCAGATCGATCTCAGAAGCACCGCATAGCATACCGTTTGAGGCCACGCCGCGTAGTTTACTTTTTTTAATCTTAAAGCCTGATTTACCATTACTGACATCATCACTCGGCAGTACCGCCCCAACGGTAGCAACAGGCGCTTTCATACCGACCGTCACATTCGGCGCGCCGCAGACGATTTGTAATGGCTCAGACTCACCAATATTTACCTGCGTGACGCGCAGCTTATCGGCATCAGGATGCGGCTCGACACTGATGACTTCACCGACCACCACACCGCTAAAGGCTCGGGCAACGGCAAAGCGATCATCAATCTCAAGCCCTGCCATGGTCAGCTGTTCGGCCAATTGCTCGCTGGTATTATTGGGGTTCACCCATTGACGTAGCCACTGTTCGCTAATTTTCATAAATATCTCGGATCAGAATTTTGTAATAAAGATGTTGGAGTAAAGCTTGGCACATACACTTGTTATATCAACAAGGCGCGCTTTTTATATAAAAAAAGCACTCTAGCCAAATTGCTTTAAAAAGCGCACGTCATTTTGGAAAAACAAACGCAAGTCATCGATGCCATAATACAACATGGCAAAGCGCTCAATACCCATACCAAAGGCGAAGCCGGTATATTTATCGCTATCGATACCGCAGTTGGTCAGCACCTGCGGATGCACCATACCGCAGCCCATCACTTCTAGCCATTTGCCATTGTCATCGAGGATATCCACTTCAGCAGAAGGCTCAGTAAATGGGAAAAATGACGGACGAAAACGTACAGTCAATTCTTTGGCAAAAAACGCCTCTAAAAACTCACTGATCAAACCCTTTAGCTCAGCAAAGGTGCTCGACTCGGTCACCATCAGCCCTTCTAGCTGGTGAAACATCGGCGAATGCGTTTGGTCTGAGTCGTTACGATAGACGCGGCCTGGGCAAATGATACGAATCGGCGGCTCGTTCTTTTCCATGGTGCGAATCTGTACCGGACTGGTGTGCGTACGCAGCAAGTAGTGCGCATCAAAATAAAACGTATCGTGCATCGCGCGCGCAGGGTGATGGGAGGGAATATTAAGCGCTTCAAAGTTATAGTAGTCGCTCTCAACTTCAGGGCCTGTCGCGACGTTAAAACCTGCCTGCACAAAGTACTGCTGCATACGCTGGGTCACCATCGTCACTGGATGCAAATGGCCTTTTTGACCACCGCGCGCCGGCAAGGTGATATCGATACTCTCGCTTGCAAGCTTGGCATTCAGTGCAGCGACTTCTAGCTGCTGCTGCTGCTCGGTGAGCGCCTGTCCGATACGGCTACGCACACTGTGCAACCAGCCGCCGTAGGTTTTTTTGTCATCGCTACCAAGCTTACCCATCTGTTTTGACCAGCCGGTAAGCGAGCTTTTTTTGCCCGTTAGCTGTACACGCAAGTCTTGTAGGGTACGCGCGTCGTTCACTTGCAAAATTAGCGCTTCAGCAGCACTGGCAAACTCATTGAGCTGTGATTCATTTAGCTCATCAAGCTCTGAGGACAAGGTCGGTAGCGCCGACAAATCGGTGATAGCAGCAGGGGTAGTCATAAGACGCATTATTCCTGATTTAAACGGACTATTAAGTAAGTATGGTGCTTGGTAATTGTAGGGATTTGACCAAATATTGCAAACCATTTGTTCGGTTATCTCACGATGATCATGAGTGATGCTAATGGCTTGAATATGTGAACATATATATCTAGCAAAATAGATATTTAGCAAAAATGCGTGTGTTTGACCGCAATAGTGATGACGCCAAAATAATTTACTATAAAAAAAGCCACCGACCAGCGGTAGCTTTTATTAATATCGTACTATTAATCAATATTAGTCCGATCCATCTAGGTATTTGCTAAAAAAGCAGGCTACCTAACGGAAAGGGTAATATTTAGGCCAATTCCGCTTTTGCTTTTTCGACCAATGCGGTGAAAGTAGCTGCATCATGCATAGCGATGTCAGCTAAGACGCGACGATCGATTGCGATGTTTGCTTTTTTCAAGCCATTGATAAAGCGGCTATAGCTTAAGCCGTTGATGCGAGCACCAGCATTGATACGTGCGATCCAAAGACGACGGAAAGTACGTTTTTTGTTGCGACGGTCACGATAAGCATATTGACCAGCTTTGGTCACTGCCTGTACCGCTACGCGGTAAACACGTGAACGGGCACCGTAGTAGCCTTTAGCACGCTTTAAGATTTTTTTGTGACGGCGATTTGCCTGTACACCACGTTTTACACGGGCCATAAATTACTCCAAGATTTTTTAATCATTATGAAACGAATCACGATGTCATTATATAAGTGAATACCAGACATCGTTATCAGATTGCAAAGTCAAATACCTTTAATACATTAAAGCTAAGTGACCATAGGCTATTAGATGTATGGGCACATACGACGAACTGCTGCTTCGTCAGACTTGTCCACCATCTTTAGACCGCGCAACTGGCGAATACGCTTAGCTGATTTCTTGGTCAAGATATGGCTTTTGAAGGCTTGCTTACGCTTAAAGCCATTCGCTGTTTTTTTGAAGCGTTTAGCGGCACCGCTTCTGGTTTTCATCTTAACTTTCATGATGAGTTGCCTCTTTGTCTTTGATAGAACCTGGTCGTCAAATTGTCAGTCATAAATAGTGGCTTTAAAAACAACCACTAAACTGTTATTTGCCTCGAGGTGGGAGGCGCTATTTTAGCAGATAGCGCTCTGTTTTGCCAAGTGAATTTTCGCCCAAGCGCTCAGCTGTTTATATAGCCAGCGCTTTTAATAAACGCATATCACTATGGCTCCCCTACACTCAGCCAAATAGCCTGCCACAAAGACGGCGATATACTTTATAGGATCGGGTCATAAAGTCAGGTCATAAAATCGGGGATTTTTTTGCAAATAGATTGAATGTGAGACAAAGCTGTGCTTAAGTAGAGGTTTGGCTTGATTGCTTATCGTGCACGAATTGTATGCCAGTAACGATAGCTAGCCATTGACTCGGTATTATGCCCATCCGTTTTATGGTCATAATCCGTCCTGACGCTGTACACCTATAACATGATTGGCAACCCCCATCATTGCCTGCCATTACTCTAGGAGATAACGTGTCAAATCAAGAGTTAGACTTTGATGACGGCCTATTTGTATTTGAGACAGTGATGCGAGTGCGTCATACTGAAATCGATAGGAGTCAGCATATCTCGTTTGAAGCGTTGACCGCTCTGGTTTGTGAGGCGCGGCATCGGTTTTTGCATGCAAAAGGTATACAAGAGATCAATGCGGACCATCGAGGACTGATCATCGATGGCATACAGCTAACCACCAATAGCCGTGTGCGGGCGCGCGAAGAGCTGTTGTTTGAGGTGGGGGTCGAGCCGCTGTATGATAATGGCGGCCATATGATCATCAAAATATCGCGTATGTATGGTGGCGAGGTGGTGGCAAAGGCGCGGATCCATTTTATCAGCTACGATTTTCACCTCAACAAACCCGCCGCCTTGGATAAAGACACAAAAGCGGCGCTATATCCGCATTGATTTAGGCTGTGATGCCCTTGACGCTCTGAGCCCCTACCACTATTAGGCCAAAATGTCACATAGAGGGTCGAGCACAGTCCCACTAACTATCTATTTCCTATTTCTCATCACAAGACAGACATATTATGACTTTACCTGCTTGGCTTGCCGCCATAAAATTTAATGCTGATGGTTTGATTCCCGCTATTGCTCAAGATCATAAATCTGGGCGTATCCTCATGATGGCATGGATGAATAGCGAGGCCCTCCAGCTCACCGCCGAGACAAAGACAGCGGTGTATTTTTCGCGCTCGCGTGGTCAGTTGTGGCACAAAGGAGAATCGTCTGGTCACACCCAGACAGTCCATGATATCCGCTTAGACTGCGATGCAGATGTGATTGTGCTGAGCGTGACACAAGCGGGCGGCATCGCCTGTCATACGGGACGTGAGTCTTGTTTTTATCAGCGTTTAGACTTATCAGGCGCGCAGCCCCAATGGCAAACGGTGGATAAAGTATTAAAAGATCCGGCAGAGATTTATGCGGCTACGTCGGCGACCGAAGCCGTCTCTGACCCCCAACGTCACGATGCCAGTACTAAAGGGACTACTGAGAAAGAGACTACTCAGATCGATACCCACTCGATTTTACAGCAATTAGATCAGGTATTAGCAGAGCGCAAACACGCAGATAGCGACAGCTCTTATGTGGCAAGCTTGTATGCAAAAGGCCTAAACAAGATATTAGAAAAAGTGGGCGAAGAGAGCACCGAGAGCATTATTGCCGCCAAGGACTTGGCTATCTGCGACGTTTCTGGCGACCAAGCACACTATGATGCCGCGCGTTATGAGTTTATTTATGAAGTGGCTGACGTGTGGTTTCATACGTTGGTCGGGCTGGCATGGTTTGATATCGAGTCAGACGCCATCTTAAACGAGCTGGGGCGACGCTTTGGTCTCTCAGGTATCGATGAAAAAGCGTCGAGATAACCTATCATATAGTGAGTTCATTATAAAAACGATACAGTGGGACTGGAATAAGTTTTTCGCAGCCTCTATCTGCGTAGGCACAGCACGCAAGGAAAATTTAGACCAGTTTCACGTTGATATATAATGTCTCTGTTTTATTTAGAATCGACTATATGTCGAAAATAAAAGTGCCACTACCTATTTACTCTGTGTGATTATTGCGACTTTCACTTTTTTGTCATAAGGGCAAGGTATAATAGTATTTTTACGTCAGCGTTATGTCTGTATTTTTGTCAAATAGATCAATATTCTATAAAATAACAGTAGCGCGGTGGCGGCAATACTGATGTCAACAACTAAAGAGCAGCATTCACACTCAGAAATCTCAGATATGAGGTCTCAGACATTAAGGATATCATTATGGGCAGTTTTTCTATTACGCATTGGCTGATATTACTGGTGGTGGTGGTGGTGGTATTTGGCACCTCAAAGCTTAGAAATGCCGGCAAAGACTTGGGCGGCGCGGTCAAAGGCTTTAAAGACGCAGTCAAAGACGAAAATGCTGAGCATGCCAAAAAGCAAGTGGTACTCGATCACGACGACGCAGCTCATCCAGCAGAGCGCCAAGCACCTAATAAAGTCGATGAGCATAGCAGCACGCTCCCTACTGACGATAAGCATCATTGATCATAGCAAATACCATGCTAGGTATAATGCCGCTAGCATCCAGATAGTGACAATCCACCATTATGTTTGATATTGGGTTTTCTGAATTACTGCTCTTTGGCGTGATTGCTTTGATCGTCTTGGGCCCCGAAAAGCTGCCGCAAGCGGCGCGCACGGCTGGGCAGTGGTATGCCAAAATTCGCCGTACTGTCTCCACCCTACAATCGGAAATAGAGGCTGAGCTAGACTTGGCCGAGACTCGGCAACAAATGCAAAAAGAGCTGGCAAAAATCCGTCAGACAGAGGCGGAGATGAGACGTGAAATGGCAGAGATGCGCGGCAGTATGCAAGAGTTTGAGTCGTCACAGAACCGCGCCCTAACAGCCGATCCGCATGCAGAGCATCAGCCTGTGATTAACGATGATACTGCGCGTCACAAGGCTGATACTGCGCGCAATACCGTAAACGAGCAGCCTGAGGCGGCAACGGCATTTGCGCACGCCTATGAGCATAATGAGCCTTCTGACGGCATCGCTCAGCAAACAGCACCGCCCCTCATGACCAAACCTTGGGAAAACATGTGGTTTCGCCTCGGTGATTATGATAAAGCACGCCGCCTACCCGCTGCCCCCTATCTCCCCAATTATCAAGCAGATATCCTATTAAATAGCGCGCCTGCCAATCCTAACGCCTCACAAGCGTCTGCCCAGATGCAGGAGGCCGACTGATGGATTTGTTTAAACGCAAAAAAAGCCGACAAGAAAAAATCGGCGATACAGCGCCAGAAAAAACCCGCTCAGCCGATATGGCCTATGATAACGATGATGGGGATATGTTAAGCTCACTTGGCGATATGCCCATCACTGAGCATCTCATTGATTTACGCCGTCATCTGATCAAAATATGCGTGGCGGTGCTGGTGGTGTTTTTGGCCTTGGTTGGGTTTTCACGCGAGCTTTATAACCTGTTATCGGACCCATTGGTCGCGCAGTTGCCTGCCAACTCGACAATGATTGCCACCGATATCACCTCAAACTTCATGGCGCCGATACGCTTGAGTATCTTTGTCGCCGCCTTTGTGGCCATGCCTTATATCTTGTATCAAATTTGGTCATTTGTCGCCCCAGGTCTGTACAAAAAAGAAAAAAAAGTCGCCATTCCAGTGCTGATGTCTTCTATCGTATTGTTTTATGCTGGGGTGGCGTTTTCTTATTTTATTGTGCTCAAAGGAGTTTTGAAATTCTTTATTACCTTTGCGCCGCAAAACGTCTTACCCATGACAGATATCGACAGCTATTTGAGCTTTGCATTAAAGCTGTTTATGGTATTTGGCTTGACCTTTGAGATACCAGTCGTCACCTTACTGTTGATATTGGCCGGCATCGTCTCCATTGATAGCCTAGAGGATAAACGCCGTTATATCATCGTTGGCTGCTTTGCAATCGCAGCCGTGGTGACACCACCGGATGGGGTGTCGATGTTGATGCTGGCTTTTCCGATGTGGCTGCTGTTTGAGCTGGGGCTGTTTTTGGCGAAGATTTTGATTAAAGAAGAGCGCCGCCCTGCTTTGGCAAATGAGAGTCAACTGGATAAAAAGTAATACCTTAGGCAACAAACAACGCCATTGATGATAAGCTACGCCCCTGACGACTATCGGTATTTGACAAGCGCCATCGACCTCATCGCCAGCCATTGTTTATGCAGTGGCTTTTTTTGCCTTTATGGTTTTTGACCCTATGGCTTTGCTCTTAGAGCTGTTGTCCTGTCTTATTTGTCCGCAGATTTTTCGATCACTTTTTACTCATCCATCGTGTCAGCAGATGCTGACACCGTTAGTATTTTAGGTAGCTTTTATGTCCGCATCTATGCCCGCTTATATGAGCGACCCCACCGATGAGCAGCTAAATGCGCTAAATATGGCGATGGACCACAAGTCGTTTAAAGTGGTGGCGTATGCTGGCGCGGGTAAAACCACAACGCTCAAGCTCATCGGTGAGCGTCTGCGCGGGCGCGGCTTGTATTTGGCCTTCAACAAAGCGATCGCCAATGATGCTCGGCAAAAATTCCCCAGTCACGTGGACTGCCGTACATTTCACTCACTTGCTTATCGCCATGTCGCGCGTGATATCACTGCCAAATTGTCCTTACCACGGTTTTCACCCAAGCGTTTGGGCGATGATTTGGGGCTACAAGCGGTGCAAGTACGTCGGCAAATGGATGGGATAAATAAATACATCACTCTGACCCCAGCTCGCCTTGCGCGGTTTGTCAGCGATGCGGTCAGTCATTTTTGTAGCACCCATGCCAGCTACCCTGCGCCTAGGCATTTATTATTTCCTAGCTGGCTCGATGCGTCAGATAGCGAGCAGCTGCGAGAGATGCTCTACCCTGCCGTCGAGCAGCGCTGGCTACAGTCTATCGATGCCCGCCATCCTGCTGGTATTGGCCATGATATTTATCTCAAATTATGGGCACTCTCCAAGCCCAGTATCCCAGCGGATTTTATCTTGTTTGATGAGGCGCAGGATGCTGATCCGTTGATGATGGGGATTTTGACCCAGCAGCCACGGCAAGTCATCTATGTGGGCGACGCTCATCAGCAGATTTATGAATGGCGCGGCGCGGTGAACGCGATGAAAAAACTACCACTACCGCAAACCCTATTGACACAATCGTTTCGCTTTGGCGAGCCTATCGCTGAGGTGGCCAACACCCTACTCAAAGCCTTACAAGAAGAAGTACCACTAAAGGGCAATCCTGCCAAGCAGTCTTCTACCGATACAGGCATGGTCCATAGTAAAAAAGACGCCATCCTCTGTCGCACCAATGCCGCAGCGATGGCGCAGCTATTGACGGGACTCAAGCTTGGGCACCGCGTGGCTCTGCAAGCCGATACCGATCGTATGCTGAAATTCTGTCAAGCAGCTGAGAACCTAAAAAACGGCAAATCAGCTTATGGCGTACCAGAGCTGGCGTATTTTTATAATTGGGATGATGTGCAAGAGTACTCTGAAACCAATGAAGGCAGCGATCTTAAAACATTGGTCAAGCTGGTCGATGATCACGGTACCAACGTCTTAAGCCAAGCGGTCAATAGTTTGACCAGCATCGATAACGCCGATTATGTCATCTCTACCGCGCACAAAGCCAAAGGGCTTGAATGGGGGCGCGTACAGCTCGATGACGATTTTTATTACGACGTGACTACCAATGCAGTCAAGATCAGTCCAGAGGAGCTGCGCTTGCTCTACGTTGCCTGTACACGCGCGCAGAGCAATCTCGACATTCATCATATCAAAGACCTGATCATCGGATTGCAAACGGGGAAAAAGGTCATCTTTGGCAATACCTAACACCGCCCCGCTCTATTCGATTACGTTATCGCCCTTTATTTAGATACTAAGCCTCAATCATGACTCAACATTCATCCCTCGAAATACGCCAGCGTACCCTGCAGCAACTATTTGCCCATCCTGTGCGCCTACTCGCTCCAATGGAGGGCTTGACCGATCCGTTAATGCGGCAAATCTTAACACAAATTGCCGCCGATTTAGGTCGCCCTTATGATTGGTCAGTCAGTGAGTTTATACGGGTGACTCAAACGCTGCTGCCCGCACATGTGTTTTATAAATATGTACCAGAGCTACATCAAGACACCAAAACGACTGCTGGTACGCCCATACATATCCAGCTACTCGGCAGTGATGCTAGCCTAATGGCAGAAAACGCCGCGTACGCCTGTGAGCTTGGCGCGCCAGCGATTGATATCAATTTTGGCTGCCCTGCTAAGACCGTCAATAGCCACCGCGGCGGCTCGGTACTGCTCGATGAGCCAGAGGTCATGTATGATATTATCAGTGCCGTACGCCGCGCGGTGCCTGCCCATATTGCCGTCTCAGCAAAGATTCGCTTGGGTTACACAGATACCAGCCGTATGGACGATATCCGAGGTGCGATTGGGGCGAGTGGCGCAGACTGGCTGACCATTCATGCCCGCACCAAAACCCAAGGCTACAAGCCGCCCGCTTATTGGGACAAAATCCAAAATTTTAATAAGCTTGATATCCCAGTGATTGCCAATGGCGAGATTTGGAACAGTGAGCAAGCACAGCAATGCATGAGGCAGGCAGGCACGCTGCACCTGATGCTAGGACGCGGCGCTGTGACCCGTCCTGACTTGATTGCCCGTGTCGATAGTAGCCATGATGATGAGAGCGCGGCAGCCAGCGTTAGAGCAGATAGCAAGATCTTGACGTGGCACGCGCTCATACCGCATCAAATTAAGTTTTTGGAAGGGGCAGCAAAAAACGATGTGGTACTGGTGGGCCGCTATAAGCAATGGCTGGGGATGCTGACCAAAGGCTATGATGAGGCGCAGCCGGTGTGGGAGCGCATCAAGCGTGAAAAAGACAAAGCCGTCATCATCGATGCTCTTATCACCAGCGTCTCATCAGCGACGGCATAAACAGCAAAGACAATAACGGCTCGTCTTTTATCATAAAACAGAAGCTCGCCGCGGCGGCTAGTTGTTTATAAGCCCTAGCGCTAGACGCTCACACGTATTGCTAAATAAAACAGCATGAGTGGACACGCCATCGATAACGTCCACAGTATCGAGCGAAACGTCGCTAAATTGCTGATATAAGCGATGCAAAAGCCAATACGAATCAGTACGTACAACCAAGCCAACACGTTGACAATCAGCTGAGGCACAAAAAATAACATCGCCACCAGCACTGCTGCCAAAAATACCGGCAACGTCTCATAGCTGTTTTGCTGAGCGGCATTGGCGCGCGCGGCGGCGCCCGTTGTCTCTTGCAAAAAACGGCGCGGATGGGCGTTGTCAGTCAGCCGAAAGCCGCCAAGGGCTTTTGCACTCAGCGCCATCAACAGTGGCAGTAAACTTGCCACCACCATCGCCCAAATCGCAGATGCGGCGGTATCAGGAATCAATCCAAAAAATACATTCATGCGCGCTCTCGCCCCTACCCTGCAACCACTTCAAAATCATGCGTAACATTGACGCCGCCCTGTACCAGCATACGACTGGCCGAGCAGTATTTTTCTGCTGATAGGTTCACCGCTTTTTCGACCTGCTTATCCTTGATGTCTTGACCGGTCACGATGAAGTGCATATGAATGTCGGTATAGACAGCAGGGACGGTCTCAGCGCGGCTTGCGGTCAGCTCACAACGTACATCCGTGACCTCCTGACGTGATTTTTGTAAGATAGACACCACATCATAGCTGGCACAGCCGCCCAAGCCGAGCAAGATCAGCTCCATCGGGCTTGCGCCATTTTCTTTGTCGGCATCGATTTGCACATTATGCCCTGATGGTGAGACGCCCAAAAAGGCTTTTTTCTCTTGCCACGTGACACTTGCTTTTGATTCTGACATGTTCGTTTTTCCTTATTTTGATTGGCAGATAACCTGATTATTATTTTCAATAATACACACGATAAGGTTAGTGTAGCACAAGCCAAAACCAGATTTTATAAAGACCTTATAAAGCAGCAGCCATCTGTATTTATTTGACGGCAGCTTATCGTCATAACATTGCATACCTTATTAGCAAATAGCCAAAACCAGCAAACAACCAAACCCTAGTTTGGTTATATTTATCAAAATCATCTTAAGAAACTATCTTACAAAAGTTTGTTTATAAGCTATTGATTTTAATAGGTAAAACTCGTGAAACATTTTATAGCAAAATACTGTTACACATTTTGCTTGTTTCTTGGTTTAATAACGGTAATGAATCTTATTTTGGCCAGATATAGGTGACAATCGACTTATAATAATTAAGATTGTCATCATGGTATCGGTTTGAAATAAGCTATTTTTAAACAAATTAAAAGGGTTAGTCATGATAGATGCAGACGGCTTTCGCGCCAATGTCGGCATCATCTTGGCAAATACACAAGGGCAAGTACTGTGGGCAAAACGTATTGGTCACAACGCTTGGCAGTTTCCTCAAGGCGGCATCGACCGCGGGGAGACGCCGATGGATGCGATGTATCGCGAGCTCTGGGAAGAGGTCGGCCTACATCCGCGTCATGTAGACTTATTGGCCGTCACTCAAGACTGGCTGCGCTATCGTCTGCCTAAGCGTTATGTACGCCATGGACAGCACCCTTTGTGTATTGGGCAGAAACAAAAATGGTTTTTGCTGCGCTTAGATGAGCCGAATACTCAACACATTCGCTTCGATGAAGGTAAACCAGAATTTGACCACTGGCAATGGGTCAGTTATTGGTACCCTCTGGGACAAGTGATTCATTTTAAACGTGGGGTATATCGCCGCGCCTTGCAAGAGCTGGTGCGCGAGCTTCCCCTAAAACAAGAGCTGATCCTTCCGGAACAGGACAACCATTTGCTGGCATGACTTTGACATAATTTTGATAGCGTTTTGACATAGTTTTGGTGTGATTTTGGCATCGCTAATTAACTATATATGCTCACCGTGATACCGTTATGGCAGTCACCGTGAGCATTTTTATGCGCCGGTTGCAGCCGCGCTTGCCTCGCGGCTAACGAGCGTGGCGGCGGTTTTACTACTTGCCCCTTTATGCTTGTCTTGGCGCAAGGTTAAGATGCTTTGAGTACGGGTACCATAAGTAGGGAGAGGAGCCTGCCGCTGATCAAATGCCACAGGCTCGATATAGACAGAGGACAGCATCTGCTCAACCTCTCTACTCATGCCGGTATCGGGTAGCTGATCGGCGGGGGCTTGTCGGTTGTCAGATAGCACCGCATAGGCAGCGTCCTGCCAGTAAGCAGGCGAGCTGTCTTCGGCGATAAGTGGCAGCACTTCTTGACGCAGCCTACCACGCAGTTTTTCGGTTTTGAACCAACCGTCGTCTGGCTGACCGTTTGAGACCACATGCAATCCTGCATACAGTGGCGTAGGCGCATGGCCGCGATTATTGACCATCACTGCTTGCAGCGCATCGCCAATGATCAGGTTAAAACCTGCATAGTCTTGCAACTCAATTTGCCGAGCAAAGTCCATCGGGCTTTTATCACTGGTCAAAAAATCTGTAACCAGTGCCCCACGCGAGCGCTCATCTGCTCCTGCCTGCACCCCATCACGAAAGTTTAGCACCGCCGCCCAGCGTCCATTTTGCTCATAAAGACCGTCGCGCATGACTTGGTGAATACCCAGCCAAGTGCCGCCACTTTGGCTATCGCGGCCAGCATAGATTGGCTGATCTGGCCACTGGTGCAACTGCTCGGTAGGACGCGCTAAGAACTCATCACGATTTGATAAAAGCACCAGCGGCACCTCATCAAATAACTGCCAAGCGATGGCGACGATACACATAGTTTTCCTTTTATGGGATTGGTAGTTTATGGGGCTGGTCGTCTTTTTAATAGGTAATCTTTTCAGTACAAAATAATGTCGTTTAAAATGTCCTGCATCTTTCTATAGTCGATTCTGAATAAAACAGATACATTATATGTCAACGTGGAACTGGTATAAATTTTACTTGCGTGCTGTGCCTGCGCCGACAGAGGCTGCGTAAAATTTATCCCAGTCCCACTGTATCGTTTCTATACTGAACTCACTATATTCTTATATCAATTGGTGCGGAGTTTTTTATCAGCAGGATAGCTAATCTGTGTGGTCGATCGAATCACTTTTGATTGTTTACTTGGCAAATCAAACTCCCAAGCGACCATGCCGGTATTGTCATTCCAGTCGCGTTCAGTGACGGGCGGGGTGTGCACTGTGGTTACTTTAATACTGTCATCACGGCTGATAGGCTCACTACCCAGTACCTGCAAGCGTCTGGTGCGGCTATGCTGATTGGTCAATTGATAAGCTTCGGTACTACTTAAGGTTTGCTTACGATTAAACGCGCCCTTATCGCCTTGCTTATCTTCGTCGGTTATTTGTTTGATGAGGATATTTGGATCAACGCCAAAGCCGATACCCTGCTCTTTGAGCGTTTGATACTGATAGCGCGCTTGACCAATATAGTTATCATCACGGTAGAGCTGAAGCGCTCCATCGGCCCATGCAGGTGTCAAAAATGGTGCCGATGCATACCAATAAGCCGTTTGCTCAACACTTGGCGTACTGCGGATCCAAAGCTTGCTACGCCCAGACTGCTCATCGATGATCGTACGCACGTGCCTACCGTCACTTGGTAAGCTCACGCGCTGCGGCAACCGGTACTCAATGATGCCGTTTTTGTTTTGACGACTCACGCTAAAGCTTGGCAGCGGTGCCATCGTCGGTGCCGCTGCTTCCCTGTCAGCGCTACTTCTTTCTGAGACGACGACTGAAGAAGGCTCCATCAGGGATGATGCAAACCTAGCACGTGATGCTGGCTCTTTTTCATATAAAGACAGGCGCGCCACATTTGGCAGCTGGCCTGTGGTGCGTTGATTGGGGTTGACTGAGCTGAGTACGACAGGGACGTTTTGCCAATTCTCTCCGGTCTGCTGGGCGATGATGGCTGATGCGGTAATGCTAAGCTGCTCGGTATTGGTATCCAGACGCGCCTGATAAGTCGGCTGCCAACCTGCGCCGCGCACTTGATAATGGAGCTTTACCGCGGCAGGCTTGCGGCTGGCAGTACGCACACTGACCTGTGTTACGCGATTTTGCGTCGATGTGCTACTGCCCGCCATCGTTTGATTAAGTGCGGCCTTTGCCCGTGCTTGCCGCTGCTTGATATCCCATATGCGTTTATTGATACTTGCCGCTTGTGTTTCTATATCACGGGCGTTATTGGCCACTGTGCCCTCTGTACTGACTTGGCTGACCTTGGTGAGGTTTTGTAGATAGGCTTTTGCTAGATTGGCGGCTTCTAGCTCGGCATTGATTTTAGCAAGTGCGGCTTGTTGCGATTGTACATTGGCATCGCCCTCATACTGACACTGCGCTGCTTGCTCACCGCTTAGCGTCTCGATACTGACTTCACCGAGATTGACGCCTGTGACGGCCTGCACGCTCACGCTGTCTTTGTCGATATAAGGAGACAAGCAAGAAAACACCAGCGTCTGCTCTCCATTACCCTTGACAGGTAGCACGCGGGTGACACTGGCCAAGCCTTGATAAATGGTGACTTGCTCGATACTGCTACTTGCTGCATATGCAGGCGTCAGAGATAGTACCAGCAGACTGGGTAGACTGAGCAAGATCGGGCCTTTTTTTGCCCAACGGTACTCAGTGGTTGCTGCTACTTTTGATACATCAGCTTGCATAATCTATCCTTAAAATACGGTTTATCCATTCATACGGCTTATTAGCACCAGCCTATATCCGCTCATACTTCTGAAAATATTGAGGTATTTATCATTAGCAGCTTTTTTATATCTTAGCGGTTTTCTGTCGTGGTTTCTAGCGGCTGGCAGGCACAAATCACATTTATGCAGTCTCTGTGATGCAATTGTCTAACTGTAATTTGGTATGCCTGCCAAGCTATTTTTGCTATTATGACCCCCATTCTATTATCAATAATTATGATGTCCTTATGATGATTCATCCTCAGTACGATCCCGTAGCGCTGTCCTTGGGCCCTGTAGAAGTACATTGGTATGGCTTGATGTATCTGCTGGCATTTGCCGCCGCGTTTGGTCTGGCATGGTACCGCAGTGGCCAGCGTGAGAGCTGGACCACTGACATGGTGTCAGACCTTATTTTTTATGGCGCGCTCGGTGTCATTTTGGGTGGCCGTATCGGCTATGTGCTGTTTTATCAATTTGGTGAGCTGCTACAAAACCCCGCTTATTTATTTAAGGTGTGGGAAGGCGGTATGTCGTTCCACGGCGGCATGATTGGGGTTTTACTCGGCATGTTGTATTTTGCCCGTAAGTACAAAAAAACGCCTTTTCAAGTGCTGGATTTTATCGTGCCGTGTGTACCGACGGGGTTATTGTTTGGCCGTATCGGCAACTATATCAACGGTGAGCTGTGGGGGCGCGTCTCTGATGGCGGCTATAACTGGCTGACCTACTTCCCGCAGGCTGCGGTTTTTGATATGCAGCAATTGCAAGCCAATCCTCAATTACAGGAGTTGATGATGGAGGTCAACGGCCAGTATTTACTGCCCCGCCACCCATCACAGCTCTATGAGGCCTTTGCTGAAGGCCTGCTACTATTCTTGTTTTTGTGGTGGTACTCTGCCAAGCCGCGTCCACGTATGGCGGCATCGGCGATATTCTTATTAGGTTACGGTATCAGCCGCTTTATCATCGAGTTTTTCCGTCAGCCAGATGCCGACCAAGGCTTTATCTTACTTGGCTGGATGACCAAAGGCCAAATACTGAGCACACCAATGATTATCATCGGCTTTGTGCTGTTGGTTTATGCCTATAAACGCGGCATCTATGACTGGGGTAAGCAAGCGGCCTATTAAGCGCGCTTGCACTATAAATGTCCGAAAAACAGATTAAGACTTATTTAATGACGCGCTTTGATAGCGTAGAAGAGCAATATTATGAGCAGTTACAGTAGTAAAAACGAGCAAGCTTATTTGGACTTGCTGCGTCACGTCATGAGTGAAGGCAGCGAAAAAGGCGATCGTACGGGCACAGGTACGCTAAGCCACTTTGGCGCGCAGATGCGTTTTGACTTATCAGACGGCTTCCCGTTACTGACCACCAAAAAAGTCCACTTTAAATCCATCGTGTATGAGCTATTGTGGTTTTTGAGCGGTAGCACTCATGTCGATTATCTACAAGAGAACGGCGTGCGTATCTGGAACGAATGGGCCACAGCGGAACAGACGGCGCGCTTCAATCGTCCTGCGGGCGATTTAGGGCCAGTATACGGTCACCAATGGCGCAACTACGGCGCGACCACAGACGAGAATGGCCGCTATAACAATGACGGCGTCGATCAAATCGCCCAAGTCGTGGAGCAAATCAAGACCAATCCCAACTCCAGACGCTTGATTGTCTCTGGCTGGAACCCAGGTGAAGCCGAGCAAGTCGCCCTGCCGCCTTGTCATACGCTGTTTCAGTTTTTTGTCGCGGACAACAAACTCTCCTGCCAGCTTTACCAGCGCTCAGCGGATTTATTCCTAGGTGTGCCGTTCAATATCGCCAGCTATGCCCTGCTGACCCACATGATTGCGCAGGTTTGCGGGCTGGGCGTGGGCGAGTTTATCTGGACCGGTGGCGACTGTCATATTTATCAAAACCACCGCGAGCAAGTCGAGCTGCAACTGACGCGTGAGTGTTATGCACTACCGACATTGACACTCAACCCTGATGTCGATGATATTTTTGCATTTAATTTTGAGGATATTAGCGTAAACGGTTATGAATCACATCCCGCTATCAAAGCAAAAGTCGCGGTATAAAGACTGTTTTTTACTTCATATGACTGACGAAAACAATAAGGACATACTATGAGTTATGCCAATACCCAAGTCGCCCAAATCGCTGCTATCAGTAGCAATCGCTGTATCGGCAAGGACAATGAGCTGCCCTGGCATATCTCAGCAGATTTGCAGCATTTCAAACAAATGACCACCAAAGCAACAGGCAGTGCGGTTCAAGGTATCGTCATCATGGGGCGCAAGACCTTTGAGTCGATGGGCAGCAAACCGTTGCCAAAACGTGTCAGCTTTATTATCAGCAGTCAAATGGACTATGCCGAAAAGAGCGGCCTAGTAGGCAAAGATAATGCGTATGTGGTGCATAATTTGGATGATGCTTTAACGCAAGCTGCCAGTCTCGCCCATGGTGCTCACTTAGATACGATTTGGGTCATCGGCGGCGAGCGGGTATTTCGTGATGCCTTTATGTACACCGATCGTATTGAGCTGACACACGTCGATACCGAGATCCCTGACGGCGAGGCGTTTTACCCTGAATTGCCGAGCGACTTTGCAGTCGCAGAAGCGTCTGAGTCGATGCATGATGAAAAAAGCGGATTGGATTTTAAGTTCGTGACTTATAGAAAAGAAGCCACTGAGTAATAGAAGCTATTTTACGAAAAATATTAAAAAATTGGGGCTGCCTTAGAATCATTTAAGGCAGCCCCGTTTTTTATTGCCATAAGTCCGAATTTAGTAAATATCAATCGGCCTACTCATGCAATACCTTATAAATGGTCTTGGCCAATACAGGCCCAATCCCCTGTACACCCGACAGCTCTTGCTGTGAAGCCCCTAGCAGTTGCTGCATCCCGCCAAAGTGGTTGAGCAAGTCGCGGCGGCGCTTTTCCCCCAGACCCGGTATCACCTCCAGCACCGACGACGAACGGCGCTTATCGCGCTTCTTACGGTGCGCTGTGATGGCAAAACGATGGGCCTCATCGCGAATATGCATCAATAAATGCAGCGCCTTGCTGTCCATGGGCAGATCCAGCGGCTCATGATCGATAAAATGTAATACTTCTAAACCCGCCTTGCGCCCTTCTCCTTTTGCCACACTCACAAGCAGCGTGTCATTTAAGATACCCAGCTCGGTCAGCACTTCTTTGGCGATATTAAGCTGACCTTTCCCGCCATCAATCAGCAACAGATCAGGCAGTGGCTGTTTTTTATAGCGCCGCGTCAGCACTTGCTGCATCGCCGCATAATCGTCACCGCCTTGGATATCATGAATCGCATACTGACGGTAATCGCGACGCCGCGAGCCACCTTGATCGAATACCACACAGCTACCGATGGTCGCCTCGCCCATGGTGTGCGAGATATCAAAGCATTCGATACGATCTATGGCGCGATCAGTGACATCAGCCAGTACGTTCTTTAGCGCACCAAAGCGCGCATGCAGCTCTAGATAGTCGCCCAGTTTGGTTTTTAGTGCATTATTGGTATTCAGCTTTGCCAAGTCCAGCCACTCTGAGCGGTGCTCGCGCACATTGGTTTTGATAACGACTTTGCTCTCAAAGTGGGTGGCCAATGCTTCGCTGACTGCTTGTTGGTCAGGCAGCGCATGACTGAGAATAATCTCACTTGGCAAGTCGTCGGTCACCTGAAAATAAAATGAGGTAATAAATGCCGACAAATTATCCGCGAGTGACTCACTACTATCGACATCAGGGAAGTAGTTTTTGCCACCGAGTACGCGGCCGCCGCGCACCGTCAGCACATTGACACAGGTCATGCCAGCTTGGCTAGCAATGGCAATCACATCGGCCTCGCCTTGCACCGTATAGACGGCCTGCCGCGCTTGTACTTCGCGCAGCATAGACAGCTGATCCCGATAAAAGACTGCTTTTTCAAAATTCAACGATTCAGCAGCACTTTCCATTTTTTCGATTAGCGCACTGTGAATATCACTTGAGTCGCCTTTGAGAAAACGAATGGTGTTATTCACGTCTTCTGCATACTCTTCTGGCGACACCAACCCCACGCAGGGCGCACGGCAACGCTTGATTTGATACTCAAGGCACGGACGCTTACGCTGCTTAAAAAACGTATTGGTACACTGGCGCATCTGAAACATCTTTTGCATGAGCACCAAGGTTTCTTTGGCCGCATGAGCAGAAGGAAAAGGCCCAAAAAACCGACCTTTTTGGTGATTGCCTTTGCCGCGGCCATAAGCCAATCTTGGATAAGGCTTATCCGCTGAGATAAACACATACAGATAAGATTTATCATCACGCAGTAGGACGTTATAAGGGGGACGATATTCTTTAATCAGGTTTTGCTCAAGCAGCAATGCCTCGGTCTCACTACGGGTAATGATGGTCTCGATATCGTGAATCCGTGCCACCAGTGCTCGCGTTTTTGGATGGTCAATGGTCTTAGCGAAGTAGCTATTGACGCGACTTTTTAACGATTTTGCCTTGCCCACATATAAAATATCGCCGTTTTTTCCCAGCATTTTATAGACCCCTGGCAAGTTTGGCAGGCGCTGGATTAGATGTTTGAGGCGGGCTTTTTTATCATCGACAGGACTCGACTCTGAGACATTAACCATAAAATTTATTGCTCTTAAGACACTGATATACAGCTATTTATGGGGCGGTAGCCTGCATTTTACAATGCTATCGTTTACTACGGGTTTATGCACAAAAAAACCAGCACAAGGCTGGCTTTTCTTTTTTATGGTAGGCAAAATTTCTAATGACGGAAGTTCGGTAATAGTGCAGGAATGCCCGGCAACATCCCAACCACCGCCATGACACCAGTCAATATCACAAAGGTAATGACAGGTATAATCCAGCGGCTCATCTTTGATAGGCTCGCACTACGCTCTTTTGAGCCAATCAAACCTAGGTTATCAAGCACCAAGGTAATCGACCAGCCAAAGGCTGGGTTGACCAATGCCGAGGCAAAGACCACAATCGCAGCAGACTGCGTGGTTTTACCTTCGCGCGTCATCTCCATCCCCGCTTCAAGCAGTGGAATAAAAACCCCGACGATCAGTGCCACACACATCACCGGCTCCCAGATCGCCAAATCCATCGGATAGCCCCAGATACCAGCGATCAAACAAAACAGCCCTGTGAGTACCGCACCCGCTGGAATCGGACGCTTGGCGATCGCCGCTGGTACGATATACGTACCCCATGATGACGCAAAGTTTGCCCCGCCAAGGACAGAGCCTGCGACCTGACGAATAGAAGCACTGGTCATCGTGTCATCGATATCCATCAGCACGCGCTCGGTACGCTTTGGGTAGCTGATCTTCTGAAAGACTTGATGACCCAAAAAATCCGGCGACCACATAGCGACGGCCAATACCGCAAACGGCAATACCACCACAAAGCTTTCAATCGTCGGCAGACCCAGCATCCAGCCCGTGTCCTCCCCCCACCAGTACATCGGGTTCATATTTGGCAGGCCAGGCGCTGTCTCAAAAGCAAAGGGCGCGCCCATGGCAAAGGCCACACCGCCACCGAGCAAGCAGCTTAATGGTACAGCCAGCCAGCGCTTTTGGAAGTTTTCTAATACCGCGTACAGGATGATGGTCAGTAAAATCACCACAAAGGCGATATGCGCCATGCCGATACCTTCGGCCCATGCAAATAGATTTTTGACCTGCGAGAGGGTGCCAATAAAACCCAAATAAAGCAGCAGACCACCACACACACCTTTACTGGTCAAGTTTGCCAGCAGACTGCCTCCTTTACTAATGGCTAGTAATAGACCAAAAGCACCGATTAGCAAGCCAAAGGCCATTGGGTGACCACCAGCGGCAACGACGATAGGAATCAGTGGGATCAGCGGCCCGTGCGTACCAGCAAGGTTGGCCGTCGGTAGCAAAAACCCTGAGAATAAAATCACAAAGAAAGCGACAATTAACAACTCATAGCGCACGTTTTCTAGGACAAAGGCATCACTTAGCCCAAGCGGCCCTGCAAACGTAGCGGCAATAGCGCCTACCATCACGACCTTACCAATCGTTGCGGCCATCGCAGGGATGGTGTCTTCATACTCAAAACGATAATCACGAAACGGCAAGTTTACCCGCCAGCGCTTGGGCTGCATGATTTGTAGTTCATGATTTAAATAGGCGTCACGACTCTCAAAGCTTGAGCTGGGCTTGTGTAGATCAAGGTAGCTGCCTTGTGGCTCGCTGTCGTAATTGGATGGATTTGATGGTGGCGGAGTAGACCCTGAGGCAGGGATCTGAGTGTTACTCATCACATTTCCTTATGTCGACTGAGGCTTCGATGGACGGGCATTGCACTGATGTGACTTGATAAAATCACAGGGCAGTACAAATTGCAGGCTATTGTATGTCACAGGACAGTGAAATGCGAGCGCGGAACCATGTAAAGATACTATGCGTCTCGGTTTGATTGATAACTTAAAGTTTTAAGTTATCAATTTTGCAAACTTATCAATCATTTATTTTAGAAAAACAACCCCAAATTGCTTAGCAATGACCATGCTCAAGGCGACGTGCTGCCGCATATATTCATCATTTATCTTATTTATAATGAGGCATACTTACGCTTTAAACCTAGCGGTCAAGACGATTTTTACTTATGATAAATAGCTTTCACGCTAGATACCCTGCAACAGGTGTCAGCCATTTGACTTAATAATTAAAAATCGAAATGAAGTAACAGGATTCCTTTATGAGCTTACTACCCACCAACTTTGAGACCTTAAAGCGTCGAGCCAAACAAAGCATCATGCCATTGTTGACACCGCACTTACTCAAACTGCGTATCAACACCTACGCGCCTTACGTCGGAGCTGGCATCAAAATCGAGCATATCAGCCTCGATCAAGGTTTATGTGTGGTCAGTATGGGTTTGAATAGCTTGAATAAAAACATCGTCGGCACCCAGTTCGGTGGCAGCCTCTACTCTATGGTCGATCCGTTTTATATGCTCATGCTGATGCATCAATTGGGCAGTCATTATGTGGTATGGGACAAAAGCTCACATATCGATTTTGTCGCGCCAGGCCATAGCAAGGTCACCGCAAGGATGAAGATACCGAGCGCTGAAATCATTACCATTCAAGAGCTGGCTAAAGATGGAGGGGCGGTATTTCGCGACTACAGTGTCGATATCGTCGATGAGCAGCAAAAGGTTGTGGCCACTGTCACCAAGACACTGTATATCCGTTTGCGCAAGCACAGTAAATCAAAGGATCAAAGCATACGCATCGACACCGCTGATAGCGCCTAATCTCATGCATCTGCGTTCATAGGCACACATGTATTTGCGACCATGTGCACAATAGACTCAGCAAGCACAGCGGATACAGTTACGCCCATACAAAAACCCCAATCCAGCTATCGCATAGATTGGGGTTTCGTCTTTTTGGTATGGCCCGCTTATTTATAAATAAACCTATGAATAAGGGCTGGTATCTATGCTCGTCCGAGCCTTTGCTGGCGGTGATAATCACAGACTAACAAAGACTCAGAGCACCGCTTAGATACTTATGATCACGTATGTGCTCACGTAACTTGTGCTTAGATACCTGGCGCTGTTTCAACCGCATCAGGAACACCAGCGTCAGTTTTTTTCTGAGCTGCTGGACGAGCACCAAGCTTTTCGCGGATACGTGCTGATTTACCAGAGCGCTCACGTAAGTAGTATAGTTTCGCACGACGAACCGCACCACGGCGTTTCACTTCGATGCTATCGATCAGTGGTGAATGCAACTGGAATGCACGCTCAACACCGACGCCGCTTGAGATTTTACGTACGGTAAATGCTGAGTTTAAACCGCGGTTACGCTTAGCGATGACCACACCTTCAAAAGCCTGTAGACGCTCACGCTCACCTTCACGTACTTTTACTTGTACGACAATGGTATCACCGGGTGCAAAGCTTGGGTGTTCACGCAATTGAGCGTTTTCGATGACCTGAACCAATGGATGCTTGTTGCTCATGAGAGTTATCTCCTCACATTAGATAATAGAGGCTTCACGCATATCACCTGTTTGTAATAATGAATTGCATCTTATTATAAAAAGACGCAACGTAAATGGGTTATAACCAACGGCCACAATGTGATGACTCGTTTTATTATTGCTCAAAATTTTATTTTTTAACTGTTTATCAAATTTAAAAACGATAAAACGAAAGGTTAACCCTTATTTTTTATCTGTTTTTGCCAGTGCCTTTAGCCACTTCGCTTGCTCTGCCGTGGGGGTAAACGCCTGCCATAAGTCTGGCCGACGCGCTTGCGTACGACTGACTTGCTGAGCAAAACGCCACTTAGCAATATTGGCATGATGACCTGAGAGTAATACCTCAGGGACGCTCATACCTGCAAACTCATGCGGCTTGGTATAATGCGGACAATCAAGCAAACCATCGACAAACGAGTCTTGCTCAGCGGACTGATCATCGCCCATGATATCAGGCAAACGGCGTATCACACTATCCATCAATACCATGGCAGGCAGCTCACCGCCTGTCAGCACATAGTCCCCCAATGACACTTCCCTATCGACATACTGTGATAGTAAGCGCTCATCAACACCCTCGTAACGACCGCACAATATAATCATGCCATCGTACTCGGCCATGCTGACCACACTACTCTCACTGAGCGTCTGTCCTTGTGGCGACATATAAATCACCGGACAGTGCTCACTATCGACACGGCAGCCGTGCTGACTCGCTCGCAAGCGCGCATCCTCTATGGCTTTTGATAATGGCTCGGCCATCATCACCATGCCAGGACCGCCACCATACGGGCGCTCATCAATACGGCGGTAGTTATCGGTGGTATAATCACGTGGATTTATGCACTCAATCGTCACGTGCTCTCCAGCGACTGCCCTTCCAGTGATACCAAAATCACGAATCGTGGCAAACATCTCAGGAAAAATACTAATGACGGCAAAATACATCTGATATCTACTTAATTGACGCAATGATCATACTGGCGCTAACGCCAAAAAATTGTCTTACTCATACTATTACTAGTTATTAGCTTAATAGCTACTTGATTAATAGATATTTGACTAATATCTATTTAACTAATAGTCACTTGGCCATGCCACCAGCACCGTTCTTTCAGTCATATCGACCTCAATAACGGTTTGTTTGTGCCATGGAATCAGGCGCTCTTCATCATCCAAGCTGTCTGAGTTTGCTTTCACGCGCATGATGTCATGCGCGCCAGTTTCAAACATTTCAGTGATATCGCCCAGATACTCTTCTTGCTCGTTTATCACGCGCAAGTCGATCAAGTCTGACCAATAATATTCATCCTCAGCCGTTTCTGGCAAGACGTCTTGCTCGACCCAAACGGTCACACCGTTCATCGTCTCCGCAACATTGCGATCAGGTACCTGCTCAAACTGAGCGACGATTCCTGTGCCTTGTTGACGCCATGCTTTCACCGTCAAAGGCTTCATGCCAGTGGCAGTTTTCATCCACCACGGCTGCATGTCAAATATCGCCGTCCGATCCTCTGTATCACTAAACACCCACAGCCAGCCTTTAATACCATAAGGCTTTTTAAGCTGACCGATTTTCATAAGGGTATTAGCGGCTGGAGCAGATGACATAACGGCTAACCTAGTAATGACTAACAAACGGTAAGTAAAACAATCACGATTAAAGCAACAATCATTAAAAACTGCGTTAAAAGCGATAAACAGTTAATGGCGCACCCTGGTCAGACCAGTTACGCTATGTGTTCTCAAGTCTATTGAGATTGCCATAGTCAAACTATAACCACCTCAGCGACCAACAAACTTAAGCAGTGGCTTCAGTTTGAGCGGCAGACTTGCTATAAGCTTTTGCTAATGAAGCAACGCGATCTGAAGGCTGTGCACCTTTGGCGATCCACGCATTGTACGCTTCCATGTTTAGGCGTACTGCTTCTTCAGACTCTTTAGCGAGTGGGTTAAAAAAGCCGATGTTTTCAATATAGCGACCGTCACGCGCGCGGCGTTGATCAGCAACAACTACTTGATAAAATGGGCGTTTCTTGGCACCGCCCCGTGCTAAACGAATAACAACCATGTGAATTCTCTCTTTCGCAGGTATACCAAAAAGGGCATAATTATATCACAGTCTTGATTTATTGAAAACATAAACTGTGCTTATTTAATTATTTATTAACAATAGCTTAAATGGCTATCGATGTAAAATCCTTCTAGGATTTGCGTATGGCAATCCTCTGCTATTGCGCCGTTATTTTTGGTGGATGACATCCTTTCTAGACCAAATAACGCTATACTTTATAACGCCTCATGTAACCTATTGGATTGTTATGACTCCATCAAATCTGCCAACCCGTCGCAAAGGCTGGCTTGCGCGCTCTTACTCCAACACTTGGCTGACGACTTTGATGGTCGCCTTTATTGTGCTGATCAGTGTCAGTTTATCGATTTTGTTTTTTTGGCGCAGTCTGTATTTGCCAGAGCTCAAAAATCATGCCCGTTATTTGACCAGCGAGCTAAAGCTGATGAATAGCGTCAATAAAGATTGGCAAGCGCGTCCTGAGGTGCGCCAGTGGATTTATCGGCACTCGCATGTGGTGGTGGTGGACAATCCAAGCGACTTTCCGGAAGTGGCTGATAAAGCCTTTGTCGGTGTCTTTACCGACGTGTTGCAGCGAGAGATTGGCGCTCAATTAGGGCGACCTGTTGAGGTGTATTTTAAATTTAAGCCCACGCCGCAATTATGGGTACAAGACAGCCGTGACGACAGTTTTTGGATTCGTGAGCCTGTGGTGTATTACTCACAGTATAGCCCAAGTCTGCTGGTGTTATTTTTGATTGGCTTGCCTATCTTGTCCTTGCTCACCATTATTTTACTGGCGCGGCAATTAAACCGTCCGCTGCGCTATCTGCAGCGCGCCGCGACCAATTATATCCGTCTTGGTCACGCCACCACTCTGCCCACCCAAAAAGGCCCAACAGAGATACGTCAGGTCAATATGGCCTTTAATCGACTATTTACCACGCTCAGCCAAGCACAAAAAGAGCGTACCATCATGCTCGCCGGTATCTCACATGATTTGCGGACACCGCTGACCCGAATGCGGTTGACCGCCGAGATGCTGCCGGATGATTTTTTTCGTGAAGGGCTGATTTATGATATTGAAGATATGGATGCTATTTTGGAGCAGTTTATCTCGTTTATGAAAGATGGCTCTGATGAGCCTGTGAGCCTGACCAACCTAGACACCATATTTAATGAAATCATGGTGCAATTTGCGCCAATGGAGTTTATATATCAATCTGAGTGCCATAAAGTGGTACCCGTCAGGCCGCTTTCTATCAAACGTTTGATTATCAACCTTGTAAATAACGCCAATCGCTACGGAAAACCGCCCATTTATCTATCGGCAACCGTCATACCGACCTTTGTCGAAACCGCTGTAGATGAAGAAACCGATGTGGTGACGGAAAACGTGGTAAACCAAGAAGCACAAGAACAATTGGTAATCTGTGTGCGCGATTGCGGCGATGGCGTGGCAGAAGACCAATTAGAGCGAATCATGCAACCATTTGAGCGTGGCGAGACGGCACGTACCACACAAGGCAGTGGTCTAGGCTTAGCCATCGTCAGCCGTATTGCAGGGTTACATCATGGTACGGTTGAGGCCATCAATCACCCTGATGGCGGTTTACAAGTGTGCGTACGTATCCCGCTACTCTCTAAGGTGGCTGGCGATGAAACCTTAGCCGCCGATACGCCCACTACCTCAGAGCCATCTGATGAGAAACACGCCACAGACACGCCGCCTTACCCTTAAAAGTTAGGGTTAGGATTAGGGGCAGACTCAAGCCGGCCCTTGGTCTTAAATCTCAGTCTTTGCTGCCAATCACTGGCGGGATGTACTTAGCACTATTGGTAAAGGCCAGCGGCTGGGTAATCTCAGCTTTGGCCGCCTCTACGGTCTGAGTGCTGCTCGGTTGCTGCACAAATAAATAATACCCCAAGGTAATCGCATTTACTATCACCAACCCGCCAAATAAGTATGGCATCCTTTGCCCTCCTCTACTATTGCTCTGCTGAGCACTGGCTGTCTTTGCTTATCATTGGTTTTCAATATCACGCTCACTTCTTTCTTGCGTCAACTCATCTGCCGCCAATATCTGCGTCAAGGGCTTAATCGGCCAAGTCATGATAAACCTCGCGCCACCAAGCTCACGGCTTTCATCTACCTTCATACTGCCGTTAAACCAAAAGGCGATGCGCGAAACGATAGACAGACCAAGCCCATAGCCACCCGATGCACGGGTGCGACTGTCATCCAAGCGCGAAAATGGGATAAACACCTTTTCGCGGTCTTCTTCTGGGATGCCGTGACCGTCATCTTCGACACTAACAAAGGCATTGCCCTTTTTGACGCCAGCACTAATGATAATAGTGGTTTCTGCATAGCGTAGGGCATTGCCAGCCAAGTTCTGAATGACACGGTGTAAATAGCGCTTATCAGCCACTGCCGTGACCTTCGCACTGGGGAGTTTGGTCACTATCTTGATGGGTTTACCTAGCGCATTGGTTTCGCGCTCGACCTGCTCTAGCAGCTCTCGAAGATTGACAGGCTCTAGATCAAGCTTTGGTGAGCCTTCTTCTAGCTTGGCATACGTCAAAATCTCGTCAATCAAACCATTTAGCGACTCAATATCTTCATCGATATAGTCACGCTGCATAAAGCGCGAGTCCTCATCATCGGTATCGGCCAGCATATCGACGGCAAACCGTATACGGGCAACAGGCGTACGCAGCTCATGCGAGACCGCGCGTGTCAGCTCACGTTGTGACTCAATCAAACGTTTGATATGTGAGGTCATGGCGTTAAATGTCGCTGACAAACGTGCAATCTCATCTTGGCCGATGACCTGTACTTGGATATCTAGGTTGCCTTTACTGACTTCGTTGACGCCCACTTGTATCAGTTGTAGCTTACGCTCAAGCGGAAAAATCAGCGCATACACACCCAAACTAATAAGGAACATACTGATCAAAATCATACTGATGGTCAGATTGAGCGGAAACCAGTTAAACAAAGGAACCGGGCCGATCAAGATAGCCATGTCATTGATTTCGGAGGGCACTATCACTCTGATCGCTGAGTTGCTCTTACTACTGTTGGTATCCTGCAAAGAGATGACCACCTCATCACGGCGCAAACGCGCTATCTGATCAGAATCCAGATCGAGGGTGTTGACCGCCTGAAACGCAAGCGGAAAAGAAAACTTGTCTTCTAGCTCAGCGAGGCGTGCACGCTTATCCGATAAAGTCATGTGATAAGACAAATCATCTAACAAAAACACAGCAATAGCACGCACTTGCTGTTCGGTCACCTGTGACACCCTCGCGGTCAAGACGCTCTGGCTGTCGGGCAGACGATAATAAACATCTGCATATACCGGCTGATTGTTATAGCGAACCACGGTATTGTCATTTTCAAAACGGCGTAGCTCGCTGGCGGTGAAGTCCACTTTATCAATCGGTATGACACTAAACGTCGAGCCAAACAAGCTACTGGCATCTGATAACCAATACGCTCGTTGCTGCTCATTGTCCTGATGCGCAATTCCTTCACTGACCAAATGAAACGCTCCTTTGGCCATGGTTTCTCGATAGGACTGCACCCGCTCTTTATTGATGGTGTCCATCAATAACTGCGCAAACAAGGCCACGCATAAACAAACGATAAGCAGCCCGGCATAAATCCGAACGAAAATACTGTGTTTTAAAGAAGAAACTAATGACATACGTGCCGTGACCAACTTAGTAAATAAAATCCGCTGATAGTACTCAGCATAGTGCTGCTACATTATGATGGCTTAATTAAACCACATAACGCTGTATTTAAGTTTAAAAATTAAAATTTAGCCACAAAAAAACCAGCAAAGGTGCTGGTTTTTTTGTGAGAATGCGAGACAATCTGTTTTCACTCAGATGTGAGCTGATTAGTTGCCTTCTTTAACAAACAGATAACCCTTACTACGGACGGTCTTGATACGTTTAGGGTTTTCTGGATCATCACCGATTTTTGGACGGATACGTGAGATACGCACATCAATGGAGCGGTCTTGACCATCATATTCAATACCGCGCAGGCGCTCAAAGATATCTTCACGTGATAAAATACGACCAGCATTCGACGCAAGCAACCATAATAGGTCATATTCGGCGCTAGTAAAATCTACCAGCTCATCACTAAGCGTGACTGAACGACCACCATTATCGATGACCAACTCACCAAATTCAAGACGCTGTGGCACATCTTCTGATGGCGCGTTTTCTGAGCGACGTAGCAACGCACGAATACGAGCAAGTAGGACGCGTGGCTGCGCCGGTTTGGCAACATAATCGTCAGCACCCATCTCAAGGCCGAGTACTTGATCCATATCTTCAGTACGGGCTGTCAGCATCAAAATTGGATTCTGGTAATGGGGACGTACTTCACGGCACACTGTCAACCCATCGCTACCAGGAAGCATGACATCAAGCACCACCATATCAGGCTGTTCGTTGACGATACGGCGAATCGCACGATTGCCATCGGTTTCGATGGCGACTTCTAGACCGTTTTTGACCAAGTAGTCTTGGGTCAACATGGCCAGACGCTCATCATCTTCAACAATCAAGATTCGGGGGGTGTTGTCTTCTTCAGTCGTTGTCATTGTTATATCCTCTAATACATCTCATTTAAAAGCAGTAAAAGTAAGAGCGGTAAAATTAATAGCACCATATTGTGGCACGATTGATGTTTGTATAGCTGTTACAACTTGGTAGCACAGTATACTATTAAACGTACGGCTTCCTATACTATAGCCTATAGTCAGTAACAAAACCTATAAACTATAATGATTAAAACTTTAGTTTACGTCCAAAGATTCTACCTTTTTCATGCAAATTAACGGTTTAAAGACTTTTTTAGCGCTTTAATACTGGCATAGACATTGACGCATCACTGTTTACGCATCGCTCAGCACCTATGACAATAGCAATCATGTTTTCAACGCTCACGCAGCATTTACATACTATCGTCTCTAATATAACCAGATATGCTCATTGTCGCCAGTGTCTTTTTATCTCTGTTAATAAAGTCAGCAGCAAACCACGATATTGATTACTTTTGTCATATGGTTTTAGCTGATACCGAATATATGATAGACAAACCTATATAACAGACATAAAAAAACAGCCCATGATGGACTGTTTTTTATGACTACCAACCATACCAAATAAGAGAGGCTACTTAGTATGATAGAAAATACATTAAGCGCGGTTTTTATATTTACGAATCGTTTGTAGCTGTGCCACAGACTCCGCTAAAGAAGCCAAAGCGGCATTGGTCTGAACCGTATCAGACTGATTGACCAGCATTTGCTCCGCTTTTCTACGAGCTTCGATGATTTTACTTTCATCAAGATTGTGTGCACGCATGGCAGTATCCGCCAGTACGGTGACCATCTTTGGCTGAACTTCTAAAACGCCACCTGAAACATAAATCACTTCTTCTTCACCGTTTGGTGTTTGCACGCGCATCGCACCCGGTTTTAGCAAAGTAATAAGCGGTGTGTGACCTGGCAATACACCAATCTCGCCTTCGGTACCCGTAGCTATTAGCATGCTGATCTCGCCCGAATACAACTCTTCACGAGCACTTACGACGCGACATTGTAACGTTGCCATATTTAACTCCTTACGATCAAAACTCAATCAAAACTGCGATGCGTTATCTACTGGCAAGTAGACAGACAGTAGCCCACTTGCCTTTTAGCAATTGCTAACGCAACTTACGCTGCAGTAGATTTCATTTTTTCTGCTTTGGCCACTACTTCTTCGATGCTACCAGCCATGTAGAACGCTTGCTCTGGTAGGTCATCGTATTCACCAGCGATGATTGCTTTAAAGCTGGCAATGGTATCGCGTAGTGGTACATATTTACCAGGCGCACCAGTAAAGACTTCGGCAACGTGGAATGGCTGAGATAAGAAGCGCTGGATCTTACGAGCGCGATAAACAACCAGTTTGTCTTCTTCTGACAACTCGTCCATACCTAGGATGGCGATGATGTCTTTTAGCTCTTTATAGCGTTGCAACACTTCTTGCACACCGCGAGCGACGTTATAGTGCTCTTCACCAATGACTTGTGGATCTAGCTGACGTGAGGTTGAATCTAGTGGATCAACCGCAGGATAGATACCTTGTGAGGCGATGTCACGGCTTAGTACGACTGTCGCATCCAAGTGAGCAAACGTCGTTGCTGGTGATGGATCCGTCAAGTCATCCGCTGGTACATAGACGGCTTGCACTGAAGTGATAGAGCCTGATTGCGTTGAGGTAATACGCTCTTGCAGCAGACCCATCTCTTCAGCGAGTGTTGGCTGATAACCAACCGCTGATGGCATACGACCAAGTAGTGCTGATACTTCAGTACCGGCTAGTGTATAACGGTAGATGTTATCAACAAATAGCAGTACGTCACGACCTTTACCAGTGGCAGGATCTTTGGTGTCACGGAAGTACTCCGCCATGGTCAGACCCGATAGGGCAACACGTAGACGGTTACCTGGTGGCTCATTCATCTGGCCATATACCATCGCAACTTTAGACTTACTGAAGTCTTCAGTGTTAACAACGCCAGCTTCTTGCATTTCGTGATAGAAATCGTTACCTTCACGAGTACGCTCACCCACACCAGCAAACACGGATAGACCTTCGTGTTTTAGAGCTATGTTGTTGATCAGCTCCATCATGTTGACGGTTTTACCAACACCGGCACCACCGAACAGACCAACTTTACCACCTTTAGCAAATGGGCAAAGTAGATCAATAACCTTGATACCCGTCTCTAGCAGCTCAGTGCTGTTTGACTGCTCAGCATAGCTTGGTGCATCACGGTGAATCGACCATTTCTCGTCAGCGACAACTGGACCTTCTTCATCAATAGGACGACCAAGAACATCCATGATACGACCTAGCGTACCTGTACCAACTGGTACAGAAATAGCCGCGCCAGTGTTAGTCACAGGCAAGTTACGCTTTAAGCCTTCAGTTGATCCCATCGCAATAGTACGTACAATACCATCACCTAGCTGTTGCTGTACTTCTAGGGTGGTTTCGGTACCATCTACTTGCAAGGCATCAAAAATTTGAGGAACTTCATTACGGTCAAACTCAACGTCAAGAACCGCGCCAATAATCTGTACAATACGACCGCTACTCATTGCGTTCTCCTTGAACTTCTATATATAGGTGTAGTCAATTATGAAACAGCAGCAGCACCGCCAACGATTTCCGAGATTTCTCGGGTAATCGCCGCTTGACGCAGCTTGTTATAAACCAACTGTAAATCGTTAATAAGGTCACCAGCATTATCTGTCGCCGCTTTCATCGCAACCATACGAGAGGACTGCTCAGAGGCAATGTTTTCCATTACCGCTTGATAGACAATCGATTCGATATAGCGACCAAGCAATTCATCAATCAATGTCTTGATGTCAGGCTCGTAGATATAATCCCAGCTAAGCTCTGTCTGTAAGCCGCTCTCTTCGTCACCAAATGAACCCTCTGGTAGCGGTACTAATTGATTGACTATAGGCTTTTGAGTCATGGCATTTACAAACTGGTTGTATACCACATAGATACGGTCGATATTACCGTTACTATAATCTTCAAGCATGGCCTGAACTGGTGCGTTTAACTGTTCAAACGTTGGTTTGTCGCCGTAGTCAGTCACCGCTGACGTCACTTTACCACCAAAGTTTTTGAAAAAACTCACCCCTTTAGCGCCAATGACTGCAAACTCAGTTTGTACAGACTGGTCTTGATAATCTTGGATACTTTTAGATAAGGCTTTGAATAAGTTAATATTCAAACCACCCGCCAGACCGCGATCAGAGGTAATGACAATATAGCCAACCTTATTGACCGGACGCGATTCCATATACGGATGTTTGTAATCTGATGAGGCATGCACCAAATGTGAAATAACCCGGCGCATACTATCAGCATACGGGCGACCCACTTCCATGCGCTCTTGCGCACGGCGCATCTTACTCGCTGCTACCATTTGCATAGCGCGAGTGATTTTTTGGGTGCTTTTAATACTGGTGACTTTGGCACGTATCTCTTTTAAGCTTGCCATAATGATTCCAATATAAGAGGGTTAAAAAGCATTGGCGCATGCAGCATTTGATAAACACTCACCTTTAAAAAAGGCAATATTTTGTGCATAACGCGATCTAATACCGACGGTGGTTAAGACAGTGGCGCTTTTGTCTTAGCAAAAAGCGTATCAGACAACGCGCCACTTTTTAAACGATCAGTCATCACCAGATCGGCTTAACCCATTAAATTAATAACTGTGATTTTGTTTAAAAGTCTGTACTGCTGACTTTAAACGACCTGCGATATCATCGTTGTAGTTCGCAGTGTCATCAATCTCGCGCATCAATTCACTTTGCTCATCATGCATATAGCGTAAGTAGGCTTCTTCAAAAGCACCAATCTTTTCAACCGGTACATCAGCTAAGAACCCTTCGTTTGACGCATAGATAACGGCCGCTTGTTCAGAGATTGACATTGGCTGATACTGTTTTTGTTTCATCAGTTCAGTCACGCGCTCACCATGATCAAGCTGTTCACGAGTCGCATCATCAAGATCAGAGGCAAACTGAGCAAAAGCTGCCAATTCACGATACTGAGCCAGAGCGGTACGAATACCACCAGAGAGCTTTTTGATGATCTTAGTCTGCGCAGAACCACCAACACGAGATACCGAGATACCAGCGTTTACTGCAGGACGAATACCTGAGTTAAACAAGCTAGACTCTAAGAAAATCTGACCATCAGTGATTGAGATCACGTTGGTTGGTACGAATGCTGATACGTCACCTGCTTGGGTTTCGATGATAGGCAGAGCGGTCAAAGAACCGGTTTTACCTTTCACTTCGCCATTGGTGAATTTTTCTACATAATCAGCGTTGACGCGTGATGCACGCTCAAGTAGGCGTGAGTGTAAGTAGAATACGTCACCAGGGTATGCTTCACGACCTGGCGGACGACGTAGCAAGAGTGAAATCTGACGATACGCAACCGCTTGCTTTGATAAGTCATCAAAAACAATTAGGGCATCTTCACCGCGATCACGGAAGTATTCACCCATCGTACAGCCTGAGTATGGTGCAAGGTACTGTAGTGCTGCTGGCTCTGATGCCGAAGCGACTACAACGGTGGTATATTCTAGCGCACCGGTTTGCTCAAGCTTACGTACGACGTTGGCAATAGTAGATCGTTTCTGACCGACTGCGACGTATACACACTTAATACCAGAAGCTTTCTGGGCGATGATCGCATCGATGGCCATGGCGGTTTTACCAGTCTGACGGTCACCAATGATAAGCTCACGCTGGCCACGACCGATTGGAATCATGGTATCAACGGCTTTATAACCTGTCATCACTGGCTGATCGACTGATTGACGGTCGATAACGCCTGGAGCGATTTTTTCGACTTTATCTGTCAATTTGGCATCGATAGGGCCTTTGCCATCGATAGGATTACCCAAGGCATCTACAACACGGCCTAGCAGCTCAGGACCTACTGGTACTTCAAGAATACGACCAGTACAATAGGCTTTTTGACCTTCTTGCAGCTGTAGGTAATCACCAAGTACTACCGCGCCGACAGAATCACGCTCTAAGTTAAGCGCCATTCCATAGATTTCGCCTTCAAACTCAATCATTTCGCCGTACATGGCATCTTCAAGACCATGAATCTGCACGATACCGTCAGATACTTTGACAATCGTGCCTTCATTCTTTGCAGTTGCACCCGCATCAAGGTCTTGAATACGCTGCTTAATCAGGTTACTGATTTCCGCTGGATTCAATTGTTGCATTGCCTTGTTTCCTTTAATTTATGATAACCCGCCCACTGACTTAAATGCTCTTACGCTCACGCAGATTTTATTTGGCTGCGCTACTGAGTGGCATTAGGCAGTTAGCTGTGTTTTTAACTGTTGTAACTTGCCGCGCATCGAATCATCAATGATTTTGTCACCGACTTTGATCGTAGCGCCTGCCAATAGACTTGGATCGACCGACTCGTGAATCACCACACTCGCATTTAACGAGGCAGCAAGACGTGTTTGAATCGTTTCACGCTGGGCGTCGGTCAATGGATAGGCAGAGGTCACATATGCGTCAAGCTGCTTTAAGCTTATTGCCTTGTGACGGCGATAATGCTCATAAACTTCAGGAAGCAGCGCCAGACGCTCTTGTTCTGATAACTGTTTAACGAAGTTACTAAGTGCTACTGATACTTTAGGATAGCTGGTGTCAGCGCTTGGTTGAGCACCTTGGTTCTTATCTAATAGCTGCTTAAAAGCAGAGTCATTAGAACCCGCTACTTGTGTATCATAAAGATCGACCAAAGCAGCTGACTTATGCTCAGCAGAAACAGCTGGATTGTCCAGCCAAGTACTGAACGACTTGTCATTGACAACGCGGCTGGCAATAAATAAGAAGTTTTCCCACTCATTTACCACACCATTTTCGTTGGCATAGTCAAACGCGGCTTTAGCGTACGGTCGTGCTAAGGTTGATAAGTCAGCCATGATATCCTCACAATTACAGCTTCGCCGCCAGTTGGTCTAACATACTGGCATGTTTTTGCTCATCGACTTTGTCTTGCAAAATCTTCTCAGCACCAAGTACAGCCAGTTCAGCAACTTGCGCACGTAATGATTCACGCGCTTGATTGATTTCTTGGTCGATAGATGCTTGTGCTTGTTGGCGAATGCGCTCACCTTCTGCTTGCGCTTGCGCTTTTGCATCTTCGACAAGCTGGTTGGCACTCTTGTTGGCTTGCTCGATTAAAGCCGCGGCTTTAGTCTTCGCAAGATCAAGCTCCTGCTGGACATCTTGCTCTGCGGTCGCCAAGTCTGCTTTTGCTTTTTCTGCGGCATTCAAGCCTTCAGCGATTTTACGCTGACGCTCATTAATGGCCCCGATAAGTGGTGGCCACACGAATTTCATGCAAAAAATCACAAATATTGCAAAAGCAATGGCTTGACCGACGAGGGTAAAATTGATATTCACGTGATCACCTCTTTGTTAATGAAAAATCAGTTTCATTGATCATGTTTGGCAGTCAAATCTTGACTATATTGGATAATAAATCTTTGAATACCAAACATTTACAACTGAGCTTTCGGATTAACCTGCTAGAGGGTTAGCGAACAACAACAGCATAGCAATACCAACACCGATCATCGGAATAGCATCAAGAAGACCTGCTACGATGAACATACGAGTTTGCAACTGAGAGCCAAGCTCTGGCTGGCGTGCAACACCTTCTAAGAACTTGCCACCTAGAATAGCAAAGCCAATACCTGTACCAAGTGCGCCAAGACCGATAAGTAGCGCTACTGCGATAACTGTGTAACCACCTAATACTGGATCCATTGATGTATCCTCATTTACCTATTGAATGTCTAATTAATGTTCAATTGATGATGCAAGCGACAAGTAAACTATCGTGAGCATCATAAATACGAACGCTTGAAGTGTAATAATCAAAATGTGGAAGATAGCCCACGGTACCGATAACGCCCATTGAATCCAAAACGGCATTAGAGCAATCAGTATGAAAATCAATTCCCCAGCATACATGTTACCGAATAAACGCAAACCTAATGAGACAGGCTTTGCAATTAAGGTAACGGCTTCTAAGATGAAGTTGATGGGGATTAAAATAATTTGTAAGATAGGATTCTTGGCACTAAATGGATGCAGCGTTAGCTCACCAATAAAGCCGCCCACGCCTTTCTCTTTGATGCTATAAAAAAGAATTAACAAAAAGACAGAGAATGACATGCCAAGCGTGATATTAGGATCAGTCGTTGGAACAATCTTGAAGAACACATGATGTGGATCATGGCCCATCATAGCGCCGATCTGCCCTGCCAGACTTGGAATAAAGTCGATAGGCAATAGATCCATCAAGTTCATCAAGAAGATCCAGACAAAAATAGTCAACGCCAAAGGCGCAATTAGTTTTGACGTACCACTGTATGAATCGCGCACGTTGTTATCAACAAACTCAACGATCATCTCAACCGCAGCTTGCGTCTTGCTTGGCACGCCTGAGGTGACTTTTTTGGCAACCATCCAAAAGATGGCACAAAATAAAATACCCAGACCAATTGACCATAGCATAGAATCAAGATGGATAGCGTTAAAGCCCATTTGCCCTGCTTCTTCAGCAGTATAAGCAACTTTCCAGCCCTCGCCCGGCAGGTAACCGTACGTCCAATTCGTTAAGTGGTGAGAGATATATTCTGATGATGTTTGCTCGGATGCCATAATGTAAGCTTCTTATTAATCAACGATTTAATCAACTACCAAAAATATGGTTGTCATCTGATGAGGTGTGGTCTTTCTATGTATGTTGCGATTAAGCAAATATATAGAACAAACCAAAGCACTCATGTAACCAATAACATCCAACCCATAGTTCTATTACGATGCGATGTTTGATGGCGTAAGTTAAATTTTAGCTATCAAAAAAGGGCTTATGATAATTCAGTAATAGCCCTTGCATGTATACGCAAAATTATTATATATGTGCTTGCTTACTGCCACATTTTTGTAGCTATCGCTCAATTCGGCGCTTATAAGCAAAATATTTAGCTGCCTATATTAATGCAGCGTTGTATTCGTGTAAAGTCAATTATGACTTTTTTATCCGCCGTATGAATAAGTTAGCGGCCACTGACCTTTAGTCGTATAGGTTTGCTTCATTTGCTGGGTAGAAATATTTAATACTAAACCCAAAGCTTATTGAGACGTTGTGTTGTTTTAATCGTCATTTTGCGCTTATCAATGAATCTTCGTCGCCTATATCGCTATCTTTATATTCCTATCGATAAAAATCATATCAATAGAAATAAAGCACATGTCATTTTTTGACTTTATAGAATCAGTCATAGAGAAATTGGACGGCAGGGTGACTTGCCTAGTACTATTTAATCAGTAACCATCGCAGATAGATCATCATCGATACCATCATGAGCTACCAGCACTAGCGTATGTGCCACAACATCCAACTGTGACTAATTTGCATTACCATAAAACCGATAAACAGCGCTGGCGCAGATAGGGGTTGTACGGTAATAAAAATTAGTGCAAAACCAAACACAGTCAATAGCCATTTGGCCATCTGACCTCGATATAGCTGGCTGACAATGTGTCTGCGCGCGCGATATCCGGTGTACCAAAAAACAAAAAAAGCAAATACAGCTTGTGTAATAAAGCTCAGTAGTGCACCGATTGCGGTGCTCTTTGCGATGATGAGCTGACTATGTAGCCAGCTTATATCTATCATCCAAGCGGCAATGATCAAGATAAATAACAGCCAGGCTTGGCGTTTGATATAAATACCAATCTTGTCTTTTTGGGTGCGTTTGGCAGGTTTGGTCATGGTACGCCTATAGCCTTATAGCATTGGGATAAGGCAGCAAAAATACTTGCGACCTTTTTATCCGTGAATGACTCACTCTACAGGTGTTACCTTTTAACCAAAATAAAACGCCACTTATTATAAGGAGGCTGCAGCCGTTAAGCAAGCAAAATCTACCTTTTATCCCTCCCCTACCCCAATCACTGCTCATGACTACCATCAAGAGCGGCAAGCCTGTGCCCGTTATCATTCATCCTAAATAAAGGGAGCGGCGCTATACCAGCGTGCTCCTATGCTTATCTTATCGTCGAGCGACTATTTTTCAGATAGCTTAAATACAGATGCCTTAAAACATACTGTGGCATTTGTATAATAGCCGTCAATCATACAAACCAATGGTATAAGTCTGTCAGATATTTGAGCGTTATTGCGTTTATTTATCGATACACTGATGGATTTGCTGCGCCATCGTTTGCCAGCCCCTGATAAAGTCTGTGCTGTTACTCATGTCTTCTGCTTGTACTGTGGTACTGACGGGCTGTAATTTGGCCAGCAAGCCTTTGGCAGGTGCATTTGGACTGACCAAGCACATTCGCTTGGTTGGGCGCTGCTCATTTAACCGGCGTAATTGACTGACTTTTGGTGCTAAGTGATGATCGACACTCAAGCTACCAATGAGCTGTAAATTGATGCTGTCTTCGATATATTGATACGCATCATGATAAGCCCAGTAGGGTGAGGGAGTTTTTGTGCTATCAAAGCTGGCGGCGGCCACCGCACTGTCTAAACGCTGGGCGAATTTTTGTGCATTGGCATGATAAAGGTTTTTATATTGCGGATTGGCATGGCTATGGATAACAGCCAAGGCACGAGTGATGGCTTTGGCATTATCAGGATCGAGCCAGATATGAGGGTCTAGCGTGCCGGCGATGGGTTTGCCTTGAACATCACGTAGCGGATGACGATTAAAGGCATCAAACTCAAATAAGGCAATGGCATTAGGCGCTGTCTTTAAGCTTGAGGCCAAGTTGTTTTCTAGCGGCTCACCAAACCAAACCACAAACTTACTGTCGCGTATTGCCTTGATATCACCAGGGCTGATACTGCCATGATGCCCGACTTCGCCGGCTTGTAGCAGCCGCTTGGCAGACGGCGCGCCTTCGGTCACCGCCTCACTCAATAAAAACAGCGGATAGTTGCTGACGCTGACGGTGGCTGCATGCGCGCTCACACAGGCCAGCCCCAACCATAGCAGTAGCGATGCTAGCAGACGCTGCAAAATCGGATAGACACGCAAATAATCATAAAACATTGGATTCATAGTCAGCTCTTTGGTATATAGTTGGTAAAAAGTTAAGCAAATATAGATGCTGGGCATCGGACATATCGTTTTGTGGTTGCTATCACCCCAGCTCGATCATCCCCATCAGATCACCCTTTGACAGTGGCAGGTCAATTTACTTGCTTATTCAATATTTTGGTTGCTCGGTAATTTTATTTTATTATGTTATACTATAACAATAGAAAACGCCATTGCTAAAATGCTACGTAATTTTTAGGAGTTTTCCTCATGTCTACGAGTTTGTCAGTCTGCGATCACTTGCATGATGTGCAAGACTTTACGCCGCATGATGTGACTGAGCGCCTGCGCGCAGCAAAGGAGCAGTGCCGACTCAGTGGTGCGCGTTTTACGCCGTTACGGCAGCAGATATACCAGCTGGTACTCGAAGCCAACCAACCCGTCGGCGCGTATGATCTGATCACCCAGTTGCAGCAAATGCGACTAGTCGGACCTGATGAAGCTGATGACGTGTCGGCGCAAAAAACGACAAAAAATGTGGCACCACCCACGGTATATCGCAGCTTGGAGTTTTTACTCGGTGAGGGCTTGATTCACCAGCTTACCTCTATCAACGCCTACGTGCCCTGCTGTCATCCTCGCGCTCAGCATACGGCGGCGTTTTTGATCTGTGCCCAGTGTCAGCGGGTACAAGAATGCAGTAGCGTACCGGTACAAGAGATGATGAGCTTTGCTGAAAAAGATGTGGGGTTTGTGGTGGAGCGTAGTGTCATTGAGCTGAGTGGTCGCTGCCAAGCCTGTCAGTAATACCGACGGTTTATTATTTGCTCGTTGATTTATCATCCATCGTTTATCTTACCTTGAGTCCTTGCCCTATGAGCGCGCTTATGTCACCGTTTACATCTACCACTACGACTGATACAACACTTGATCGTAAAAAGCTACTGAGCTTGAGTGACATCAGTTTTCATATTGGTCAGCAGCGTCTACTGTCGAATATCGATATCGATATTGCTGTCGATGAAACACTTAGCCTCATTGGGCCCAATGGCGCGGGCAAGTCGACTTTGGTCAAGCTTATTTTAGGCTTGCTTGAGCCGACCAAAGGGCAAATCACCGCTCACCAGCCTCTACAGCTGGGTTATGTCCCGCAGCGCTTTGCCGTGCCGCCGATACTGCCATTACGCGTCTGTGATTTGTTGGCACAAGCGGACAAAAAACGCCTAACGGCCAAGCAGCGACAATTTATTTTTGACAACTTGTCTTTGACGCATCTGCTGTCACGGCAGATGCTGCATTTGTCAGGTGGTGAGACGCAGCGCGTGTTGTTGGCGCGGGCACTGCTGGACAAACCCAACTTGTTGATTTTAGATGAGCCGATGCAAGGGCTTGATCCTGATACTGAGGTTTGGCTGTATCAGTTTATTGATGAGCTACCAGCGTTTTTGCGCTGCGCCATGCTCGTGGTGTCACATGATTTACATTGGGTGATGAAAGGCAGCCGGCGGGTGATTTGTCTCAACAAGCATATCTGCTGTGAAGGTCAGCCAAGCGAGCTTGCGATTAGTAGTGAGTTTCAAAAGCTGTTTGGTCACCACTATGAGCAACCGTATGTGCATCAGCCGCATGCTTGCGAGCATCATGCTCCCAGCGAATTATAATACATGCACTCAAACACGTTGATGACTGCCTTAAAAACACAGCGTTAATGCAAACTAAAAACTGTTACGGATATCTTTTATGAGCGCTTGGTTAGCCATCATTGCCCCGGCTTGGATTGCAGGTAGTATTTTAGCGTTGCTCTCAGCGCCTCTGGGGTGTCTGGTATTGTGGCGACGCATGGCTTTTTTTGCCGATGCACTGGCGCATGGTACGCTGCTTGGCGTTGCTTTGGCAGTGTGGTGGCAATTACCGATGGGCGTTGGGATTGCTATCATTAGTATCGCGGTGGTCTTAGGACTGGTCCTTATCGATGATGAACGCTTGCCTGTCGATGCAGTACTGGCCGTCGTCGCGGTGTCGCTGCTGTGCTTGGGACTACTGACATTGACTCAGCTGACCGACCAGCAAGCCAATGTACTGGGGTTTTTGTTCGGTAATTTACTTGAGCTGGATTGGGCTGATCTGCCGCTGCTTGCCACCAGTGTACTGGTGGGTTTAGGACTGCTTATCTATATATGGCCTGCGCAAATCAAGCTTGCCACTCATGAGGCCTTGGCACGGATTCAAGGTATCAATCCTGCGCGCCAGCGGTTATTTTTTATGGGGGTATTGGCAGGGTTTTGTGCCATTGCCTTGCAGGCGGTGGGTAGCCTACTGATCAGTGGCCTTTTGGTACTACCAGCCTTGAGTGCACGCTTATGGGTATCTTCGCCCAAGCAAATGGTCCTCATGTCTTTACTGATCGCTCAGGTTGGCGTCACGCTGGGCGTGTGGGGCAGTATTTGGCTGGACATTCAGACCGGTCTTGCTATTGTTTTGATATTAGCGATTTTGTTTTTTATTGCATTGTTTTTTAGCAAATTAAAAACGCTTAGGTTTTGGTCAGCAGAGCGCCGGCACTAGGTAACCACTGGGTTATAAACAAGTTTTACCTTGATGTTATCCAACTTTATTTCATCAATATTGCTAGAGCTTTCATTCACTTTATGTTATAAACTTGCTTTAATAGGGCTGGCATCAGCCATGCCAAATCACCATTGTTTATCCATAGTCATTCTGGCAACTTTGATTGTTTTGAGTCGATGAGGGAGCGCCCCAATGCCAAGCTATCCTGTCAACACGCTTTGCCCACCTGATGAACAGCTCAATATTTTACAAATCACGGATTTGCACCTATCAACGCCTGTCAACAAGAGCACAGACGATCGTAGAGGTGACGCTGTTTTGTGTCAGCACAGCTTTGAGACGGTACTGGCGCAAGCATTAAACGATGATATTCGCTGCGATTTGATTGTGGTGACGGGCGATTTGGTCAACCGAGTAAAACCTGATATCTACGATCATATTTTTGCCGTCCTACAAGCGACTGGCATTCCTTTTGCTTGTATCGCCGGCAACCATGATGTGACCGATGAGCTTGGCTATGATTTGCCGTTTTTTCAGCGTGAGCTGGTGGCCAAACCAGCTGACCCGCGTTTGCTCAGTCGGCATGTGATTGAGTCTGCTCATTGGCAGTTGTTGTTTTTGGACTCATCCATCGCAGGCAAGGTCTCAGGTGAGATCGCGCCAAGCGATATCGATTGGCTATGTCAGCAGCTCAGCCACTGTAGCAAGCCTGCGCTCATTGCCGTCCATCACCATCTGATTCCTGTCGATTCTGACTGGATCGATACCCATATGGCAAAAAACAGCGAGGATTTTTGGCAGCAGATGAGTGCGTTTACGCACTTAAAAGTAATCATCAGCGGTCATACTCATCAGGAGCAAGTACGCCATTATCAAGGGGTCACGGTATATAGCACCCCTTCTACCTGCTATCAGTTCAAACCTTTTGCAGATGAATTTGCCTATGATAAACGTGCCCAGCCGGGTTACCGTTGGTTGCAATTAGCCAACAATGGAGAGGTTGCAAGCTGGGTAGAAAGACTGGATACTTGACGCCCAGATTTATCGCGGCGAGCGTGATGTCGCCCTAATATATCAGACCTCTTGCCGATATTGCTGGCTTAGATTGGTGGTGTCTGACTGCATTAAAACACCAACAATGATAAAAACTGCTTCATTATTATGAAAAACAGTGATACAACTTATAAAACCAGATGATGATTAAAATATAAAGATAACCTATAGCCGAGATTAGACAAAATTATAATAGCTAGGATGGCTAACCTGACCACACGCTAAGTATTCATAGTCCGTGTTTTGTTATATTGTTTAGCAACCCGTAGGCCAATTACCCTATTTACACTAAGGTATTTGCATCAAGGTATTTAAATAAAAATATACACAACCATATACTGGGGTACTGATATGTCGCTGTCGTCATATCGAGACAACTTTATTATTAGATCAGCTGTGTTACTTGTATTACCAAGTGGTAAAACGTTTTATAAAGGGACAACTTATAGCGTTTATAAATTGATAACGTCTTGTCTTTTAATGCGTCGTTTTATTGAATTAATTTGAAAAAGTAGGATACCCATATGAGCACCCTGACCACGAATCCGAGTGAAGTGAAGTTTACTCCTTATGTGCCAGCCGAAGGCGAAGAGTATATGTCTGATGCGCAATTGGCGCACTTTAAGGCGATTTTATTGGACTGGAAAAACCAATTGATTGGTGAGGCAGACCGTACCAAGACTTATATTCAAGATGAGTCAAGCGCCATGCCAGATATCAATGATCGCGCCACTCAAGAAGAAGAGTTTGCTTTGGCGCTGCGTACGCGTGACCGTGAGCGTAAGCTCATTCGCAAAATCGACAAATCCATAGCAGAAATCGAAAATGACGACTATGGCTTTTGTGAAACCTGCGGCGTAGAGATTGGCTTGCGTCGTCTCGAAGCGCGTCCAACCGCGACCCAGTGCATCGACTGTAAAACTCTCTCAGAAATCAAAGAGCGCCAAAACCAAGGTGCGTAGGCGCATAGGCATATAAATCCGAGAGATAACAAATCAATAGCGTTATCTCAGCACAAGCGACCATCATGTGGTCGCTTGTTGCGTTTTATAAACATCTTTTGGCCAGCAGATACAGTATTCTATATGACCTAGTCCGTGATAACGGTGTCCCTTATTAACCCGTCATCGTTTATTTTAACTATCCCATAAACGCCTATGCCCACGACCTCCATACCCACGCCGCCTATCGGCCGCTTTGCCCCCTCCCCAACCGGCGAGCTACATCTTGGCTCACTGACCACCGCCCTTGCCAGCTACTGCCATATAAAATCACTTGGCGGTAAGTGGTTATTGCGTATCGAAGACACAGATACAGAGCGCTGCGATCGGCAGTTTACTGAGCAGATCTTGATCGATCTAGAAGTGCTGGGGTTACACTGGGATGATGATGTGGTGTATCAATCTGAGCGCATCGATATCTATAATGAGTATCTGGCCTCGACCCTACGGCCGCTGACCTATGGCTGTCAGTGCTCACGTAAAGACCTAGAGCAATATTGGGCGCAGCAAGATCAAATCCCTGCCCATACAGATACTGCGACACAGCTGACTGTGCTGCCAAACAGAAAACGCTATCCGCGGCGCTGTGTCACCAAAGCATTAGATAGACTACGGCACAAGCTACGCATACAGCTGCCCGATTATCTCATTGGGTTTCATGATGGTATTCAGGGACAACAGTGGGGCAATCCGCAGCAGACCTTGGGCGATATGGTGGTGCGTCGACAAGACGGCATGATTAATTATATTTTGGCCGCCAGTCTCGATGATGGCTTGCAGGGGGTTACGCACATCATGCGCGGCTTGGATATTCTACCCATGACCACCGCCCAAATCAGCATCATGCAAGCAGCACGCCTGCCCGCGATTGACCGCTGGTATCATCTGCCGCTGATCTGCAGCCCAAACGGGCAAAAGCTGTCTAAACAAAACCTAGCGCAGCCAATAGACACCCGCGACCCAAGTCAGCTAATCGCGACCGCATTACAGCTTTTGCAGCAGCCGAGTGTCGAGATAGACACACCTGCGCGAATGCTCAAGCAGGCGACTGCACAGTGGGACAATGCGCCGCTACAAGGCCAGCAGCAGTTAAGTTTGGTAAATAAATAATAGACCAACAGCAAAAAGCGCCACTCATAATAGCGACGCTTTTTCATCATCTTGCAAAGACACTCAAGCCCTAGGAATATAGTAACGGTGTTTGGTTTAGGGCTTAATAGTAACGGCACTGACTCTTTTCAATCTCAGGGCTTTCTTTGTAGATTTTTAGCAGCAGCGCTACCATCACAAGGCTGATCAGCATAGATGAACCACCATAACTAAAAAACGGCATGGTCAAGCCTTTGGTCGGAATCGCTCCCATATTCATCGCCGCATTGATGATGGTTTGCGCAATAAACACCACACCGATACCAAAAGCGGTATAGCTCATGCGCATCTGCCGACGTTTTAGCGCGTTGTAACTGATGCGCATCGCACTACCGATGATCAGCGCCTCAAGCACCAAGACCATCGTCACCCCGACAAAACCCAACTCCTCACCTGTGATTGCCAATAAAAAATCGGTATGCGCTTCAGGCAAATGCGAGAGTTTTTGTACACTCTCACCATAGCCCACGCCAGTAAACTGCCCACGGCCAAAGGCAATTAAACTGCGCGCCAACTGATAGTCGGTATCTTGCACATCATCGAACGGATCCATAAACGACATCACTCGTACCAAGCGATACTGCGCCGTTGTCACCATCAACACCGCCCCACCGATGGCAGCGGCAGTCAGTGCGACAAAGTGCTTGTAAGGCGCACCTGCGATATAAAAAATCGCAAAAATCGTGCCTAAAATAACGACAAACGAGCCAAAGTCTGGCTGTGAGAGTAGGAGCATGGTAATCAGCACCACCACCAACATAATGCGCAAAAAGCCATCTAAACCATTGCGCACTTCAAACGAGCGGCGCACCACAAAGTCAGAGACAAAGACAATCATTACAAGCTTGGCCAGCTCGGCCACCTGAAAGTTAAAGACACCCAAATTTAACCAGCGTTTTGAGCCGTTAATCGGAGTACTAAACAAGGTAGCAACGAGCAGCAAGCCGGTAACCCCCAGCAATATGAACTGGGTCTCTGTCTTATAAAGTCGCCGCAAAGATACCCCATAATAAGGGATGGCGGCGATGATAAGTCCAATGGTCATGTAAAGCAGCTGGTTTTTAAAAAAGTACAGCTCGCTCATACCACGGCTCAGGGCGAATGGGATAGAAGCAGAGGCGACCATCAACAAGCTGAGCACCAGCATACAGCCAACGCTCGCTATCAAAACAGCACGCGCTGACGGCATCGATAAAATACCATCAGCGCCAGTGGCTGTCTTTGGTTGGGACGAAGAACGAAAAAGAGAAGAGAGCGCCATAATTTTATATACACTAACGAACGAAAAACACGGCGTCTATACAACGCCACCGTTTAAAAAAACACATACCAACAAACAAACCTGAGGCTAAGGCTAAGACAAACAACGACTGACCATCATCGACCATCGGCGCGATTAACCATTACTCAAGCAATGACACAGTCATCTCTACGCTTGATTAGTAGGCTGGCTATAAAAGACAGTAGCAGCAATCTATAAGCAAAACAATCATTTATCAAAAAACACCTGTGCGCCTTGCCCATCCACCAGCTGCCGGCATAGAATGCCAGATAGCCACTCATACCACTAAGGGGTCGCTGTCTCTGCCGACTCGCTTGCTAACTGATGGACCAATTGACTAAAATGCTCACCGCGCGCGGCATAGCCGCTGTATTGATCAAAGCTGGCACACGCAGGCGACAACAGCACAGCCTGTACTTGCGAGAGACTGCTTGAGGTCACTTGCAAGATGGTGGCAAAGGCGTTTTCTAGCGTTTGGCACTGATGTAGCGTTACGTCATGACTGATCTTAGCCGCGCGCAAATGCTGCTCTATCAGCGGTGCATCTTCGCCAATAAACAAAACCTGGCTGACGTACTGATTGATAAAAGGCGTCAGCTCACCAAACGCCTGCCCCTTGCCCTGCCCGCCTAATACCAGCAGCAGCTTGCCATCTTTTGGCGCATAGACAGCGCCAAGCCCTTCGATGGCTGCTATGGTCGAGCCGATATTGGTGCCTTTTGAGTCATTAAAATAATCGATACCAGCCACGCTTGCCACATATTCACAGCGATGCTCAAGACCTGTGAACTGCTGCAAAGTCGTCAGCATACTCGCCAGCGGCAACCCCGCCAGCTCGCCTAACGCCAGCGCCGCTTGCGCGTTGAGCAAATTATGCCGACCTTTAATCAACAGTTTGTCTGCCGACAGTAGTTTTTGTGTACCACGCGCCAAATAAATCTGCCCATCGGAATCGACAATCAGCCCATATTGGTCTTTGTCAGGCGCATGAATGCCTGTACTGATTCTGGGTAAGTTATCAGCCACCAATGGTCGCGTCAACGCATCTTCGCGGTTGATGACCACTGACTTAGCGCCTTGAAAAATACGATGTTTGGCTTGATGGTAGCCGAGCATATCGCCATGACGATCGAGATGATCAGGCGACATATTGAGCACAATCGCCACTTGCGCACCCAGATTGCTGACCGTCTCTAACTGAAAGCTCGACAATTCAAGCACAGCCAGCGCCATTTCACTATTTTCTAGTAGCGTCAGCGCCGGTACGCCGATATTGCCACCGACACCGACATTGACGCCCGCATCTGCCGCCATCTGACCAACCAAAGTGGTTACCGTGCTTTTGGCATTAGAGCCAGTAATTGCGACGATAGGGACACGGCAAGCGTCACAAAACAATTGAATGTCGCTGACCACTGGGATATGGGCTTGACGCGCCGCCGCCACCGCAGGCGTGCTAAGGGCGATGCCTGGGCTGATAATGATACGCGCCGCCTGCTGCAATAGCTCGGCGTCAATCGCGCCAAACTGACGCGTCGTCACGGCCTCTGTCAGCTTCGCTGCCAACGCTGGCGCCGCTTGCGCATCGGTGACAGCGACCTGATAGCCTTGCTTGACCAAATAATGCGCCACCGACAGCCCCGACTGCCCCAAACCGACCACGACTTGTAACCCACTGCCTTTATGAAGTAAGGCTTCTGTTGTAGTGCTGGTGGTCATATCTATTCCTTCTATTAAAATTAAACAAGCAAACGATGGGTAATATGGCTAAGATACAGGATAAGACGAATAAAAGAGGCTGTATATAGTGGCTGAAACGGCTGGCATGGCATTAGCGATGCTGCTGTACCAAGCGTTAAGCGCTACCGTCAAGACAACAATCATGATAACGGTATCGTTCAGATTTCGGTACTGATTTTTTATGACTTTATGCTATTATGCGCCTGTTTTTATATTCAGGGTCTAATGCTATAATAGCCGCCCTGATCTATCAGCACAGGGTTTTTGCTAAGTCCTACTCTAAGTCTTGGGCTTGGCATTTTAGTGTAGCATGTTGTTAGTGTTTGCGTGCGATTTGCCCCTCAGTCACTTTTGATTTGCGGCGACTGTAGGCTACCTTGCTATCAAAATCAAACTACTGTGCTTGTTGGACAGCGTTTTATCACCTTCTATTGCAGCATCTCATTGCTGACTCTATACGTTATTGTAGGTGCTATTTTATATACACTACTTTAAGCACCCATTTTAAATACTATTTTTTAGGCAATCTGATAGGATTTATCATCATAGTTATTATTGATGAGTGTATTTGTGATACCCATCAATAAATCCATCGATGTGTTGATGATTGACCTCTGATAATTCAATGCCACAACATGACAAGGCGCATGTTGTGGTAAAAAAAGATGAACCGCTATTTTATAGCGACGCGATCATTTTATGGATGATTACTTTTTTTGCCTCTAACCCTATGCAGTTTACTTATGACATCTTTTATTGATAACTTACGTGACGAGTGGTTTTCCAATGTTCGTGGTGATGTGTTATCAGGTCTGGTCGTTGCCCTCGCCTTAATTCCTGAAGCCATTGCCTTTTCTATCATCGCTGGGGTCGATCCAAAGGTCGGCTTGTATGCCTCGTTTTGTATCGCGGTGGTGATCAGTTTTGTCGGTGGTCGTCCAGGTATGATTTCGGCGGCGACAGGCGCGATGGCACTGGTGATGGTCGACTTGGTCGCTGAGCATGGTTTACAGTATCTACTGGCCGCGACTTTACTGTGCGGCGGCATTCAGATTGTGATGGGTATTTTAAAGCTGGGTAATTTGATGCGCTTTGTCTCGCGCTCGGTGGTGATTGGCTTTGTCAACGCCTTGGCGATACTCATCTTTGCCGCCCAGCTCCCTGAGCTAAATCCAATGACTGAGCGCGTCGGGATGACGGTCTACCTCATGACCGCAGCGGGCCTTGCAATTATTTACTTGTTTCCGCTGATTCCGAAAATCGGACGGGTGATCCCATCGCCGCTTATCTGTATCGTGGGTCTGACGGCGGTGGCGATGTATATGAACCTTGATATTCGTAACGTCGGCAGCATGGGTGATCTGCCAGATTCGCTGCCGATGTTTTTGTTGCCAGACATCCCTCTAAACCTCAATACTTTACTGATCATCGCGCCTTACTCTATCGCGCTTGCCATCGTAGGTCTGCTAGAGTCTATGATGACGGCGACCATCGTAGATGAGCTGACAGATACGCCAAGTGATAAAAACAAAGAATGCCGTGGTCAAGGAATGGCCAACGTGGTGTCAGGTTTCTTTGGCGGTATGGCCGGCTGTGCGATGATTGGTCAGTCGATGATCAACGTCAAATCTGGCGGTCGGACGCGCTTGTCGACCTTGATTGCCGGTGTGGTGCTGCTCATCTTAGTGGTGTTTTTGAGCGACTGGGTCAGTCAAATCCCGATGGCCGCACTGGTGGCGGTGATGATTATGGTGTCGATTGGCACCTTTAATTGGCAGTCTATTCGTGAGTTTAAAACGCATCCGATGTCATTTAACATCGTCATGCTAGCCACGGTCGTGACCACAGTCTTTACGCACAATCTGGCGTACGGTGTCGGTGTCGGTGTCCTGCTCTCTGCCTTGGCCTTTGCCAATAAGATTGGTCAATTCTTAACCATCTTTAGTGAGTACGATGAGCGTAGCAACACGCGTTATTACTATGTGCAAGGGCAAGTGTTTTTTGCCTCGACCACGCAGTTTTTGCACAGCTTTGATACCAAAGAAGCCCTAGATAGTATCGAGATTGACGTCAGCCAAGCACACTTTTGGGACGTCAGCGCCGTGGACACTTTGGACAAGCTGGTCATGCGCTTGCAACGAGAAGGCATTGATGTCAAAGTGGTGGGACTCAATAATGCAAGCCGGACCCTGATTGACCGTTTTTCTATCCACGATCGCCGAGACATTGGCTTGCTGGATTAATGCATTACCAGTAAATAATTGAATATATAGTTTAATAAACAGCTGCATTGGTTGAGAGAGTTGGGCATCAGTCACATTGCCCAGCTTTTCGCCAAGCAGCTGTCTTTTTATTGTCGGAATGATGTGGTGGTCTTATGAGTAATTTAAAACCAGATAGTGTGATTGCCTGCTTGGACTGTCCTGATCACGTGCAAGCCGTGTTGGAAGCCAGTATGTGGGCAGCGACTCGTCTGCAGGCGCCTATCGGCCTCTTGCACTCGGTGCCAAGCTTGCAACAAAAAGCCGCGGTAAACTACTCTGGCTGCCTAAATATCGACGACGAAAACACCTTGCTTGAGCAATTTACCAATAAAGAACACCTAAGCAACTGTGAATTAAAAGCCCAAGGCAAGCTGCTGTTGCATCAAGCCACCACCTACTGCGAGCAGCAAAGACAAAAACTCAAAACCTATACGTTGCATCGGCACGAAAACCTCAGTGAAAGTATCGATTATGTCGATGACAAGGCGCAATTGATCGTCATCGGTCATCATGTCACTTGCAAATCAACTTTGAGCCGACTCATCAGAGTCAGTCTTTGCCCCATTTTGGTGACTCATGCACCATTTTTGCCCCCTACGACGGCGCTATTTGCCTTCGACAACAGTCCCACTTGTCATAAAATGCTCAATTGGCTCTGTAAAACGCCACTTATTCGCGCCTTAACCGTCCACATCGTGATGGTGGGCAAAGAAAACTCTGAAAACTGCGATGCGCTGCGCGAAGCTTACGCGCGCCTCAAGCAAGCGGGCATCAAGTCGAAAAAGGCGTTACTCGATTGCCGCGACGTGACAGCGGCACTCAATTATTATCAAACCGAAAATGACATTGGCCTGTTGATGTCAGGGGCGTTTGGGCAGTCGCGCTTACGTGAGCTATTGCAAGGCAGCGATACGGAAAAATTACTGGTCAGCACCCAAACCCCTTATCTGCTTTTTCCTAAAGCATAAGAGCTATCCCAAAGACTATACGCCACACCGTCTGCCGCCTGATTCTCTTATCTTACCAGCGCTGAGTAATGTGTTTATGCTCGGCGCGTTTTTTGACCTCATCCCCTATACCTCATCCCTTATATAGTGATGATAGGTATCCCTTTTCGTTTTTATTATTTATAAAAACCGCTTAGCAAATCGTCACATGAAATAAATCGATAGCCTCCCCAAGCACCTAGAAAGTTGGTTATAATAAAGTTTTCATAGGCTTAACGCCAAAGGTTGATTGACGCGGTATAACGCATGACGATGAGTATGATCGCGGCGTTATAGTGCGTGATGTGTGTCATGATACTGGTGATTTTTGTACCAATAAGCCCACTCCTACCTACCCCCTTGAGTAGGTTTGGCACAGTTCTTGAATGACCTATATCAAGCATGACCACGATGAGACGCACCACAACTTCTCTCAACCTGCGGCATCACACAAATAAGGAATTTTTTATGAAGCTAATCACTGCGATCTTAAAACCGTTTAAGCTCGATGATGTGCGTGAAGCGCTTTCTGACATCGGTGTCAAAGGCGTCACAGTCACTGAAGTTAAAGGGTTCGGTCGCCAAAAAGGCCACACAGAGCTCTATCGCGGCGCAGAATACGTGGTGGACTTTTTACCTAAAGTAAAAGTCGAAGTGGCTGTTATTGACGAAATGGTCGAGCCTGCTATCGAAGCCATCACCCGCATCGCGAGCACAGGTAAGATCGGTGACGGCAAAATCTTTGTCACAGCACTCGAACAAGTCATTCGTATTCGTACGGGCGAGACAGGTCCTGACGCTATCTAAAGCGCACGACCTACTTACAAACGCTGATTTGTAAGTCCTACCTAACGCTCTATATTGCATCAATTCAAGGGGGAATTAACATGCAAAACCAAATCTTTGAGCTTCAGTACGCACTTGATACGTTCTATTTTTTAATGTGTGGCGCGCTCGTCATGTGGATGGCAGCGGGTTTTACCATGCTAGAAGCAGGGCTGGTCCGCTCCAAAAACACCGTTGAGATTTTAACCAAAAACATCGCTCTATTCGCCACCGCCTGTACCATGTATATGATTTGCGGTTATGCCATTATGTATGGCGGCGAGTGGTTTTTGAGCGGTATCGCAGGTGGCGACGCCTTGGTCGCCGATGCGCTAGCTGCCTCTAACGAAAACGGATTTGGCGGTGACTCTGTCTACTCTGCAGCCTCTGACTTTTTCTTTCAAGTGGTGTTTGTGGCGACCTGTATGTCTATCGTCTCAGGCGCGGTGGCTGAGCGCATGAAGCTATGGTCGTTTTTGTTGTTTGCAGTGGTCATGACAGGGCTGATTTATCCATTAGAAGGCAGCTGGACATGGGGCGGCAACGATGTGTTTGGTTTATATAATCTTGGCGACTTGGGGTTCTCTGATTTTGCTGGCTCAGGTATTGTGCATATGGCAGGAGCGGCGGCGGCCTTGGCAGGCGTACTACTATTAGGTGCGCGTAAAGGCAAGTACGGACCAAAAGGTGAAATACGGGCGATACCGGGGGCCAACCTGCCATTGGCCGCCCTTGGGACTTTGATATTATGGATGGGCTGGTTTGGGTTTAATGGCGGCTCCGTCCTCAAGCTGGGCGATATCGCCAGTGCCAACTCTGTGGCCATGGTGTTTTTGAACACCAACGCCGCAGCCGCAGGCGGCGCTATCGGAGCATTGCTGCTGGCACGTTTGATCTTTGGTAAAGCGGATTTGACCATGCTCTTAAACGGCGCACTCGCTGGGCTGGTCGCCATCACTGCCGAACCATCGACCCCTTCTGCCTTACAAGCCACGCTCTTTGGGCTGATCGCTGGGGTTATCGTGGTCTTGTCTATCTTGGCACTCGATAAACTAAAAATAGATGACCCAGTGGGTGCAATATCGGTACACGGCGTCGTGGGTCTGTTTGGTTTACTTCTCGTGCCTATTACCAATCCTGCAGCGACTTTTTTGGGTCAAATTGCAGGCGCGGCGACGATCTTTGTCTGGGTGTTTGTCGCAAGCCTAATCGTTTGGGCACTGATCAAGCTGATCATAGGTCTACGCATCTCTGAAGAGGATGAATACGAAGGCGCAGATATCGCAGAGTGTGGCATGGAAGCGTATCCTGAGTTTGTGATATAAGGCACAACCTAGCGTTTCTTAATTAAGTGCCTCTTAATCCAGTGCCTCTTCATCTAGCGTACTTTCACCGACTGTATTAAAGAGATGCCCCATCAAAAATCCCGCCAGACCTCTCGGTTTGGCGGGATTTTTGTGGTCTAACGCTTAATATAATGCGTGTGGTTTATTTCTTTTTCCACTCTTGGCTACGTGAGAATGGACCGATATAGCCTTTTAGCTTTAGAGTGTTGCCATTTAAACTGGCTGTCATGCGATAGTCTTTACCCTTTTCTGGGTCAGTGATTGTACCACCGCTATATTTACCACCACCGTCAGCTTTTAGGCCTTTGATGACAGTCATGCCGACGTGTTTTTTGCCTTTGGCGGAGTTCGTTGCAATGAGCTTACCGGTCAGCACCCCGTTAGATTCGGTGATTTTTACCGTGCCTTTTGGCTTACCGTCGTCATACGTCTGCCATGTTGTATTGTGTAATGGATCAGCGGCAAACGCCATAGTCGCCATACTGATACCGGCAGCTGCTAAAGCGGTTTTTGTAAATAGTTTCATAGAGTGACTCCTTTCATACAATGATTAATCAAACAATGATTACTCGAAACGTGATGTTTCTGCTGTTCTATGCTCATCCTTTGCTAGAATCTTTTATATAAGCGCTGCGATTTTACTCATCAACGCCGCACATCGTAAGTTAGCATGTGCCGTTTGATGGTCATTATCGCGACTGCTCACAAGCTTTTGTTCAAAGATTTGAGCGACATAAGCGATGTCTTGACCCATTATAAGCAATTTTATCTGTTTGCCTAGTAATTTTTTTGTACTTTATTATTTCTGTAAAACTAAAACCATATCAAAGAGTTACAGGAAAGGGTTGTCGATATTTTTGTCCGATTGGTCATCATTTTCTTTTGACTTTGCCTCGTTATTACTATAAAGCAAACCATTATCAAAAGCTTGCATAATTTTGGTTGTCAGCTCGTGTAGCTGCTGAGCCTGATGATGCCCTGCCGCATCGAAGGTCACATCGATATCGCCATAAATCGTGATTTTGTCCTGCTGATTTTCGATGACCAGCTCTCCAATTTGCATGCTTTGGTGGTTATTGGCAAAGGGTTCAATCATTTTGTCATCCTTTTTATAGTAATTCAATCATGCATATCAGCACATTGAGATGTCACTAAAAGCGCGTTAAGCCTGTAATTGAGTCAGTAACCACTCAATAATGGCCAAAACAAACAGCAGCCATGTCGGTTCCTCTACTGGCTGATCAGGCAAGTCGGCGCTCTCACCTGCCTTTAGTGGCAGTGCAAACGCTTGCGCTTTGGTCTGGCGATCGAGCACCGGCAAAACATCAATACCGACTTTAGCCGTTAGCTCATCTACACTAATGACCTCTATGCGCTCTGACTCATCATTGGGCGCGTAATACACCCCTGCTTGATTGGTCGCTGGAATATAGACGGCCTTAAAAAAATGACTGGGTACCAATACGCGCTTGGCAAGTTGTTTGGTCTTTTTGCCTGTAAAAGCCACGCCCGTGATGGTATAGACTTCGCCATACTGCTGGGTTAAGTAGCGGGTAGCAGACTCGATATTACGCCAGATATAGCGATTGTTGCGCGGTGACTGCGGGGCAATATTCGCCAGACTAAAACTGTCGTATTGCTGGCTGCGATTGGCCATATTGGCATTGGGCGCTAGATGCCCACGATCATAGCCTGAGCCTGAATAATCAGACAACGAGGCACGCATGGACTTAGGTAGACGGCTCTCCTCATGAAAGCTGTCTTCGCGGTCGATGGTTTTTGCTTGCTGCAAGCGGCGGCGGTCTAGATGCTCAGCTGACCACAATGGTGTCCGTGACACGCCCGAGTACATAACGGCAAACCCGTCCATACACAAGGCTTGAGTATTCTTATCAAGCTTGGTATTGGTAAACTCTGGATAAACCCCGCCATAAAAAGATTGACTACACTGAGTAAGATCATCTGCCTGCGCTGATGATAGCCCTACTACAATAGCAAATACCGCCATTATGCTGTTGTTCAAAACACCTTGATACCCACCAACTCTTATCATGCAACTCTCAATCGTCAATACTTATTGTTTCGTATGTGTATCCTAGCAGGCGTCCATCAATAAAGAAAGATAAGGCGTAAGTGGTGACATTTTAAATGGTATCCGCTATACTTAGCCAGTCAAAAATCAGTATCGTGCAAATGCGGTCTGTCTAAACGGTGAAGTGGGTGAGTGGCTGAAACCGCACGCCTGGAAAGTGTGTATACGTTCATAGCGTATCGAGGGTTCGAATCCCTCCTTCACCGCCAATCTTATAAAAAGCTAGTTTTCCTACCTTGTCCTAAACACTCCCATATACCTCTGTAATCCTTTATAAATAACGCGTCTAGCGTTATTTTTATACCTACTATTTCCCCAATCCCACCCAACGTGACCCACCTATCACGTCGCTTGTGTTGGTCTATAGTGAATTCAGTATAGTAAAAGACACAGTGGGACGGGGATAAATTTTTCGCAGCCTCTGTCTGCGTAGGCACAGCACGTAAGGAAAATTTAGACCAGTTCCACCTTGATATATAATGTATCTGTTTTATTTAGGATCGATTATATAACTTCATTCGTCTGCAAATTGAAAATACACTTACCGCAATACGCAATATATACTCTAAATACTACCTTCTTATTTTCACCACTACGTAACAACCTTTCATGACTTTGCTAAAGCTCACTTTTTTAAAAAAATTCTGAACATACATAATTTAACCTGCTATATCTAACATTAAGTCAAATTAAGACATAGTCAAATAGCGGGTTTATATCCCGATATTAACAGCGCTAATTCCTTTGTTCGACTGCAATTTGTCTCATTTTTATCACCGTTTTTGACATGCAGACACGTCCTAATGACTTTACCAATCAATACGGTCAAAGTTTTACAGTACGCTATAATTAGTCAGTACTGTGCGATACATCAATAAAAACAATAACACTGGATTGCCTTATGCTGTTAGACATCCTGCTCACCATCCACTTTATCTTACTGGTGCTCATCTCTTTACGAGTATTGTCGCGCCATGATCTGAGCGCCCCTGCTCGGCTGGCTTGGATTGTCATTCTATTTATCTTGCCTTATCTGGGGGTGGTGGTTTACTGGATGTTTGGTGAGGTACATCTGGGCCGCAACTTTGCCCGCGAGCGTGAGCAAGTCATCGATAGATTGAGCGCATATCGCCCCGATGTGCTGGGCAGTGAGGCGGCCTTGACACAGGCTGTCAAACCAGGGTACCACGCAGCCTTTGCCTACTCTGCCAATGCCACAGGCTTTCGTACGACGGTGGGCAACCGTGCCGAGCTGATGGCCGATGCCAATGAGACGCGTAGACGCATGATTGCTGATTTTGATGCGGCGACCGATCATATTCATGTGCTGTATTATATTTGGCTGATTGATGGCATGGGTATCGACACTGCCCAAGCATTGATACGAGCGGCAAAGCGCGGGGTGACATGCCGCGCGATGGTCGATGGCATGGGCTCACGTAAGATGGTGCGCTCACAGATATGGCAAGAAATGAAAGACGCTGGCGTACACGTTAGCGTGGCATTACCGATTAACAACTTCTTAAAGGTAATGATGTTTAGTCGGATCGACTTGCGCAATCACCGCAAAATCACGGTGATTGATGGCAAGATTGGCTACTCTGGCAGTCGCAACTGCGCCGACCCTGAGTTTCGGGTAAAGCCCAAGTTTGCGCCGTGGGTAGATATCATGATGCGTGTTGAGGGGCCAGTTGTGGCACAAAACCAGATGCTATTTGCCAGTGACTGGCTCAGCGAAAACCCTTCTACCCCGCTTGAGAGCTTTCCTTTTTTTACCCAGCCTGCGACCGCCTTGGATGACGGTGCTGAGACAACGTCTGAGATACAAGCAACCAACACCTTTGCCGCGCAAGTCTTCTCCGATGGGCCGACCCAACGTCACGGCACCACGCCGCAGTTTTTGGGCGCGTTAATCAGCCAAGCCCAGCATACTCTTATCATCTCGACGCCCTACTTTGTACCGGACTACTCGTTGGTCAATGTGTTGTGTGCCACCGCCTACCGCGGTGTAGACGTGACGATGATTTTCCCAAAGCACAACGACTCTATCGTGGTGGCAGCCACCAGCCACAGCTACTACTGGCAATTGCTCGAATCTGGGGTAAAGATATATGAGTACAAACCCGGCCTACTACACGCCAAGACCCTAACCGTCGATGGCGAAATCAGCCTGATTGGCTCAACCAATTTGGACTTACGTAGTTTTGATTTAAACTATGAAAACAACATCGTTTTTAGTGATAGAGCGCTCACCGCTGATATCGTCGCACGCCAACACCAGTATATCGCGGACTCAGATGAGGTGACCCGTGAGCAGGTGGAAAACTGGCCACTGCCTTATAGAATTTGGAACAATATCGTCGCGACCATGGGGCCTATTTTATAAATGGTCAGTTATATGGCTAAATGGCTCTCGATTGAATTGAGGACACGCCCTAATACCGATTCTGTTAATAAGGATGCAGGCAGGCTCAATTCATCTACAGATTGCACTATGTACCCGCATGCTTTTGCAAAACATACACCACAAACCTGGCCTCTGTATTAAATGGCGCATGCTCGCTAAGCTCCAGTAACGCTTGGCGTTTTTCTGCGCGGGCGCGATAAGCATACGGGGTCATGGTCATCAAATCTGCCAAATCATTTGCCGCTAATGACAGCTCGGTACTGACGTGATGCGTCGCAAGCAGGGTAAAGTGCGGGGCTAATTCGTGCAAAAACTTATCAGAATCATGCTCGCGCACACTATCAAACAACGCCTCACGCATCGATGCAAGATGCTGACTATCGGGTTTGGCAATGATGAGATAGCCTGTGTCACACAACACTTTGGCAAAAGCCTCGGGCAAGATAGGACTAAAGATGCTACTGATACCCGTCACACTACGGGCGCGTAGCGGCAGATGGGCGGCGCTGGTCACTAGTGGATATACCGCCGTCTGAGTCGCGTCCTCTTTGGGCTGCTGATACCACAGCTGCCCTGCCGCTTTGCTTGCTTTGGCGAGAGTAGAAACGGCAGGCTTACTGATGTCAGCCGCTATCAGCGATGCTATACCGTCTATCTGCGCCATTGCTTGGGTATAATAGCCTTCACCGCAACCGACATCCAGCCAATTTGCGGCAGTATCACTCTGCCCGAGTAGCGGCCTCATTTGCTGCTCAAGCAAAGCCTGTAATGGCTGGTAATGTCCTGCGGCCAAAAACCGCTGCCGCGCTTCGATAGAGGCTTGGCTATCTCCTGGCGCTTTGGATTTTTTTTGTTGTACTGGTAATAAATTGACATAGCCTTGACGCGCCACATCAAAAGGGTGCTTGGTCTGCTTTGGATGCAAGCTGCCATCACAGCGCCACGTATCGGCGGCAGGCTGCATGGGTGACTGGCAAAGGGGACAAATAAATAACGACACAGGTTTCTCAAAATCAGTCAAATATGGCCGTCATTTTAGCAAAGTTTGCTTCAGCTGCGGCATAAAACCCCTCACTTAACAATAAGAGACAGAACCAAAAAAGCCACCTCAAACACGATGAGATGGCTTTTGCAGAGCGCTGAACCAAAAGACTCAGTTTGCTAAAACACCAACTTGTTAAAGCACCAGTTTGTTAGAAAATAGTTAGCGCAGTTTTAGCGTCATTAGCCCTAAGATTACAAGGATAATGGCAATAATCCAAAAGCGTGCTACCACTTGTGTTTCTTTCCAGCCAATCTCTTCAAAATGATGATGCAGCGGCGCCATACGAAAGACGCGTTTTTTGCGTAGCTTGTACGAGCCAACCTGTAGCATCACCGACAGCGCTTCTGCGACAAACAAGCCACCCATAATGGCAAAGGCAATCTCTTGACGAGTCATGACCGCGATGGTACCGAGCATCGCGCCCAGTGCCAGTGCTCCGACATCACCCATAAATACTTGGGCTGGATGGGCGTTAAACCACAAAAAGCCCAAGCCTGCCCCAATCATCGAACCACAGACAATGATGACCTCAGAGTTATAAGCGATATAAGGCACATGCAAGTAGTCAGCAAAACGCACATCACCTGAGACATAAGCCATCGCGCCCAAACCTGCCGCCACCAGTACCACCGGCAAGATGGCCAAACCATCCAAACCATCGGTTAAGTTGACGGCATTAGAAGCGCCATTAATCACAAAATAGGTAAAGATAATAAACCCAATACCAAAAGGTAGCGCGGAGAAAGGAACGATCCAGTTTTTAAAGACAGGCAGTAGTAAATCCTGCATCTCGCGGGTGGTCGCCATATCTGGCTGCAGCGTGGCGATATAGTACAGTGACACCCCAACAAATAACGCGCCCATCGACAGCCAAAAGTACTTTTTGCGAGCGATTAGGCCTTTGGGGTCTTTATACTTAATCTTTAGCCAGTCATCAGCCCAGCCAACCGCACCAAACACCACCATCACCACCAGCAAAATCCACACATAAGGATTGTCTAAGCGCGCCCATAGCAAGGTCGACACCCCGATAGCACTGAGTATCAAGACGCCGCCCATGGTCGGGGTGCCCGTCTTGGCCAAATGCGACTGCGGTCCATCATTACGGATGGCCTGCCCATATTTGAGCGCACGCAAGTGGCGAATGACGCGGCCACCAAACATCATGCTAAAGACTAAAGCGGTAATGACCGCCAATAACGCGCGTAGCGTCAATGAAGAAACCGCAGAAAACGGTGTATAATACTGGCCAAGCCAGCCAAACAACCAAACTAACACCGCCTACTCCTCGACTAGCGCATTGATAAGGGTTTCCATTTGCATGGCACGTGAGCCTTTGAACAGCACAGTACAAGGCTTAGCCTGCTGCGCTTGCAAATACGGCTGTAAATACGCCAAAAGACTGTCTTTATCCGCAAACGCATGCGCACTGATATCAGAGATTTCTTGCGCACCTGCTACGGTATACGGCGCATACTCACCGACGCACAGCAGCACGTTGATACCAGTGGTGGCAATGGTACGACCCAAGCTTTGATGCTCGCTCACTGCCGCGTCACCCAGCTCAGCGATATCGCCCAACACCATCACTTGCGTGCCTGTTTGCGCCGCCAGCACCTTGGCCGCTGCACGCACGGAATGCGGATTGGCATTATACGTGTCATCGATCAGGCGATGCATCCCCAGTATCTGGCTATTGAGACGACCTTTGGCGGGGCGGGCGTTTTCAAGCCCGACGACGATATCACTGATGTCTATATTTAGCGCATGGGCACAAGCAGCAGCCGCCAACGCATTATTGACATTATGCTCGCCTGCTAAAGGCAAATTAATATCATGGACTTGATTACCAATATGCAGCTTGAACTCACTACGCTCAGGCTCGACATCCAAGTGACTGGCACTGACATCGGTATTGCCAAAACCAATCACATGTGAGGTATGTTTTTCGGCGATACGGCGCAGTTGATTGGTAAAGTCGTCTTTGTCAGGAACAATAGCAAACTGAGTATCGGTTAATGTATGGTAAATCTCCGACTTGGTTTGACAGATGCCTTCACGGCTACCGAATTCACCCAAATGCGCGGTACCAATATTGAGGATACAAGCCACATCCGGTTGGACGATTTCTGCCGTGTAAGCAATCTCGCCGATATGGTTGGCGCCCAGCTCTAAGATGGCATAGCGATGATGGTCGGACAACTCGAGCATCATCATCGGTACGCCCAAATCGTTGTTTAGGTTGCCACGGGTGATCAGGGTTGGTGCTAAACGACCAAAGATACTACCAAGCATCTCTTTGCAGGTGGTTTTACCGCTTGAGCCGGTGATAGCAATCACAGTCAAGTCTTGATGCTGCTGACGACGATAAGCGGCCAGCTGCCCCAAAGCCAGACGCGTATCACTCACGACCAACTGCGGGATGCTCGTCGAGATGGGACGTGAGACGATAGCAGCGACAGCACCTTGGGCAGCGGCTTGATTGATATAGTCATGACCATCAAAATTGGCACCGCTTAGCGCCAAAAAGATATCGCCGCTCTTTATCGTGCGGGTATCGGTGGCGATACGGTTGCTGGTGACCGCGTTGTTGGCAAGCTCAGTTTGTCCTGCATTGCTTTGCTCTGCATTATTCTGTTCTGCTGCTAGCTGCCAATGCCCATCCAGCGAGGCTGTCGCAGCGAGCAGATTATCTACCTGCCAGACATAGAGACCTTGCGACTGAATGGTATTGTCGTTGTCGGCTGTCATAATGATTACCTTGTATGATGACTACTTAATTTTTATAAATACTGTTTGTTACGCTTAACATGATTTGATGAGCGCGCTTAAATAATGACGCAAACCTCAACTATCACGATACTGCAAACCCATCGCCTATCTGCGCCCAGCCTTTTGTAAGGCTTGTTGCAAGACCACACTGTCATCAAAATCATAACGGACATGATTGATCTCTTGATAGGTCTCATGACCTTTGCCAGCGATGACGACGATATCATTGGGCGCTGCTTGCATGACAGCATACTCAATCGCCGCTTGCCGTGCAGGCTCGATATGGGTGCGCTGATACTGCGCGGTGCTCATGCCCGCTTGCATATCTTGCAAGATGGCCTCTGGGTCTTCGGTGCGCGGATTATCCGCGGTCAATATAACCCTGTCCGCGCCCGCCAGTCCTGCCTGCGCCATCAGCGGACGCTTGCCCGCGTCACGGTCTCCGCCGCAGCCAAACACCGCCCACAGCTGCCCCTCACAGTGGGTGCGCAAACTGGCCAGCACCTGACTGAGCGCATCAGGGGTATGCGCATAATCAACGATAAAGCAGCCATCACGCGATGCGACGCGCTGCATACGTCCTACCGCGCCTTGTAACTGCGGGACGAGCTTAGCGATACGCTCAAGACTCATGCCCAACGCGGCGGCAGCGGCAATGGCAGCCAGCAAATTGGCGACATTAAAACGCCCGAGCAAAGGACTAACGATATTTATGCGATGGCCCTCTTTATGGCCAGGGTCTGTATCACCAGTTCCTTTATCGGCGGTATCTCCACCGGCGAAGTCTGTCTGCAGTGTAATTTCCACCCCTTCTAAGCTTGGGGTAATATCGGTGGCAACAAAAGTCGCAGGCTTTGAGGCATCTAGACTATACGTCCATACCGTCAAACCACTGGCATGCGCCATATCTAGCATGACTTGCGCGTACTCATCATCGATATTAATGATAGCGTGCGTCAAGGAAGGAAAATGCGTTTTGTCAAAGAGCCTAGCTTTTGCCGCGGCATACGCTGCCATATCGGCATGGTAATCTAAATGATCGCGGCTTAAGTTGGTATAAATCGCAACAGATATCGGTACGCCTTGTAGACGCTGCTGATCAAGACCGTGCGAGCTGGCTTCTAACGCCAATATTTCTGCCTTCTCAAGCGCCATTTGATACACAAACTGCTGCACGTCAAGAGCGTCGCCCGTGGTATGGCTAGCCTGTACCAAAGCGCCCAGTCGACCGTTACCCGCGGTCCCCATCACAGCGCTGCTCATGCCAGTCAGCTGCGTCAACTGCGCTACTAGCTGGCTGATGGTAGTTTTGCCATTGGTGCCTGTCACTGCAACCACCGTGGGTAACCGGCTAGGCTGCTGGTACTGCAAACGCGCCTGAATGAGACTGCCCAAAAAATCACGAATATGCGGCGTGTATATCAAAGGACAAGACAACATATCTTCTGGCAACTGTCCATCATCAAACAAGTCGCTTGGGTCAATCTCCGAGAGAATAAAAGCCGCCTGTGATGCGGCTTGTAGCAGATAGTCGCGGCTTTTTTGACAGTGGCCTGCCTGGCTTTTTAGCAGGACAAACACATCGTGTGCCGCAACGTGGCGGCTATCCAACCGAATCTGTGCAAATGGTATATGCGCGACTGAGATGCCCTCACTGGTATTGTCTGCAGCAGCGAGCAGCGCGGTGAGCGATGGCTGTAGCAAAGAATGCTGACGATCGCCGCGCGCTAAAAGCTGCTGCAAGGTAACCGCAGCGGTGCTGGGCGATGAGGTAAGCGTGGTCATGGGCAAATCCTAAACGGTGAACACAAATCAGCGGCTGGCGCTGGATACTGACCGACATCAGTCGTCGTGTTTGTGTGGCAAGATACTTATGGCTCTTCGGTTTTTAGCGGTTTATCTAAAGGCACATTATACAAACGCAGCGCCTCTTTCATGACATTATGAAAGACAGGAGCGACAGTCAGACCCGCATAAATCTGCGCGCGTGGGTCTTCGATGAGCATCACGCCCACCAGCCTTGGGTTTGATGCTGGTGCCATACCCGCAAAGACGTTGCGATACTGGTCAGTATAGTAGCCACCTTTGGGGTTGATACGGCGCGACGTTCCTGTTTTACCCGCCACACGGTAGCCGTCAATGGCCGCGCCTTTCGCGGTACCACCCGGCTCGGTGACGCTCTCCATCATCTGCACGATAGACATCGCCTGCTCGTGCGCCATAATGCGTTTGCTTGGCTGCGGTTTGTCGTCTTTGATCAATGTCAGCGGATGCATGACACCGCCTGCGGCCAGCGCCGAATAGGCCTGTGCGACCTGCGCAAGTGTCACCTGCAGACCATAACCATAACTGACGGTGGCGCGGCGCGAGGTTTCTTTTTCTTTTGGCGTGACCACCAGACCACTACCCTCACCAGGGAACTGTAATGGGGTTTTTTTACCAAAGCCAAACTGCTTTTGCATATTGGTAATGGCATCAGGCGGCAGGGACAATGCAATCTTGGTCGAGGCGACGTTACTCGATTTTTGTAGTAGCGTGCCCATGTTGATCATGCCGAGATTACGGTGATCGCGAATGGTATAACCACGGACACGGATAGAGCCTGGATTGGTATCAATCAATGATGTCGCGGTATATTTACCCGAGTCTAACGCCGCAGCCACAGTAAATGGCTTCATCACTGAGCCTGGCTCAAAGACGTCTAACAGCGCACGGTTTCGCTGGTTTTCACCGGTCATCTCATTGAGGTTATTGGAATTAAATGACGGCCAGGTCGAGAGGGCGAGCACCTCGCCTGTCTGTACATCGACGACCATACCTGTCGACCAGCGCGCCCGCTGTAGGCGTCCTGCTTTTTCTAACTCTTTATAAAGCAGATACTGCAGACGCGAGTCAATCGTCAGCGCCACATCTTTGCCCGGTATCTCAGGCTCGACTTGCTTGATTTCTTTTAGGCTGTTTTGTTTGGCATCTTTTAGCACCAGTACCTTGCCATCTTTGCCCGCCAGCTCCTTTTCGTACTGACGTTCGATACCCGCACGCCCTTCATAGCCGCCCTCAGGATCATTGGCGTTTTGTCCCATAAAGCCGAGCAATTGCGAGTTGGGCTGAGGCTGCGGGTAATAACGCTGAAAGAAGTTTTTTTCATACACCCCAGGGAAATCTAAAGAGCTGACACTTTGGGCAATCTCTGGCGTGACTTTATTAAGAAGCGGTAAGTAGTGCGAGCCTGCGCCTGATGGCAACGCTGCTTTTACTGCTTCCTCGTCGGTGACATCGATGCTGTCATCGATCGCGGTGACTCGTTTTAGCTCACTGACTGAGATATTGGCGGCAGCGGCCAAGGTCGTCAAATCCATAGCATCCAAGCGTTTTTGCATGCGCGCTCGTAGCTGCGGACTGTCAGGGTTGGTCAAAATGATGCGTTTTAGCTCATAGTATTCACGCGCATAGTCATGCGGACTAAAGGACACTGTCGCCAGCGGCGCACTCACTGCCAGTGGCAGTTTGTTGCGATCGGTAATCATACCGCGATAAGATGTTTGTGTGCGTACGCTGGTGATCAGCTCATTGCCCTTATCTTGATAAAACTGGGCATTGGCGACTTGAATGTAGTAAGCACGGCCTATCAGTGCGACCAATATGGCAAGCGCCAATCCCCAAACCGTCCAAAATCGCGCTTTGTCTTGCTCAAAACCGCCCCGTGAGGACGCCCCTGATGCTTTATTTAAAAACGCGGTTTTACGGTTTTTGACACTGGTATAAGCACCTTGATTGTCATTCTTTTTTAGTCGCCCAAACAGCTTGGCCTTACGGCTATCTGCCGCACTACTATCAGTTTTTTTATTTTTTTGTCCTGAATTGGCCGCACTGACACGGCGCAGCGGCTTGGTGACTTTGCCACTGGTGGGTTTTTTGCTGTTGTTTTTTGCTGTTGACTTACCGGTCTTGGCTTTGGATTTTTTTTCACTCATCGCCCAGCCTCCGCCGCATTGGTATTAATTGATGTAGCTCTAGGCGGCGCGTCAATCGACAAATCGGTACTGACAACCTCTTGTATGACATCACTGTCATTGGCGGTGATATCTGCCTCGCTAGAGGCGGCTGGCGCCAGTGCCGTAGGAGCGCCTGGCTGAATAATCAACTTGTCTTTGAGGGTTGGAGAATACATGCCAAGCTCGGCCACAGCGCGGCTGGCAATTTGCGGCGTGGCGCTAAAGGTTTGCTGCTCGATAAGCAACCGCTGATGCTCTACTTGTAGCTTGCGCTGTTGTTTTTTCATGTCTTGCAAGGTTTTATAGTCCTGATGGTATTGCTGGACGCCTTCAGCGGTCTTGATACCGCTCCAGATGATTGCCGCCGCCAGCAATAATAAAATCGCCACATAAATGCTGACCACATTAAACCGGCGCACAAACAGCTCGCCGATATCGACATTAGGAGGGGTGCCGGCGCGGCGAGTAGGTTTGTCAGATATTGCCATGACGCTCTCAAAAAGTGGACTTCAAATATAAAATCGGCGACGGTTTTAAATGGTTTTTATGCGCAAATGTCTCTATCAGACACTCAGGCCGCATCGGTGACATAAAACCAAATATCACTGTCATGCGCGCTACAAACAAAAAACCAACTGCTGAGCCTAGCAGGTAATATTTACAGCTTTTTAACACTAGCGTAGCCATTCGCACATTTTTATCTTATTTAGACAAACAACAGCAAAGCGATATGACTACTCTTAAACCGCTTCACTGACAATGTAGCTAATCTTGGCTTGCCGCCTGTTGATACTCAACATCGCTGCGCGTGGCCAGTCGCAACCAAGCACTGCGCGCGCGCGGGTTGCCGCTGATCTCGCTCTTGCTAGGCCCCACCCGTTTTGGCTTACCAAAATAGCGCGGACGTTTGGGTGGCATCGGCAGATTATCATCCTCTGGATATTGCCCTTTGCTATGGCGCTGCAAAAACTGCTTGATTCGGCGGTCCTCTAAGGAGTGAAAGCTAATCACTGCCAGCTGACCACCTGCTTTTAAAATCGGAATGCTTTGCGCCAAAAAGTCATCGACATCGCCAAGCTCGTTATTGATAAAAATACGCATGGCCTGAAAGCTTTGGGTCGCTGGATGCTTGCCGCGCTGCCAGTTGGGGTGCGCCGTTTTGATCACCTCTGCCAGCTCAAGCGTGGACTCATAGCTGTCCATCTGCTTGATGGCGCGCGCGATACGGCGACTGTGGCGCTCTTCGCCGAACTCGTAAAGCACATTGGCCAAGGTTTCGTCATCGACCTGCTCGAGCCATTCGGCCACCGACTGGCCACGACTGGTATCCATACGCATATCGACCGCCCCATCACGCATAAAACTAAAACCGCGGCTACCATCATCAATCTGCGGCGATGAGATGCCCAAATCTGCCATCAAGCCATCCACCTGATCGATACCCAGCGCCGCTAGGCTGTCCGTCAATGTCGCAAAACTATCATGCACCACTTTGACACGGCTGTCACTAGCGGCCAGCTCTTGCGCCACAGCAATTGCTGTCGGGTCTTTATCAAACACCACCAGCGTCGCGTCGTCGCTCAGATGACTCAATAATAAACGGCTATGACCGCCACGCCCAAAGGTAGCATCGACGTAGATACCGCTCATTTGCAAGCTGGGTTGTGGGGCGTCATCTGTGCATTTGGGAAGAGATTTGACGCCCAGTACCGCCGCCACCGTCTCTTGCAATAGCACGGCATCATGGACAAAGCGCTGCTCGCTGGACGCCGCGCACACAGACGCTCCCTCACGGATGGGCTGCGCAGTATCAGAGGTTACAGCAGATAAATCAGCCGCCGACTTGGCAGGGTCAGTGGCCAAAGAAGGGCTTTGTTTGCAAGTGGACGTACTGTTTTGCTTATTATTTGGCTTATCATTCAATGTGGACACAAACGACTCAGTAGATGATGGCCATATCGGCCGGTAATAGTAAAAAATCAGATGAAAATAAACAAGTTATGTCTTGCTTGACCTTATTATCGCAAGGATACACGGTGAGTCAAGCACTAGACAGGCTTTTCATTAAAAATATCGCAGCTGTCTGTTATACTAGCGCTATATTTTACGCTATTTTTTGCTATTGACGGCCACTCTTTCATTGCTATTTTAGTCATATTTTTTCTTCAGCTATTTTGTGGCTATTGTTGCTACTTATCGCCCACGACATTTTGAGATTTTTATTATGCAAACATCGACCCATGCTCCCTCCGACACGAGCAACGCCCGCCCTATTCGCACGCGTATTGCGCCCTCGCCGACTGGTTTTCCGCATGTCGGTACCGCTTATATTGCGCTCTTTAATTTAGCCTTTGCCAAAGCCCACGGTGGTGAGTTTATTTTGCGTATTGAGGACACCGATCAAACGCGCTCAACTGCCCAATCTGAGCAGATGATTTTGGACGCGCTACGCTGGGTCGGACTTGACTGGAGCGAGGGGCCAGACGTTGGTGGCCCGCATGCGCCTTATCGTCAGAGCGAGCGTAGCGATATTTATAAAAAACACGCCGAGCAGCTGATAGCAAGCGACCATGCGTTTCGCTGTTTTTGTACTACAGAAGAGCTAGACGCCATGCGCGCTGAACAAATGGCCAATGGCGAGACCCCGCGCTATGACGGCCGCTGTGCCCACCTACCTCCAGAAAAAACTGCGCAATTGGTAAGCGAGGGCACCCCGCATGTGATCCGTATGCGTGTACCCACCGACGGCGTTTGCCAAGTACATGACATGCTGCGCGGCACCGTCGAGATTCCTTGGGCGCAAGTCGATATGCAAGTATTGCTAAAAACCGACGGTATGCCAACTTACCATCTTGCCAACGTCGTTGACGATCACTTGATGGAGATCACTCACGTTATGCGCGGCGAAGAGTGGCTCAACTCCGCCCCCAAGCATCAGCTGCTTTATGATTACTTTGGTTGGGAGATGCCAACACTCTGCCATATGCCGCTACTGCGTAACCCCGACAAATCAAAGCTGTCGAAACGTAAAAACCCAACCTCAATTACTTACTACCGTGATGCCGGCGTACTACCTGAGGCGCTGCTCAACTACCTAGGCCGTATGGGCTACTCAATGCCTGACGATACCGAAAAATTCACCTTGGATGAAATGATTGCCAGCTTTGATATCCAGCGCGTGTCTCTTGGCGGCCCTATCTTCGATACCGAAAAACTCAATTGGCTAAACAGCGAATGGCTACGCGCGCTTACACCTGAAGAGCTTAAAAACAAAATCCTTGAGTGGGCCAGTGACAGCGATAAACTCACCGCGATCGCCGCTGCGATTCAGCCACGCATCGAGCTGTTGTCTGACGCGGTCAACTGGGGCGGCTTTTATTTCCAAAACCTGCCAGACATCACCGCTGAGAGCTTTACGCATAAATCGCTTGAGCCTGAGCAAATCATCGAGCTGCTACAACTGGCGCTTTGGCAGCTTGAGACCCTGCCGACGTGGTCGGAGGAAAACATCTATACCACGCTAAAAGGCCTCGCCGCCCACCTCGATATCAAGATGCGCGACTTTATGGCGCCATTCTTTATCGCGATTGCGGGTAGCACCTCATCGACGCCCGTTATGAACTCGATGGCGATTATCGGTGCGGATATGACCTTGACGCGCTTGCGTCATGCGGTTGATGTCTTAGGCGGCCTCGGTAAAAAGAAACTGAAAAAGCTTGAGAAAAAAGCGGCGGATCTGCCTAATTTTTTGGCTGATGCATAGTTTGGCAGCAGGGTATCCTTGTACTTGCCGATGAAGAGTAGAATGGATAAATAATAACAAAGAGTCAGCTCGATACTGGCTCTTTTTTATGTAACACCCATACTCAAACGCCCATAATTAGCCATTTAAATACTTTTAATGACTTTTTTTGCATTATTTTGCATTATTTTAAAAATAGCGGTTGACAAGACTGCTGGTCTTACCTAAAATACGCACACTCTTAGCGAGGGGCTATAGCTCAGTTGGTAGAGCACTTGCATGGCATGCAAGGGGTCAACGGTTCGACTCCGTTTAGCTCCACCATACTATTTATCGCTCAACGGATAAATATTGCTTTGAGAACAATGTCAGCACCTAGGCAAGGCTTATTAATAAATAAGCGCTCTGATATTGTGAAGTACCGTTATAACCATAGGTTATGACACTCTATGCGTCCCCATCGTCTAGAGGCCTAGGACACCGCCCTTTCACGGCGGTAACGGGGGTTCGAATCCCCCTGGGGACGCCACTATTCGGCGTCACTTATTAGCACTTTTGCTTAGCATCAGGTTAGACTAATAAGCGAACACTAAAAAATCCCAGTCATCATCCGGTGACTGGGATTTTTTTCATTTGGCGTTTATAAAAACCATCGATATGAGCTGCTCATGATGACCGATACCATGTAAACTACGAAATAAACGATAAATAAAACACTCCCTTATTATTGCTATCACAAGGAAGTATGAGCCATGTTCGGTATCGAAAACTATCTGGGCTTTGTCTCGGCGGCGATTTTGCTAAACCTCACTCCAGGCACCGATACGATGTATATCATCACCCGTAGCGTCTCACATGGCAGCGCAGCAGGGTTTTATTCTGTCCTCGGTATCATCTCAGGCATCTTGGTGCACACGGTATTCGCCGCATTGGGTCTATCGATCATTTTGATCAACTCGCCTCTGGCCTTTACGATTGTAAAATATATCGGTGCCAGCTACTTATGCTATCTGGGTATAAAAATGCTGATGAGCAAGCAGCCTTCTTTACTGGCCAATCATTTGCCAAAAAGTCGCCCATCGGCACCTGCCAACTCTATAGCGCACTGGCAAATATACAAACAAGGCGTATTAACCAATGTCTTTAACCCAAAAGTCGCGCTATTCTTCCTTGCATTTTTTCCGCAGTTTATCGATCCTAGCTATACTCATAGCGCCTTGTCATTTCTGATTTTGGGATTGAGTTTTGCGCTGACGGGCTTTGTATGGTGTTCGTGCCTTGCTTTATTGGCCTCAAAATTTAGTGCCAACTTAAGAAAAAACCCAGCTATCGAAGTGATTTTAAATAAAATAAGCGGCGTAGTGTTTGTTGGTTTGGGAGTTAAGCTATTGACTGAAAAGGGTTAAAAAAACTGCAAACAATGATCAAATAAGCTGATTTGTATAAAATCTAACCTACCCATAAAAAAGCCCAGTCCCCTACATTAAGGGAACTGGGCTTTTCCAATGTTAATGCTAAGTTAAATCTAACAACTTACTACGCAGCGTCTTTGTGATCGCTTGCAAGCTGTCGCAGTACATAGTGCAATACGCCGCCATGACGCACGTATTCGCGCTCTTTTGGTGTCTGCAAGCCGACATTGACCTCAAAGGTTTCGGTCGAGCCATCAGCACGGGTGGCACTGACTTGAGCGGTTTTGCTCTCGCCATTGTTTAGACCAGTGATGCTCAGCACTTCAGAGCCATCGAGCTTGTAGGTTTGTGCATCTTCGCCATCTTTGAAAGTCAGCGGCAATACACCCATACCGACAAGGTTTGAGCGGTGAATACGTTCAAATGACGTGGTCAATACCGCTTTTACACCAAGCAAAATCGTACCTTTTGCTGCCCAGTCACGGCTTGAGCCTGAGCCATACTCTGCCCCGCCGAGGACGACGAGCGGACGCTTATCTTCTTTATACTTCATCGCCGCATCATAGATAGCCATTTCTTCGCCATCTTGTAACGTCGACTTGTCATCTTTGAAGTAATAGGTGTAGCCGCCTTCTTTGCCGCCCATCATTTGGTTTTTGATACGGATATTGGCAAAGGTACCACGGGTCATGACTGCATCATTACCACGGCGTGAGCCATAGCTATTGAAGTCCGCTTCCATGACGCCGCGCTCTTGCAGATACTTACCTGCTGGCGAGTTTGGATCGATATTACCCGCAGGCGAGATATGGTCAGTGGTAATTGAGTCACCAAATAAACCTAAGATACGCGCACCTTCGATATCAGGGATACCTTCTGGCTCCATGGTCATACCATCAAAGAACGGTGGATTTTTGATGTACGTTGAGCCTTCATCCCATGGATATAGCTGGCTATCGGCTGAGCTAATCGCGTTCCATTCTTTACTACCGTCGAACACTTCACCATAGTTTTTACGGAACATATCAGCATCGATATTATTGGCAATCAGCTCGTTGATTTCATCTGACGTTGGCCAAATGTCTTTTAGATAGACATCGTTGCCGTCTTGGTCTTGACCGAGCGGATGGGTGGTTAAGTCGATATCCACCGTACCTGCCAGCGCATAAGCGACGACTAATGGTGGCGACGCCAAATAGCTTGCCTTGACATGCGAGTGAATGCGACCTTCAAAGTTGCGGTTACCAGAAAGTACCGCTGCCGCCACTAAATCATTTTCTTCGATACCTTGCTCGATACTTTCAAGCAGTGGTCCTGAGTTACCGATACAAGTAGTACAACCATAACCAACTAAGTAAAAACCTGTTTTTTCTAGCTCATCCATCAGTTTGGTTTTTTCTAAGTAATCCGTCACCACTTTTGAGCCAGGTGCCAATGAGGTCTTAACCCAAGGCTTGGCTTTGAGGCCTTTGGCAGCGGCCTTTTTGGCGACCAGTCCAGCACCGAGCATGACGGCTGGGTTTGAGGTGTTGGTACAAGAGGTAATCGCGGCAATCACCACCGCGCCGTCACGTAATTTATACTTCTCATCATTAATGTCAACGATACTACAGAAGTTACCGTCTTCATCACAGTTTTTCGGCTTAGCTGCTAGGTTTTTGGCTTGCTCTTGCTCACCGCCTTCTTGATCAAAGCGTACCTTGCCTTCAACTTCTGCCTTGCGGTCTTTGGTCATCTTCTCAAGCGTTTCGCCGAATTTTTCGTGCATATCAGATAAGTTGATACGCTGCTGCGGTAAGTTAGGGCCTGCCAGTGCTGGCTGGACAGAGGACAGATCAAGCTCTAGCTTACTTGAGTAAGTTGCCGCTGGCGTATCGGCATCATGCCATAAGCCCTGTGCCTTGGCATATTTTTCGACCAGCTCAATTTGCGCTTCGTCACGGCCTGATAGACGCAGATAGTCAATCGCCATTTGGTCAATCGGGAAAATACCACAAGTCGCGCCATATTCTGGCGACATATTGGCAATCGTCGCCCGATCTGCTAATGGCATTTGATGCAAGCCTTCACCGTAGAATTCGACAAACTTACCAACCACGCCATGTGCCCGTAGCATCTCGACCACGCGCAATACCAAATCCGTCGCGGTGACGCCTTCTCTGAGTTTGCCTGTCAGCTCAAAGCCAACCACTTGCGGAATCAGCATCGAAGACGGCTGACCGAGCATCGCCGCTTCGGCTTCGATACCGCCAACACCCCAACCAAGCACACCGATACCATTAATCATCGTCGTATGACTGTCGGTACCAAACACTGTGTCAGGATAGGCGGTCAGCTCGCCATCGATATCTGCTGCCATGACCACGCGCGCAAGATACTCAAGGTTGACTTGGTGCACGATACCGGTCGCTGGTGGAACAACGACAAAGTTTTCAAAGGCATTTCGGCCCCAATGGAGAAACTCATAACGCTCATTATTACGCTTAAATTCAATCTTTTCGTTGAGATCCAGCGCATCTTCGCGGCCATAAGCATCCACTTGTACCGAGTGGTCGACGACCAACTCACTGGGGATAAAGGGATTAATTTGCTCAGCACGACCACCCAGCTCTACTACTGCATCACGCATCGCTGCCAGATCAACGACTGATGGCACGCCGGTGAAATCTTGCAGCACCACGCGTGCTGGCATGAAGGCAATCTCTTTGGACGCCTCAGCGCCAGCGTCCCAGTTGGCCACTGCTTCGATGTGGTTTTTGCCGACAGACTGACCATCATCTTCGTTACGCAATAGGTTCTCTAGTACGACCTTCATACAGTATGGTAGCGTATTGATATTGTCGTAAGTCTCGGCAAGTTTGGGCAAGCTATAATAGGCATGCTCCTTGCCATCGACCGAAATGGTGTCTTTTACATTAAAGATATCACTCATGGTAGCTTCCTTATCGTTGTTATAAATCCTAAACATAAATGGCCAATTACAAGTTAGCATTTATGTTGATATTGGTGGCTCAATAAATAAATGTTGGTTTATTAAAGAAATACTGTGTCAAAGTAGGCACTAAAAACATTCATTATTACAAAACCATGTAAGACAAAATCCTAAGACATATGTTTTCACCAACTCAAGCTATAAAGATGCTTGTAAGACCTGACATCAGCTTGTTTTTACCATAACAAATATATAGTGCTTTGTTAACGTCTAGACGTAGTCAAATCGTGGCACAATCG